>NZ_JAMYPD010000002.1:0-459740 GCF_040320195.1 Mesorhizobium sp. M0768 | reverse complement strand
CCGACGCCACCCCTTCCATTGCCGAGCGGACCGAGACCAGCCACGGCCGCAACGAGTGGCGGCAGGCCGAGATCGTGGCGGCGGCCGAGCCGCTGATGCCCGGTCACCTGGCCTTCATCCGCATCACCAGCCGACGCGATCAGGCCAAGCCGTTGATGCGCCTGTTCATGGCTCCACGCTCATGTCGCCGCAGCGGGCGCTCCACCTCACTAGAGCTCATTGGCAGATCGAGAACGGCCTGCATTGGATGCTCGATGTCCATCTCGATGAGGATCTCAGCCGTGCCCGCAAGGACAATGCCCCCGCCAACACGGCCCTTCTCAATCGCCTCGCCAGAAACATCCTTCAGGCCGCCGATGCTGCCAAAGTTCCCATCAGCCATCGCATCAAGAAATGCGCCTGGAACGACGACTATCTCATCAATGCCATCACTCATATGCGATAGCCCTGCTCAAGGGGGGAGATCGGATGTCGCCTCGGCTTTCGCCAATTACCGGCGCCGGAAGGGCGGGCGGGGCGCGGGAACTGCCAATCTCCCCCCTTGAGGGGGAGATGTCCGGCAGGACAGAGGGGGTGTCTCGCGCCGAGGTCTCACAACGCTTTGCATCGCACCGTATTAGTCAAAAAGGGGTGCCCAAACGCCCCGTTTCGATTACGCCGTCGATTGCCGTTCACCCGTTAACCAGGGCCAGCAGCTCCTCGGTATAGCGCTTGCCGACCACCTTTTCCGGCGACAGGGCGTCGCCGATGGATGCCACCTCGGGCTGGCTCAGCACGATATCGGCTGCCGCCGTATTCTGCTCCAGATGGCGCATTTTTCGCGCACCAGGGATCGGGACAATGAAGTCGCCCTGATGCAGCACCCAGGCGAGCGCCAGCTGCGCCGGCGTCACGCCCTTCCCGGCGGCCATCTTTTCCAGCACGGCGACGACCGCCGCATTGGCCGCCATGGCGTCGGCCTGGAAGCGCGGCAACCCGCGGCGCCAGTCGTCGGCGCCGAGAACATCGGGCTTGGCAATCGTGCCGGTGAGCAGGCCGCGGCCGAGCGGGCTATAGGGGACAAAGCCGATGCCGAGCTCACGGCAGACGGCAAACACTTCCCCCTCCGGATCGCGGCTCCACAGTGAATACTCGCTCTGCACCGCGGCGATCGGATGCACGGCATGCGCCCGGCGGATGGTCGCCGCACTCGCCTCCGACAAGCCGAGCGCCCGCACCTTGCCCTCGCGCACCAGCTCGGCCATGGCGCCGACCGTATCCTCGATCGGCACGTTGGGGTCGACGCGGTGCTGGTAATAGAGATCGATCACCTCCGTATCCAACCGCTTCAATGACGCTTCGGCCACGGCCTTGACATGCTCCGGGCGGCTATCGACACCGGCCATGCGCTCCATGCCGCTGCCTTCTTCGAGGATATTGAAGCCGAATTTGGTTGCGATCGTCACCTTGTCACGCACCGGCTTCAGCGCCTTGCCGACCAGGATCTCGTTCTCGAAAGGGCCATAGACCTCGGCCGTGTCGAAGAAATTGACTCCGATCTCGACGGCATGGCGCAGCGTGGCAATCGCCTCCGCCTCCGGCTGGCCACCATAGGCAAAGCTCATCCCCATGCAGCCGAGGCCGACCGGGTAGACGTCAAGTTCATTGCCAAGCTTGCGGGTTTGCATCACGTGTCTCCTTGTTGTGATGGTTGTGATGAGGCAGAGATAGCGTCTTGCGCCGAGTTCGATAATCGGCTCTCAATTGCACGGGCTGTTCCAAGAAATAGATCAATGAAGCGAACCCATCTTTCACAGCTCGCGGTACTGGCAATGGTCGCCCAATGCGGCAGTTTTCGCGGCGCCGCCAAGGAACTGGCAATCGCGCCGTCGGCGGTCAGCCACGCGGTGTCCAGCCTCGAAGCGCGCCTCGGCGTGCGCCTTCTGGCGCGCAGCACGCGCAGCGTCGCTCCGACCGAGGAGGGCGCGCAACTGCTCGAGCGCCTCAGGCCGGCGCTGTCGGAAATCGACCTTGCGCTTGAATCGGCAATCGAGGCGCGCCACCGGCCGGCGGGCAATCTCAGGCTGACCGTGCCGCGCACCGCCGCCCACCTGGCGCTGACGCCAAGGCTCGGCGCCTTTGCTGCTGCCTATCCCGACATCGTGCTGGAGATCGTCATCGAGGACCGCTTCACCGACGTCGTCGAGGGCGGCTTCGATGCCGGTGTGCGGCTGGGCGAGAGCCTGCAGCGCGACATGATCGCAGTGCGCATCGGACCAGACCTTCGCGGCGCCGTGGTCGGCACGCCATCCTACTTCGAGACCAGGTCGAAGCCGCAGCATCCGCGCGATCTCGCCGCTCACCGCTGCATCCGCTTCCGCTTCTCCAGCGGCATTCTCTACCGCTGGGAATTCGAGAAAAACGGCGAGGAGATCGAAATCCCGGTGCAAGGGCCGCTGATCCTCGACGAGGACCATCTGATTGCCAATGCCGCGGTCGACGGCGCCGGGCTCGCCTTCGTGTTCGAGGACTATGTCCGCGACCCGCTCGCCGGCGGCAAGCTCGTTCGCGTGCTGGAGGACTGGTGCCCGCGCTTTGACGGTTTCTTCGTCTATTACCCCAGCCGCCGCCAGATGCGGCCGGCGCTCAGGGCCTTTGTCGATTTTTTCAAGGTCGGCGAGTAAGCCAACCCTCCCCACAAGGGAGAGGTGGAAGAAAGCCGACCTGGCATTCGTTCACCGACCATGTCAGCACTGCCCAAAAACCAGACGGCCGGCTACGGCTGGACGGCGATCATCCTTCACTGGCTGATCGCGGCGCTCTTTATCGGCCAGTTCGTGCTCGGCTTCGTCATGGTGCGGCTGTCCAGCCAGCGCACCGCCTTCGAGCTGATCCAGCTGCATAAATCCTTCGGCTTCCTGCTGCTTGGACTGGTCATCCTGCGCATCGCCTGGCGCCTAGGCAGACCGGCCCCGCCGCTGCCGCGCTCGGTCGGCCCTTTCGAGCGCCGGATGGCGCCGCTGGTCCATCTCGCGCTTTATGCGTTTCAGCTCGCTCTGCCGCTGTCCGGCTGGGCGCTGGTCTCGGTCTCGGTGCTGGAGATCCCGAGCGTGCCGTTCAATCTGTTCGTCATGCCCAATCTGCCGCTCGGTGAATCGGACACGGCAGAAAGCTTCTGGGCAGCGACGCACTGGTATCTCGCCTATGCCGGCATCGGACTTGTCGCTTTGCATGTCGCCGCAGCGCTGCGCCATCATTTCTGGCTGAGGGATACCGTGCTGACGCGCATGATCACGGCTTCGTCACATCACGACAGGGAATAGAGCGGACGGCTCATTCGTTGATGGGGCGAGGACGCAAGAAAGCGTTGCCTGCCAAGAGGACCATTTCCATGTACGCGCGCATCTTCGGATTTGCGGCAGCCGCCGCTTGTTTTGCCATGCCTGTTTTCGCCGCCGTTGCCCTTGGCGAGGCGGCCGGCAGCTACACGATCAGCCCGGGGAGTTCCAGCATCCATTTCTCCATCGCCAAGCTCGGCGGCGGCGGGCTCGACGGTGCCTTCTCCCGCTTCAAGGGCAGTATCCTCATCGACAACAGTGATGTCGGCCGGTCCCGGGTCAATTTCACCATCTTCCCCGAAAGCGTCGGTACCGGCCAAAGCCGCATCGATGCCTTTCTCCGCTCGGACGCCGTTTTCGACGCGGCCAACAATCCGGAGATCCAGTTCCGTTCGACCAGCGTCAAACGCACCGGCGACACGTCGGCCCTTGTCACCGGCCGGCTGACGGCGCGCGGCAAGACCTTTCAGGAAAAATTCACGGCCGAGCTCGGCGGGCTCAGGGCGGGCACGATAAAATTCCACGTCACCGGCAAGGTGCTGCGGTCGCGCTACGGCATGGATGTCGGCACGCCGATTTATTCCAACGTCGTCGATTTCGACATGACGCTGATGGGTAGAAGGGGATAGCCTTTGCAGGTTCCGCAGGGGGCAGCGCCGGCATCCGGACAAGCCGCAGATGATCGCCCTGTTCGCCGCCATGCTCCCGCATTGGCTTTTCTCCTGAATTAGGGCAAACCTCCAGGCCTGCAATCGAGAGGAGAAATCTGATGTTCCGATGGGGAGTTTTGTCGACGGCCAAGATCGGCCGCGAGCAGCTTTTGCCGGCAATCGTCGAAGCGGAGAACGGCGTGCTGTCCGCGATTGCCAGCCGCGATCTGTCGAAAGCGCGGGCGCTGGGCGAACGCTTCGGTGCGAGCCACGCGTTCGGCTCCTATGAGGAGCTGCTCGCCTCCAGCGACATCGACGGCGTCTACATTCCGCTGCCGACCTCGCAGCATGTCGAATGGACAGCCAAGGCGATCGAGGCCGGCAAGCATGTTCTGGTCGAAAAGCCACTGGCGCTCGACGCCAAGGACATTCCGCCATTGATCAAGCTGCGCGATGCCAGGAACGTGCTGGTCTGCGAAGCCTTCATGGTCGTCTACCATCCGCAATGGATCAAGGTGCGCGACCTCATCGCCAACGGCGCCATCGGCCGGCTGCGCCATGTCCAGGGCGCGTTCTCCTATTACAATGTCGACCCCAACAACATGCGCAACAAGCTCGATCTCGGCGGCGGCGCGCTGCCCGACATCGGCGTCTATCCGACGGTATCGACGCGCTTTTCGACCGGCAAGGAGCCTCTGCGCGTCCAGGCGACGATCGAGCGCGACAAGACATTCGGGACCGACATCTATTCCTCGATCCGCGCCGATTTCGGCGACTTCGAGCTGTCGTTTTACCTGTCGACGCAGATGGCGGCACGCCAGGTGATGGTCTTCCACGGCGAGAAGGGCTTCATCGAGGTGTTCTCACCGTTCAACGCCGGCCTCTACGACCATCACCGCGTCGAACTGCACAACCAGAACCACAGCGAGGCGCAGGTTTTCCGCTTTCCCGGCACGCAACAGTACCGGCTGGAAGTCGAGGCCTTCGCGCGGGCGGCACGGGGCGGCAAGGATCGTGTCTTCACCCTGGAAGAATCGGTGCTCAACCAGAAGGTCATCGATGCCATCTTCCGCGCAGGCGAGAAGGAAGGCTGGGAAACAGTCTAGGCCGGCGATGATCCCAAAAAGTGGGTACCGGTTTTTGGACGAGATCATGGCCAAATAGATGTCCGACGATGCGGATGTGATCATTGTCGGCGCCGGCCTTGCCGGCCTTGTCGCGGCGGCCGAACTGACTGCGGCCGGCAAGAAGGCCATCATCGTCGAGCAGGAGCCGGAGCAGTCGCTTGGCGGCCAGGCATTCTGGTCGCTCGGCGGCATCTTCCTTGTCGATTCGCCCGAACAGCGTCGCATGCGCATCCGCGATTCGTATGAGCTGGCGCTCGAGGACTGGCTGGGCACCGCAGCCTTCGACCGCACGGAAGATCTCTGGCCGCGCCGCTGGGCCGAGGCCTATCTCGGCTTCGCCGCCGGCGAGAAGCGCTCCTGGCTCATGCAGCGCGGCCTGAAATTCTTTCCGGTGGTCGGCTGGGCTGAGCGCGGCGGCGGCAATGCCGTCGGCCGCGGCAATTCGGTGCCGCGCTTCCACATCACCTGGGGCACCGGCCCTGGCGTGCTCGAACCGTTCGCGCAGCGCGTACGCGAGGCCGAGAAGCGCGGGCTGATCCGCTTCAAATTCCGTCACCGGGTCAACGAATTGACGCGGACGGGCAGCGTCGTCGACGGCGTGCGCGGCGACCTATTGGCGGCGAGCGACGTCGAGCGCGGCCGCAAGAGCTCGCGCGAGATCACCGGCGATTTCGAGCTGAAGGCGCAGGCCGTCATCGTCGCCTCCGGCGGCATCGGCGCCAATCACCAGCTGGTCCGGGAGAATTGGCCGAGGCGGATGGGCGCGCCGCCGAAACGCATGATCACTGGCGTTCCCGATCATGTCGACGGCCGCATGCTGGCGATCGCCGAAGCCGCCGGCGGCCGGCTGATCAACCGCGACCGCATGTGGCACTATGTCGAGGGCGTCAGGAACTGGGCACCGATCTGGACCGATCATGCGATCCGCATCCTGCCCGGCCCGTCATCGCTGTGGCTCGATGCGCGCGGCAAGCGCCTGCCGGTCCCGCTCTATCCCGGTTTCGACACGTTGGCCACGCTCAGCCACATCATGAGCACCGGCTTCGATCATTCCTGGTTCATCCTGACCAAAAAGATCATCCGGAAGGAGTTCGCGCTGTCGGGCTCCGAGCAGAACCCCGATCTGACGGGGAAGAGCTGGCGCCAGGTGCTCGGCCGCGCCACCAGCGGCGTGCCCGCGCCGGTCAAGGCGTTCATGGAGAAGGGCGAGGATTTCATCGTCGAGCCTGATTTGCCGGCGCTGGTCGCCCGCATGAACGCAGTGGCCGGCTGCGAGCCGCTGCTCGAACTGGCGCAGGTTGAGCGCGAAATCCGCGCCCGCGACCGGCAGCTCGACAATCCGTTCTCCAAGGACATGCAGATTACTGCGTTGCGCGGCGCGCGAGCCTATCTCGGCGACCGGCTGATCCGCACCGCAAGACCGCACAAGCTGCTCGATCCCGCCAATGGCCCGCTGATTGCCGTCAGGCTCAGCATCCTGACCCGCAAGACGCTCGGTGGGCTGGAGACTGACCTCGACAGCCGCGTGCTGGGCGCCGGCGGCCAACCAGTCGAGGGGCTGTACGCGGCGGGCGAGGCCGCCGGTTTCGGCGGCGGCGGCATGCACGGCTATGCAGCGCTCGAAGGCACGTTTCTCGGCGGCTGCATCTTTTCCGGCCGCAGTGCCGGACGGGCGGCCGCGCGGATTGTGGCATAAAACAAGGCCGGGGACAGTCGTTGCGCCAAGGTGGCGAGTCGCACCGAGTGGCCAACTTCCCTTAGAGCATTTTGCAGCCAAATGGAATCATTTGGCGTCCGCATAAATGCGGCAAAACAGATAGTTAGAGCGGGTTACCGGTTCCAGGAGAACCGGAACCGGCTCTAGGCGAAGGGCTGCAAATTGACGTCTTGAAGCTTGGAACCGGCAAGCAAAGCCTCGAGCACCTGCTTCTTGAGAGACAGGCATTGCGAACGGGCAAGTTTGACGATGGCGGAAACCTCGCCTGCCTCGCAGGCAAGGACCAGCTCCTTTTGCTGGGCGATGATCAACTGGGTGAAGTCGCGGGATTTGAAGCCGAGGTGGAGAACCCGCGCCGACTGGTCGAGTATCTGGTCCAGGAGATGCGCCAGTCGTAAATTTCCCGAGAGCTCCGCAAGGGCCAGACGAAAGGCACGGTCGGCCGCAAGGAAGGCGACGTGGCTGCGTAGCGTCTCCGGCTTCAGCACTTTTTGCGCTGCCAGCCTGACATCCTCGAGCCCGCGCTCGGTCATGTTCGATGCCGCCACCCTGAACACTTCCGGCTCGATCAAGCTGCGGACATCGAAGATCTCGTTGACATCCCGCAGGCTGAGCGTAGCAACGACGTAGCCGCGGCGCGGCTCGCTCCTGACCAGTCCTTCCTGCATCAGTCGGGCCAGCGCCGCGCGGATCGTCGCCTTTTTGATCTGGTATCGATCACCGATCTGTTTCTCCGTCAGCGCTTCACCGGGGCGCAGCACGCAGGCGATGATGTCGTTCCTCAGCTGCTCATATGCCTGTTCCCTGCGAAGGACGTCGGCGGCCGACAGTGCTGTCGCCTCGACCGTGGCCGGCCTTGCCGGTTCGGCGGTCAACTTCGTCGTTTTCATATTCTGTCCGTCTGGCTGTCCCGTTGACGCTGGCATCAGCATTCGCTAGCGTGAGCATCTCAGATTGATGATCTGAGCATCTCAGGGAGGATAACTGATATGCCTTTACCCGCCAACTCGCCTCTCTACGCCGCTGCCGATGATATCGTCAATGCCGCGAAGGGGCCAGATCCCCTCGAAGCGGTAAGGACGGTCCTGGGCGACTATACCAACCGCTTTCACGCATCGGGAACACTCGCTCACGAAGAAGACGACGACGAGGTGCTTCTGCATGCGAGTCCGAACCTGACGATCTATCACATCACGCTGTCGCCCGGCCTGCAGTACCCGCCTCACAACCACCTGATGGATGCCTTGATCGGCATCTACAAGGGCAGCGAGACGAACTTCATCTATCCCGTTGCCGGCAGCGAACTCGATGTTCCCGAAAGGCAGGACATCGCCGCACCTGCCGTGGTGCACATGGCGTCAAATACCGTTCATGCGGTTGCGAATACGGGCGGTGCGCGATCGGGTGCGCTGCATGTCTACCTCGGCGATCTCACACGAACCCACCGGCAGCTGTGGAGTCCGGATAGCAACCAGGCCGAGCCGTTTGACAATGACCGCTATCTGGCCGGCGCTCGGCCCATTCAGCAGTCCGGGCACGAATGAGCAGAGGCGTCGCGGGCGGCGAAATTGGCCGTGATCAGCGGACCTGTCGGAATCGCGTCACACTTGTCACTCTCGCCAATCCGCTATCGCCCCTATCCTATCTGACGACCCAACACGTCGCGGCTGCGGCGACAAACCAGCAAGGGAGATGCACAATGACGGCACATCAGAATGGCACAGGCGAGCAGACGACGCGGCTCGCGATGAAGACACCACCGGTCGTTTCGCCTGACGCGTGGGAGGCCGCGCGCCAGCAGCTGCTCGTGAAGGAGAAGACCGTGACCCGGGCTCGCGACGCACTGGCCGCCGAGCGCCGGCGGATGCCGTGGATGGCGGTGGAGAAGACCTATACGTTCGAAGGGCCTGACGGAAAGGTGAGCCTGCTCGACCTGTTCGAGGGCCGCCGTCAGCTGATCGTCTACCGCGCCTTCTTCGAGCCCGGCGTATTCGGCTGGCCCGACCACGCTTGCCGCGGCTGTTCGTTGGGGGCGGACCAGGTCGGCAACCTCGCCCATCTGAACGCCCGCGACACCACGCTTGCCTACGCCTCGCGCGCACCGCAGGCCGACATTGCGCGGCTGAAGGCGCGGATGGACTGGAAGATGCCCTGGTACACCATCACCGACAGCTTCGATGCCGACTTCGGCGTTGACGAATGGCACGGCCATAACGTGTTCATCCGCGACGGCGACCGCGTCTTCCGCACCTACTTCATCAACAACCGCGGTGACGAGGCGATGGGGACCGTATGGAGCTATCTCGACCTGTCGCCGCTCGGCCGCCAGGAGGTTTGGGAAGATTCGCCCGAGGGCTATCCGCAGACGCCGACGTACAAGTGGTGGAATTGGCACGACAATTACGGCGCCGAAGCCGTCCCCGATAAAAAATGGGTCGAGATATCGGACGCCGGAGAGGCCGCGTTCCGGAATCGCACCGAATAGAACGTCTTTGGCGTCGCGGAAATGCAGCCAGGACAATTGGAGGAGCGGGATGCACGGTTCAATTCGACGCATCCCGCTCGCTATGCAGGACTACGGACATGAGCGAGATTCATGCAGGCGGATCCACCGGCGATGCGAGCCCGGCCGACCATAGTGCAGCCGATTGGCTGTCCTTTGCGGCCGCGCCGACCTTCGCAACCATGGCGCTGCTGACGCTTCTCGGCGGCGCGCCGGACATGATGTGCTCGACCGGGCAAGAGGCGTCACTGCTGGGCGGCATGGTCCCGATGTACCTGCTGATGAGCGGCTTTCATTTAGGACCTTGGCTGAAGCAGGTTTCCGGCCGGCGACGCCGCCGCAAATAGAGCTGTACCGGCCGACAAAGGCCCGTTCTGGTCGGGAAGACATCCCTCACCAGATCCACTCGCCCCTTCCCAAAACCGCTACCGCATCGACAATCCGGGTAAAGCTCGAGCGGGCGCGGCCGGCCGTGTGCCTGGCGCGCAAATAGCCATGCACCAGCCCCGGCTCCTCGAGCCACCAGGCGCGCCCGCCCGCGGCAACGATGCGGTCGCGATAGGCTTCGCCGTCCGACGACAGCGGGTCGCATTCAGCGGTGATCACGACGGTGGGCGGCAGATTGGCGAACTCGGCGTCGGCGAGCGGCCACAGAGTGAGATCGCCGGTGCGATCCTCGCCACCGGTCCTGATGTCCCTGTAGAAAACGAGGTCGCGCGCCGTAAGCATCGGCGCTTCCGCGTGGGTGACGTAGGAACCGGCGGAGCTGTCGCCGCCAAGGCCGGGATAGACCAGAATCTGGCCGATCGGCTTGCGCGCATGGCCGCGCGTTGCGTGACTGACGGCGGCGGCGAGATTGCCGCCGGCACTGTCGCCGCAGAGCAGGACAGGACGCTCGTAAGTCGCCGCCGCCCATTCGAAGGCGCTGATGGCATCGTCGAAGGCGGCCGGATGAAGGTGTTCCGGTGCCAGCCGGTAGTCGACCGAAACCACTTCGTAGCCGGTGCGGCTGCAAAGCTCGGCGCAGAGGTCGTCATGGCTGTCGAGCCCGCCGAGGATAAAACCGCCGCCATGGAAATAAAGCACCATCGCCGAAGCTTCCGGCGCCGGGGCGCGGTAGATGCGGATCGGAATGTGCCAGGGTGTGGCAATGGCGGTGGTTTCCGCCGTGACGCCTTGGGGATAGCCGGCAAGGAACTCGCGGCACATCCGGTTATAGATCTGGCGCTGCTCGGCGACGGTGTAGTCGATCGTATCGGGCGGATAATAAGAATTGGTCCGCTCGATGAAGGCCCAGGTCTCGGCGTCGATGAGGGTTTTGTAGTCGGTCATGGGCGCTGAATGGATCGCAATGAATCCGCGTGAACACCCCCCTCTGGCCTGCCGGCCATCTCCCCCTCAAGTGGGGAGATTGGCAGCTTCGGCCTTGCAGCCCATCTTGCAACGTTGGAGATTGGCGAAAACCGAAGCGACATCCGATCTCCCCGCTTGAGGGGGAGATGGCCGGCAGGCCAGAGGGGGGCGTGACGGAGTGCCGTCATTTCGGCAATACCTTCATTTCCCCTTCCACACCGGATCGCGCTTCTCGGCAAAGGCGCGAAAGCCCTCGAGATTGTCCTCCGAGCCGTAGAGTGCGTCAACCGTCGACAGTTGCCGGCGCGTCACCCGGTTCATCGCGTCCTGGAACGTCAGCGATTCTGCGACCCGGGCCGTCTCCTTGATCGCGGCGAAGACCAGCGGCGGGCCGCTGGCGAGCAGCCGCGCGATCTCCCAGACGCGGTCCTCCAGTCTTTCCTTGGGCAGCACCTCGTTGACCAGGCCCCATCGATGCGCCTCGGCGACATCCATCCAGCGGCCGGTGAGCAGAAGGTCCATGGCGACATGGTAGGGGATACGCTTCGGCAGCTTGATCGTCGCCGCATCGGCCAGCGTGCCGGCACGGATTTCGGGCAGCGCGAAGGAGGAGTGGTCCGACGCATAGATGAGGTCGCAGGATAGCGCCAGTTCGAAGCCGCCGCCGACCGCCATGCCGTTGACGCAGGCGATCACCGGCTTGTTGAGGTCGCGCAGTTCCTGCAGCCCGCCGAAGCCGCCGACGCCGTAGTCGCCGTCGACGGCGTCGCCGCCGGCCGCGGCCTTCAGGTCCCAGCCGGCGCAGAAAAACTTGTCACCGGCGGTCTTGACGATGGCGACGCGCAAGTCGGGATCGTCGCGAAACGCCTTGAAAGTCTCGCCCATCAGCCGCGACGTCTTCAGGTCGATGGCATTGGCCTTGGGCCGGTCGAGCGTGACTTCGAGGATAGTGCCCTCGCGGCGGGTGGTGATGACGTCAGACATTTTTGTTCTCTCCAAGCACCAGCAGCGCATCGGCGATCCAGGCGCCCTTGCCTTCGGTGCAGACGATCAGCGGATTGATGTCGAGTTCCTCGATCTCGCCGGCGTTTTGCTGCACGAAAGCGGCAATGCCCGATATCGCACCGATTGCCGCTGCAACATCGGCCTTCGGCCGACCGCGATAGCCGTCGAGCAGCGGGAACAGTTTCAGCCCGCGCAAAGCGGCCTCGATATCGTCGCGGGTCGCCGGCAGCATCAGCGTGACGCTGTCGCGCAACAGCTCGACCAGCACGCCGCCGGTGCCGAGCGTCATCACGGCGCCGAACATCGGGTCGCGGGTGAAGCCGACGAGCAGCTCGGCGACGCCGTCGCGCACCATGCGCTCGACATAAAGGCCCGTGCCGAGCGGGCCGAGATCGTGGGCGGCGGTGCTGACGGATTCGGCATCCCTCAAATTGAGCCGGACCGCGTCGAGCTCGGACTTGTGGATGACGCCAAGGGCCTTCAGCGCCACCGGGAAGCCGAGCGCCATCGAGGAGATGACAGCTTCGACCGCGTTGCCGGCGCGCTCGCCCTTCGGCACGGGGAGGCCGGCCTCGATGAGCCGCGCCTTCGCCTCGGCCTCGTCCGGCGTAACATGGTCGCCGGCCGGCGCGCCGGACGCCGAAGTGTCGATCGGCTGCGCCTGCGGCTCGCGCCAGGCCCAGCCGATGAAGGCCGCCGCCTGGGCGGCGTCCATGGCTTCGGAGATGCCGAACAGCGGCACCATGCCCCGCGCCATCAGGCCGGCAGTGTATTCCTCGGGCAGGTTCTCCGGCAGCGAGGAGACGATCGCGCCTTGCGTGCTGTTGGTCTTCAGCGCCGATTCGAAGGCGCGCAGCGTCGCCCACCAGTCGGTGTCCGAGCAGCGGTCGGGGCGCGGGAAATCGAGCACCAGCATGTTGAGGTCGAAGCCCCCCGACACCATCGCGGTGAAGGTGGCGGTCATCGCCGGCTCGTTGTTCCAGATGAAGGTGTGGTAGTCGAGCGGGTTGGCCACCGCGACCAGCGGCCCGAGCGTCGATTTGACATGCGCGCGGTGCTCGGGGGTGAGTGGCGGAAACGTCACCCAGCGGCCTTCGGCGCTGTCGGCCATGACCGACGCCTCGCCGCCTGAACAGCTCATCGACGACAGCCGGTAACCGGGCAGGGGGCCGGTGATGTGCAGCAGCTTGAGCGCCTCGATGAAGGCGGGAATTGAATCGATGCGGGCGATGCCGAGCCGCTTCAGGAAGGCGCCGGACGCTGCGTCCGAGCCGGCCAGCGACGCGGTATGGGAAACGGTCGCCTGCCGCGCCTGCTCGGAGCGGCCGACCTTCATGGCGATGACAGGCTTTTTCAGCTCGCGCGCCCGTGCCGCCAGCCTTTCGAAGCCGGCTACCGAATCGAAAGCCTCGATATGCAAGCCGAGCGCGGTGACACGGTCGTCCTCGATCAGGCCGAGCGCCATTTCGGAAAGCCCGGTCTGCGCCTGGTTGCCGGCGGTCATCAGAAAGGCGATCGGCAGGCCGCGCTTCTGCATCGTCATATTGATGGCGATGTTCGACGACTGGGTGATGATGGCAACGCCGCGACTGCCTTCTGGCAGCCTGATGCCGCCATGCTGGTCGGGCCACAAAAGCGCGCCGTCGGCATAGTTGATGAGCCCGTAGCAGTTCGGCCCGATGATCGGCATTTGGCCGGCCGCCGCGACCAGTTCGGCCTGCAGCCGCTCGCCGTCCTCGTCATAGGCCTCGGTTTCGAGGAAGCCGGCGGCGAAGCAGACCGCACCGCCGGCGCCGCGCTCGGCCAGTGCCTTGACCACTTCGATGGTCAAGTGCCGGTTGACGCCGACGAAAGCGGCATCCGGCGCGCCGGGCAATTCGGCCACCGAGCGATAGGCCTTGCGGCCGGCGACCTCGGCCTTGCTCGGATGCACCGGCCAGATCTGGCCGGCAAAGCCCATCTTGATCGATTGCGCGACGACGGCGGCAGCCTGCGCGCCACCGAAGACCGCGATCGTTCGTGGGCGCAAAAGACGTTCAAGTTTGTGCATCGTCATCTTTTCGTTGGAGCATGATCTTTTCCAAAAACCGGTTTCCACTTTTTGGGATCATGCTCTAGCCCCCGAACGGGCGCAGCAGCGCCCGCGAGATGATGTGGCGCTGGATTTCCGAAGTGCCTTCCCAGATGCGCTCGACGCGGGCGTCGCGCCAGATGCGCTCGAGCGGCAAATCGTCCATCAGCCCCATGCCGCCATGGATCTGGATCGCCTCGTCGGCGACGAAGGCAAGCATCTCGGTGGCCTTCAGCTTGGCCATGGCCATGTCCTGGTCGGTGACGGTACCCTGATCGTACTTCCAGCCGGCTTCGAACACCATCAGGTCGGCGGCCTTCAGCTCGGTCGCCATGTCGGCGAGCTTGAACGACACGCCCTGGAACTTGCCGATCGGCTGGCCGAATTGCTGGCGCTGCGCGGCGTATTCGATGGCATGGCGAAGCGCCCGCTCGGCACGGCCAAGGCAGGTGGCGCCGACTTGCAGGCGCGTTGCGCCGAGCCAGGAATTGGCGACCTCGAAGCCTTTGTGGACCTCGCCCAGAACCTGGCTCGCCGGCAACCGGCAATCGTCGAATTCGAGGATGGCGTTGGTGTAGCCGCGATGCGAGACGTTGCGGTAGCCGTCGCGCACGGTGAAGCCCTTGGTGCCCTTGTCGACGAAAAAGGCGGTGATCTTCTTGCGTTTTCCACGCGAAGACTCTTCCTCACCCGAGGCCATGAAGACGATGGCGAAATCGGCGAGATCCGCATGGCTGATGAAATGCTTGGTGCCGTTCAGCACCCAGTCGTCGCCGTCTTGCACGGCGGTTGCCTTCATGCCGCGCAGATCGGAGCCGGCGCCCGGCTCGGTCATTGCCAGGCAATCCCATTTCTCGCCGCGAATGCAGGGAAACAGATATTTTTCGCGCTGCTCCGGCGTGCCGGCAAGGAGGATGTTCGAAGGCCGCGCCACGCAGGTCCAATGCAGCGCGTAATTGGCGCGGCCGAGTTCCTTTTCATAGAGCAGCCAGGTCACCGTATCGAGCCCGGCGCCGCCGACGTCGGCCGGCATGTTGGCGGCATAGAGGCCGGCTCCGATCGCCTTGGCCTTGATCTCCTCGATCAGCTCGCGGCGCAGCACGCCGGTGCGTTCAACCTCGCGCTCATGCGGGTAAAGCTCGTTCTCGACGAAGGCCCGCGTCGTCTCGACGATGAGCTTCTGCTCCTCCGAAAGACCAAAATCCATGGTCTCAGCCTTTCTTCCTTTTCTTCGGCTTTTCAGCCTTTGCCTTTTCGGCCGCCTTGGAGGCGGTGGGCTTCTTGGCCGCGAGCTTGGCTAGCTGCCTGGTGTAGTCCTTATGCAGGGCGCCGGCACCCCAGCCTTTGCCTTTGTTCTGCTTCGACAGTGCCTCCATGATGGCGACCAGATTGTCGTCGCGGATCTTTTCGAGCTCGCGGATCGACAGACCGTGCGCCTGATCGTCCGACTGGGTCGCGATCAGCTCGACCAGCTCATCGTTGAACTCCGGCACGTCCATCAGCTTGGTCCACGGCCATTTCAGGCACGGGCCAAACTGCGCCATGAAGTGGCGCATGCCGGCCTCGCCGCCGGCGACGCGATAGACCTGGAACATGCCCATCTGCGCCCAGCGCAGGCCGAAGCCGTAGCGCATGATGTCGTCGAGCTCCTCGACCGTGCAGATGCCGTCCTTGACCAGCCACAGCGCCTCGCGCCAGGCCGCTTCGAGCAGCCGGTCGCCGACGAAGGCTTCGATCTCCTTGCGGATCACCACCGGCTTCATGCCGATCGAGGCATAGATCTCCTTGGCGACCTCGATCGCCTCGGGAAAGGTCTGTTCGCCGCCGACGATTTCGACCAGCGGCAGCAGATAGACGGGGTTGAACGGATGGCCGACGACCAGCCGCTCCGGATGCTTCTTCATCGCCACCTGCATGTCGGTCGGCTTGATGCCGGAAGTGGAGGAGCCGACAATTGCGTTGGCCGGCGCATAAAGGTCGATCTCGGCCAGCACGCGGTGCTTCAGGTCGAGCCGTTCCGGCACGCTTTCCTGGATGAAGTCGGCGTCGGCCACCGCCTCGGCGATCGTCTTGGCGAAGGTAAGCTTGCCCTCCTTCGGCAGGCCGCCGGGCAGCATCTGCTTGTAGGCGCGTCGTGCTCCCTTCATCACCTCGCCGATCTTGCGTGACGCCTCGGGGTCGGGATCGAAGATCGACACGTCGATGCCGTTGAGCAGCAGCCGCGCCACCCAGCCGGCGCCGATGACGCCGCCGCCGATGGCGGCCGCCTTGTTGATGATGCTCATGCGGAAGCTCCGGTTCTTGTGCGGGCTGTTGCGGGGTCGGTGAGGGCGACGCGCTCGCCGGCACGGATCACGGACGCGTCATAGGCCTTGCGCGCGAACACTTCGAGTAGGAAGGGCCGGAAGAAATCGATCGGCAATGTCTCGTAATCCGGGTCGAAGCTCGACTGATCCCAGCGTTCGCAAAACTCATCGCAATCGTCGAAGTAGATGTGCCCGGCGAAACGGTCGCGGGCGTGCGGATTGCCGCCGAGGTGGTGGGCGTAATAGAGGCGCTGGAAATCGCCGTGCTTTTCCACCACCCA
Source organism: Mesorhizobium sp. M0768 (assembly GCF_040320195.1). Lineage (NCBI taxonomy): Bacteria > Pseudomonadati > Pseudomonadota > Alphaproteobacteria > Hyphomicrobiales > Phyllobacteriaceae > Mesorhizobium > Mesorhizobium sp. M0768. The sequence continues at coordinate 443,410 of NZ_JAMYPD010000002.1, read as the reverse complement.
GGTGCATTGCTCGCGCACAAAAGGCTTCAGGATCGACGCCGCATACTCGTCGTGGTTATAGGGCGCGTAGATGTCGCCGATATCGTGCAGCAAGGCGCAGGCAATCCAGTCGGTATCGGCGCCGTCGCGCCAGGCCCGCGTTGCCGCTTGCAGCGAATGGCCGAGCCGGGTGATCTTGTAGCCCGAGAGGCCCGCATCAAGCTGGACGAGCGCGTCGAGCAGCCGCTCGCCGGTCTTTGCCGCATAGTCGATCTCGTGCTCGGTGAGGAAGGCATAGTCCTCGCGGTCGCCGTCCTTCATGGCGGTGAATTTCACGGTCTTCATCGGCGGCTCCTCCCAACCGGCTACCGGCTTTTCAAAGCGGTGCGCGCTTCGTCAGGTTCAGCTTCTTGCGGACTTCGTTCGGGCCGATGACCCTGGCGCCCATATTCGACACGATGCTGACCGCCCGCTCGACCAGCTGCGCATTGGTCGCCAGCACACCCTTGTCGAGCCAGAGATTATCCTCCAGTCCGACGCGGACATTGCCGCCGGCCAGCACCGCGGCCGCGACATAGGCCATCTGGTTGCGGCCAATGGCAAAGGCCGACCAGTTCCAGGTCGACGGTACATTGTTGACCATGGCCATGAAGGTGTTGAGGTCGTCCGGCGCGCCCCACGGCACGCCCATGCACAATTGCACCAAGGCGTCCGGCTTCAGCACTTCTTCCTCGACCAATTGCTTGGCGAACCACAGATGCCCGGTGTCGAAGGCCTCGATCTCCGGCTTGACGCCGAGCGCCGTCATCATGCCGCCCATGGCACGCAGCATGCCGGGCGTATTGGTCATGACATAGTCGGCCTCGGCGAAATTCATGGTGCCGCAGTCGAGCGTGCAGATTTCCGGCAGGCACTGGCGGACGTGCTCCATGCGGTTGCTCGCGCCGCCCATGTCCGTGCCTTTTTCGTTCAGCGGCAGCGGTTTCTCCGGCGGGCCGAATACCATGTCACCCCCCATGCCGGCGGTCAGGTTCAGCACCACGTCGACGTCTGCCGCGCGGATGCGCTCGGTTACTTCGCGATAGAGATGCACGTCGCGCCTAGGCTTGCCGGTCTCGGGATCGCGCACATGGCAGTGCACGATCGCCGCACCCGCCTTTGCCGCCTCGATGGCCGAATCGGCGATCTCTCTGGGCGAGCGCGGCACATGCGGGCTGCGGTCCTGCGAACCGCCGGACCCGGTCACGGCACAGGTAATGAAAAGCTCACGGTTCATCGCTAACGGCATCGGACTCTCTCCCAATAGAACGTAGGGCAAGAATGCCTGACTTGCCGGAAACTGTTTTGCGTTTTACGAAGAGCATGTGATCAAAAACGAAAAACCGACGATCTTTCGGGCCGAGCGTTTGCCGCTCAAGGTGACGCTGCTGGTATTCTCCGGCTCGTCGATCATGTGCGTCGCGTCGGCCGTCGATCCGTTGCGCGCCGCCAACCGCATTGCCGGTGAGACGCTGTTCGATTTCAGGCTGGTCTCGGTGACAGGCGAGGCGCCGGTCACCACATGCGGCCTGCCGGTGGCGGTCAGCGGCCGCTTCGATGCGGCTGACACAACCGATATGCTGGTCGTTGTCGCCGGCTTCGGCACGCAGAACCATGCCACATCGGCCTTGCTGTCCGGACTGCGCCGGGCGGCGCGCGCGGCACGCGCCTGCGGCGGCGTCGAGGCCGGCACCTGGCTGGTTGCCCGCGCCGGTCTGCTGGAGGGGCGCAGCGCCACCACCCACTGGGAGGACATGGAGGATTTCTCGTCGGCCTTTCCCGGCGTCGACGTGCGCCCCGACCGCTACGTCATCGATGGCCCGGTGTTCACCACCGGCGGCGCCTCGCCGACCTTCGACCTGATGCTGCATCTGATCCGCACGCGGCTCGGCATGGCCGTGGCGCTCGATGTCGCGAGCGTCTTCATCTACGACCAGGCGCGCGCCGCGACGGACGCGCAACCGCTGGTCTCGCTCGGCCGTCTTGACGGCTACGATCCCAGGCTGGCGCAAGCCATCCGGCTGATGGAAGCGCATGTCGACCAGCCGCTGACTATCGCGGCCGTGGCAAAGCGCGCCGGGGTGACGGCACGGACGCTGGAAAGCATCTTTCGCAAGTCGATCGGCGAAACGCCCGGCGCTTATTACCTCAGGCTGCGCCTCGGCGCCGCGCGCCGGCTGGTGGTCGACACGCGCATCGCCATGGCGGACATTGCCGGGCGAACGGGGTTTTCGTCCGCCGCGGCATTTTCCAGAGCGTTTTCAAGAGCGTTCGGCGAAGCGCCGGTCAGGCTGCGTCGGGGATAATGCATGTCGCCCAAAAGCCTGGCCACGGGCTTGACCCGAGGGTGCGTAGCGGTTTTGCGATAACGACATCCATAGGCAAAGGTAGATCAGGCAGCGTCCTGGCGGTCGCTGCTGCCGTCGATCTGCGAGCGCATCTGTCTCGCAAGATGGGTCTCGAAGCGGCTGGCGACCGCGCGATCCCATTCGTTTGCACTCAGCGCACCTTGTTTCGGGTGCGGCAGCGCCATCAGCCGGTCGATGATCGATCCAGCCTCGCCAGATGAGAGCAGGGCGTCGATTTCGCGTTCGTGCTGCATATCGTTTCGCCTCCTTCTTTCTGAATCCCGCCACGAACCACACTATAGGAGGTTCGTGACGGCTGTTTGAAGGCAAGAGCGAGGCGATTGATGGGCGATGCCGGGCAAAGTTTTGTCCGCCGCCGCCCATCTTGGGCACGATCGTTCCGGCAGGTCAGGCAGTGCTTCAGCCAAGCCGCATCGACAGTTCAACATCCTCGCCGAACGGCGTGGACATGTAGCCACTCCCAGTCGAGCGCACCCGCTCGAGGTATTCGGGGCAAAGATCTGCGTTGTCGGCAACGACGAAGGCGCCCGGTCTGAGGCGGCTTTCAACCAGACTCAAGATCTCAGGATAGAGCGCTTTGGCGCCGTCGAGCAGAAGCAGGTCGACGCTTTCGGGAAGATCGACGCTTAATGTTTGCAGCGCGTCTCCTTCGCGGATTTCCACCATGTCAATGAGACCGCCTGCTGTCAGATTACTCCTCGCGCGCGCGACCTTGGATGGCTCGAACTCGCTGGTGATCAGGCGGCCACCGCCATTGTCCCGCAAGGCTGCGGCAAGGTGCAGGGTCGAGATGCCGAACGAGGTTCCAAATTCGACGATCGTCCGTGCGCCGCTGCCTCGTGCCAGCATGTAGAGCAGCGTGCCGGTCTCTCGCGAAACGGGAAGCCAGAGATCCCTTAGCCGCCCATAGAAATCGAGGTATTCGGTCTTGCTTCGAACCAGCCGCATCCGCTCCTCGGCGGAGAGTTCCGCCACTGCAGGGCTTGTTGCCGCAGCGGCTTCCTCGAACAGGCGGTCCAGCAGGGGCGCGAGCGGCGTTGTCGTCAGTGTGGTCATATCGGTCTCCAGTCGGAATTGAATGCGTTCTTGTGCGACATTCAAAATACGACTAATCATTCGCATTCACTAATCGCATTGGCGCGGCTCTCAATGAGCGACAACCGAAGTCCGCGGATTTCCTCGCGAAAACAGCCGAAGCAGGCCCGCTCGGCGGAGCTCGTCGCTGCGATTTTGCAGGCTGCTGTTCAGGTTTTGGCGAGGGAAGGCGCGCAGCGCTTCACCACGGCGCGGGTGGCCGAGAAGGCCGGCGTCAGCGTCGGATCGCTGTATCAGTATTTTCCGAACAAGGCGGCGATCCTGTTCCGGCTCCAGAGCGACGAATGGCGGCAGACGACCAGTTTGCTGCGCGATATCCTCGAGGATATCAGGAAACCGCCGCTTGACCGGCTGCGCGACCTGGTCCACGCCTTCCTCCGCTCGGAGTGTGAGGAGGCTGCGGTGCGTGTGGCGCTCGACGACGCCGCCCCGCTTTACCGCGACGCGCCCGAGGCGCAGGCGGCGAGGGCGTCCGGAGACCGCACCATCCAGCTCTTCATGCAGGAGGCGTTGCCGAGCGCCGCGCAAGCGACTCGCGAATTGGCCGGCGACCTGGTCATGACGACGCTCAGCACGGTGGGGAAGCAGTTCTCGGAGACGCCTCGAACCCCCAAGGAGATTGAAGTCTACGCCAACGCCATGGCCGACATGTTTTGCGCCTACCTGAGAGGCCTCGATCACGGCTAAGGCGCGCCAGACCCGGTCAGCGAACAGGCCACGCGAGTTTCACACGAGGCAAAACCTTCGTCGGTTCAGCCCCGCAGAAAGCCGTCTTAGCCGGCGGCCGCTGAACAATGCGGCCGCGAACCGGGTACGCCTCAGACGTACCGGTTGACGATGTTTTCGAGCAATTCCTGGCGGCCGGATCTGGGCTGCGGCTCGATCTTCTCTTTGACGACGCGCTCGGCGATTTCCTCCAGCGTGCGCTTGCCGGCAAGCATCGCCTTGGCCTCGGCCGAATCCCAGCCGGCATAGCGCTCGGCGAGCGGGGCGGACAGCGCCTTGTCCTCGACCATGCGCGCTGCCGCCTTGAGGCCGCGAGCGCAGCAGTCCATGCCCCCGATATGGCCGATCAGCAGATCCTGCAGATCGAGCGACTGGCGCCTGAGCTTGGCGTCGAAATTGGTGCCGCCGGTCTTGAAGCCGCCGGCCTGCAGCACCTGGTAGTAGGCCAGAGCCATCTCCGGCACATTGTTGGGGAACTGGTCGGTGTCCCAGCCCGACTGGTAGTCGTTGCGGTTCATGTCGATCGAACCGAAAATGCCGAGCGCATTGGCCAGCGCCAGTTCATGCTCGAACGAATGGCCGGCCAGGATGGCGTGGCCCTGCTCGATGTTGAGCTTGACCTCATTCTCCAGTCCGAAACGCTTGAGGAAGCCATAGACGGTGGCGACGTCGTAATCATACTGGTGCTTGGTCGGCTCCTGAGGCTTCGGCTCGATCAGGATGGTGCCTTCGAAGCCGATCCTGTGCTTGTAATCGACGACCAGATTGAGGAAACGGCCGGCCTGTTCCTGCTCGCGGGCAAGGTCGGTGTTGAGCAGCGTCTCATAGCCCTCGCGGCCGCCCCACAGCACATAGTTCTCGCCGTTCAGCCGCTTGGTGACGTCGATGCAGTGTTTCACCGTCGCCGCCGAATAGGCAAAGACGTCCGGATCGGGATTGGTGGCGGCGCCCGACATGAAGCGGCGGTTGGAGAACAGGTTGGCCGTGCCCCACAGCAGCTTGACGCCGGTCTGCTTCATCTTTCCCGAGAAATAATCGGCGATCTCGTCGAGCCGCGCCGCACTTTCGGAAAAGTCCCGGCCCTCCGGCCGCACGTCGGCATCGTGGAAGCAGAAATAAGGCGCACCCAGCAGCGAAAACATCTCGAAGGCGACGTCGGCCTTGAGCTTGGCCAGCTCCATGGTGTCGGTACCGCCGGCCTTCGGAAACCATGGCCGGTCGAACGTCTGACCGCCGAACGGATCGCCGCCCGGCCAGGCGAAGGAATGCCAATAGGCGACGGCAAAGCGCAGATGGTCTTCCAGCCGCTTGCCGGCGACGATCTCGTCGGGATTGTAGAACCGGTAGGCCAGCGGATTGGTCGAATCCGGTCCCTCGTATTTGATCTGTTGGATGTCGCCGAAAAAACCGCTGCTCATGTTCTTTTCCTCTCGCATGGTTCGGCCTGATTACCTCAGGCGTAATTGGTTTCGCGCTGGCGCTGGTCGAAAAGGCTCATGTCAAAGCCACCCAACGAAGGAGACAGACCATGACCGACCTCAACACCATTGCCGAAAACTACATCGCCGCCTGGAACGAGAGCGACGCCGCACGCAGGAAAGCCTTGCTCGAGGCAACCTTCACCGAGGACGTCGGCTATCGCGATCCGATCATGCAGGGCGACGGCCATGACGGCATCGCCGCGCTGATCGAAGGCGTTCAGCAGCGCTTTGCCGGCTTCAGGTTCTCGCTGAAAGGCAAGCCGGACGGCTTCGCCGATACCATCCGCTTCTCCTGGAACCTCGGGCCGGAAGGCGTCGGCTCCATCATCGAAGGCACCGATATCGGCGTCATCGAAAATGGCCGGCTGAAAAGCGTCACCGGCTTTCTCGACAAGGTGCCGGCACAGTGAGGCCTTCTCGGCAGGCCGCGGCGTGGGCGGGAAACCGTTCACGCCGTGGCGCCTCTGACCGCCGGATAAAGCTGGCGATAGCGCTGATAGGCTTGCGCATAGGCGTCACCGAGGGCGGCGACCGGCTCGACCGTGGCGTCGGTCGCCGGCGCCGTGCACACGGCGCGCGGATCGGCGCCTGTCGCCGCGATCAGGCCAAGCCGGGCCGCTCCGAAGGCGGCGCCGAAATCGCCGTCGGCTGGGATATCGACTGGCAGGCCAAGCGCTGTGGCGATGGCCTTCAGCCAGTAGCGCGAACGCGAGCCGCCGCCGATCGCCGTCACCCGGGTCAGCGTCGTACCGGCTTTGGCCAGGGCTTCGAGGCTGTCGCGGAAAGCGAAGGCGACGCCTTCGAGCACGGCCTGGGTCAGCGCCGCGCGGCCGGACTCGTGGGCAAGCCCGGTAAAGGCGCCCCGAATGACGGAATCATTGTGAGGCGTCCGCTCGCCTGACAGGTACGGCAGGAAGGAGACACCGGCCGGCGCCTGCAGCGCATCGCCGAGTTCGGCGGTCAACTCGCCGGCGCTTTTTCCAGCGATCCCCGACAGCCAGTTGAGCGAATCGGTTGCCGACAGGATGACGCCCATCTGGTGCCAGGTGCCGGGCAGTGCATGGCAGAATGTGTGCACGGCGCTTTCCGGATTGGGCAGATACGACGCGTTGGCGGCAAAAAGCACGCCCGACGTGCCGAGCGAAACGAACGCCTGCCCGGCGCCGACCGTGCCCATGCCGCAGGCCGAGGCCGCGTTGTCGCCGGCCCCGCCGGCGATCGGGATGCCCGGCTGCATGCCCCATTTGGCGGCCAGTTCGGCGCGCAAGACACCGGCCTTGGCCGTGCCTTCGACCAATGACGGCATCTGGCTTTCGTCGAGCGACGTCGCGGCGAGCAGTTCGGCGGACCAGGCTCGTTTGCCGACATCGAGCCACGACGTGCCAGCCGAATCCGACATTTCCGAAATATGGTCGCCGGCGAGCCAGAGCCGCAAAAAGTCCTTCGGCAGCAGGACCTTTGCCACCTTGGCAAAAACAGCCGGTTCGTTGTTCCTGACCCAGGCCAGCTTTGGCGCGGTGAAGCCGGGAAAGACGATGTTGCCGGTCAGCTTGCGAAAGCGCGGGTCGGCATCGAGCGCGGCCGCCTCGGCGTGGCTGCGTGTGTCGTTCCATAGAATGCAGGGGCGCAGCACCTGGTCGGCGGCATCGAGCAGAGTGGCGCCATGCATATGGCCGGAAAGGCCGATGCCGTTGACAGCCGCGAGTTCCTTCGCATGCATCGACCGCAGCTCGCCGACCGCCGCTTCGCAGGCGCGGATCCAGTCGGCCGGGTTCTGCTCGGACCAGCCGGGATGCGGGCGCGACACGTCGAGCGGCGCATGGCCGGAACCGACGATGCTCTGCCTTGCATCGATCAGCAGCGCCTTGACGCCCGACGTGCCGAGATCGAGGCCGAGATACATGTTTCCTCCCATGTCCGTCATGCTTGGCGGCGACGGTCTTTCTTGCTTCGCTGCCCAGTCCTGTGACACGGGCGGCGAAGATATCCCGGCAATCGTGCCGCCGGAAACGCACCCCGGGCAACACGCGAAGATTTTTTCGACGCTCGAAAAAATCAGGCCGGGGCAGTTTTTAAGGCAAGATGTGGCCGTGGTCAATTCGCCGCGGGAGCGTTTGCACGCCGTGAAAACAGTGCCGACAACGGGCTGTCCGGCCGTGCCAGCGCGCGTTCCGCCGCAAGCGCCCTCGCCAGCGCGCCATCACCGGAACGCAATGCCGCTTCGATCAGTGTCAGGTCGATGACGTCGCGTTGTGCGTGGCTGCCGCCGAAGCGATGGGCGATTGCCCGCATCGGCCGGATCAGGCGTATCGTCCCGGCATAATTGCCCTCGCCGAATGCCTTGATGGCGAGCGTCAAGGGATGGCCGACATCCCTGGTGAAACCGGCGTTGTCGTCCTTGCCGCGCATCGCCTCGCGCTGCGCCTCGAGCAAGTTGCGGGCCGGCGCTTCGAGGCCGGCACCGACAAACGCCATCATCGCGTGGGCGTCGTTGAAGGCATAGTGGCCGGCGCTGGCCATGGGCAACCAGTTGGCGGCGAGCGTCGCCCAGCGCTCGCCGACATCGACGCCGCCGAGATGCAGCCGCCACAGGATCGCCGAGGCATCGACCATGTTGAGCGCCAGCATCGAGCGTTCGCCATAGATCGGCCCGTCATAGAGCGCCAGCACCTCGTCGATTTCGCCGAGATCATAGTGGAACAGTGCCAGATGCCACCAATTGTGCACCTGCAGGAAGCTCTCCCGCGTCCACGCTTCGGGATTGGCGCGCATCCACAGAATGCCGTCCTTCTGCCGGCTCTGCATCTCCATGACATGGGCCACCGCATGCTGGGCCCAGCCGTCGCGCGGCTCGATATCGACCGCCGTGCGGCCAAGTTTTTCGGCGCGCGCGTAATCGCCCATTTCCTCCAGGCCAAAGGCCTGCATGCCGAGTATGGCGTGATAGCCCGGCATGTCGCTCTGCCAGGACGGCAGCGCGCGACCGATGCGGTCGCGCAGCATGCGCGCATTGCCGGTGAAGAAGTCGATCTGGTGGCCGGTCTGCAGCGCCAGCGCATCGAGCGGAAACTCGATGGCGATATCCTCCAGCACGCGGGCGGCCTCGTGCCAGCGTCCCGCCGCAAGGTGGCCAAGGGCGGCGACATGCGCCTGCTCGCGTGTTGTCGCGGCAAGCGGCAGCGCCGCCTCGTGACATGCCTTGGCCACCGCCGTCGCCTCACGCTCTGTGGCAAGGCCAAAGAGATAACCCTTGAACACCTGCGCCATGACGAAGCCGGGATCTTCGGCGATTGCCTGGTCAATGGAACCGACCGGATCGCCGATGAAGCACTGCAATTCGCGAACGGCCCGGCTGTAGGTCGAGAGCCCGGCCTCCGTCGCGCCAGACAGTGTCAGGCCGAATGCATCGCTCACCGCCATGGTCTGTCCCTCAGGTGCCCGAGCGCATCGCCACTGTGGCGATGCCGGCGCCGACCAGCAGCGTGCCGCCAGTGCGGTTGAAGATGCGGATCGCCTTTGGATTGCGCACCACGTTGCGCGCCCTTGCCGCGATCAGCGCATAACCGAAGGCATTGGCGAAGGCGAGCGCCAGGAAGGTCGTCTCGAAGATCAGCATCTGTGTCCAGAAATCCGCATGCCGGTCGAGGAACTGCGGCAGGAAGGCGACAAAAAAGGTGATGCTTTTCGGATTGAGCGCGGTAACCAGCCAGGCGTGCGTCGTCATTTTCGCCGATGACACCGCATCGGTACGCGGTTCGGCCCGGAGCGCGCCGCCGGCGCGAAACAGCTTGATGCCGAGATAGATCAGATAGCCGGCGCCGATCACCTTCAGCACGGTGAATACGGTGGCGGACGCCGCCAGCAGCGCGCCGATACCCAGCATCGACAGTGTCATCGCGGTGAAGTCGCCGAGCGCCACGCCGACTGCCATCGGCAGCGCGGTGCGCCAGCCCTGGCCGAGCGCATATGAAACCACCAGCATGATGGTCGGGCCCGGAATGACCAGAAGGACTGCCGAGGCGGCGGCAAAGGCGGCCCAGTTTTCGAAGGACATTTTCTTCTCCTTGAGCTCAAAGAAGAGGATAAATCCTTGGCCTCGCGCAGATGTAAAGAGGCAAAGTCGAAAAAGCCTCTCGTTAATGCCAGGCGGCCGGCCTTCACGCTTTTTCAACCATGATTGGCGAAAATGCCTGCTATACGGCCGGAGCGTGTTTCCCGCCGACAGCGTAGGGTTTGGGTAAATGCGTGAGTTGCCGCACGGTCTGTCGCTGCCGCACAATGGCGACGCAATCGAAACCGAAATGCAGCTTTCCCGCCGCACGGTGCTGTCCGGCGCTGGCGCGCTGGCGCTGCTCGGCATCGCCGGCTGCAGCCAGACGCTGGATTTGCCGTCGCTTCAGCTCGACGACGTCACCACCGGCTCGATCCGGCCCATCCGTCCGAGTATCAGCGTCGACAAGAACATCACCAGCCCCGACGTGATGTACGCTTCGCTCACCGACGGTGGCTTCAATGTGCCGGAAGTGCCCTATCTCAAGGTCAAGCCGGAGTTCCGCCGCCAGATCGTCGTCGATCCGACCGGCGAGCAACCCGGCACCATCGTCGTTCACTCGCAGGAACGGCTGCTCTATCTGGTGCAGCCCGGCGGCGATGCGATCCGTTACGGCGTCGGCATCGGCAAGGACGGGTTCCGCTGGTCCGGCCGCGCCAACATCCAGTATGGCAAGGAATGGCCGGTCTGGACCCCGCCGCCCGAGATGATCGCCCGCAGGCCGGAACTGGTGAAATGGCAAAGCGGACAGCCGGGCGGCCTCGACAATCCGCTCGGCGCGCGTGCCCTCTACATCTATCAGAACGGCAGCGACACCGGCTATCGCATCCACGGCTCGCCCGAATGGTGGAGCATCGGCCAGGCGATGTCGTCGGGCTGCGTGCGCCTGATCAACCAGGACATCATCGACCTCTACAGCCGCGTCTCCAAGAAAAACCCGGTCGTCGTCGTCTGAACGGCGGCTTCGCCTTCAGTGATCACTCTGCCGTTGCGCGATGCCGCAAGACAGGCGAATGTGCCTGCGATTTTCACCGCCCGGGAGACGTGAACAATGGCCGGAACTTTTGTCATCGCGCAAGGCGGCGGCCCGACCGCCGTCATCAACCAGACGGTGGTGGGTGCTGCGCTCGAAATCCGCAAGCGGCATCCCGGCGCCAAGGTCCTTGGTTCCATCCACGGCGTGCGCGGCATTCGTGACGGCAATTACGTCGATCTTTCCGCCATCCCCGAGGACCGCCTGCGGCTGATCGCGGCGACACCGAGCGCCGCGCTTGGTTCGACGCGCGACAAGCCGGATGCCGCCTATTGCGACCTCATCCTCAACGGCTTGAAGAAAGCCGGTGCCGACGCCTTCATCTATATCGGCGGCAACGACACCTCGGGCACGCAGCAGATCCTCACCGACGCCGCCGGCGGCAAGATCGCCTTCGTCCACGCGCCGAAAACCATCGACAACGATCTCGAGGAGAACGACCACACGCCCGGCTTCATGTCGGCGGCCGAGTTCGTCGCTGGAGCATTCCTTTCGGTCGATCTCGATTTCCGCGCTCTGCCGGGCATCTATGTCGGCATCGTCATGGGCCGGCATGCCGGTTTCCTGACGGCCGCGTCCGCGGCCTGGCAGCTCGATCAGGATAGTGGCCCGCATCTCGTCTACGTGCCGGAGCGGCCGTTCTCGGCGGCCGGTTTCATCGACGACGTGCGCGCCACGCTCGACCGCCACAAGCGCTGCATCGTTGCCGTCTCCGAAGGCGTCAGCACCGCCGACGGCAAGGCGCTGGTCGAAAGCCTGGTGCCGCCGGAAAGGCTGGAGCGCGACCAACACGGCAACGTCAAGCTGTCGGGCAGCGACCTGCCGGCAGCCTTGGAGCGCGCGCTCGCCGAAGGATTGCCGGGCAAGCGGGCGCGCGTCGATGCGCTCGGCTATATGCCGCGCGGCTATGTCGGCGCCATCAGCGCGGTGGACGCGCAGGAGGCCTTCGATGCCGGTGCCTTCGCGGTCACGGTGGCCGACAAGGGCGGCGGTTCGGTGGCGCTGCAATATGACGGCAAGAAAACCGTGCTGAAGAAGGTGCCGCTGAAGAACGTCGCCGGCAAGACGCGCCATATGCCGGATGATTTCATGCTGCCCGACGTCAACCGGCTGTCCGACGCGGGGATGGCCTATCTGAAGCGGCTGGTCCCGCAAAAGTACAAGGTCGGCAAGCCGTTCGTCTGATGCGGCGTTGATCTGATGGACAGCTGGTTCCGCAAAACCATCGTCGACGCCAAGACGACGATGCTGACCGAGCCCTTCGTGCATGATTTCGTGCGTGCCAACATCTGGCATTTGCGCGGCCGCGATGTCGACCTGCTGGTCGACACCGGCATGGGTATCTGCCCGCTGGCGCCGCAGATCGACACGCCGTCCGGCAAGCCGCTGCTCGCCGTCGCCACGCATATCCATCTCGATCATGTCGGCTCGCTGCACGAGTTTCCGTTGCGGGCAGGGCCGCGCCACAGCGCCGCGCAGTTCGACAGCATGGATGAAGCGGTGACCTACGCGTACATGTTCCATGATCTGGAAGGCGCTGTTTCCAAGCTGCCGGCGCCGGGCTGGAGAGCCGCCGATTACAGGATTCCGCCGGCGCCTCTGGCCCGGACCCTGGACGAGGGCGACAGGATCGATCTCGGCGATCGGCAGTTCCGCGTCCTGCATCTGCCCGGCCACTCTCCTGATTCGATCGCGCTGTTCGACGAGGCAGACGGCCTGTTCTTCGCCGGCGACGCCATCTACGACGCCATGCTGATCGACGACCTGCCGGATTCGGATCGTGCCGCCTACCGCCGCACGATGCAGCGGCTGCTCGACCTGCCGATCCGGATCGGCCATGGCGGTCATGGACCGAGCTTCGACGGCAGGCGGATGCGCGAGATCGCCACCACCTATCTCAGCCGGACCGACGGGACAGGCGAATAGGAGGCCTCGGCTGAGGCGGCGCAAATCTGAAGCGATTTGTCTTGCGCAGCTATTTTGTTCTTGCTTTGTGCCGGCAGCTATGCTAGTAATTTGGGTATGGTGCTGATTCGCCCCAACGACCCGCCTCCCGAGGCGGGTTTTGTATTTTCGGGTCTCGGCGCCAACGCCGCGAGGCGGTTGCCAGCTGGAAATTAAATCTTCGTAATATTATCTGGAAACCATAATCGGCGCCCTAGATGCGGGGCTGTCGATCCGGTCGGCTGCCGTGACAGGCGAGACAGGCAAGGCCGACGACCGACGCGCCGATGAATTGTTCCGGTGACGGAACGTCGCGGCGCAAGACCAATCTCTCGCCCGGACAACGGCCATGTCACCAATCCAGACCCTTCGCAGACATCGCGTCGCCGCTCTGCTGGGCGCCGCGCTGATCGTCAGCCCCTTCGCCCTGTCCTTCGCTCCCAGGCTGAATGATGTCCTGGCGGCAACAGTGACCCCACCTGTCACCGGCATGACGGCGCCCCGCGGCTCGTTCGCTCCGGTCGTGGCGGCCGACAAACCGGCAGTGGTGACCATCACGACGGTCATGAAAGTACAACAGCCGGACACGATGAGCGACGCCTCTCCCTTCGGCGGAAACTCGCCTTTCGACGATTATTTCCGCCGCTTCTTCGGTGACCAGGGACTGCCCGCCCCCAAGACACCGCCGGAACAGGCGCCCCGCACCGAGGCTCTCGGCTCAGGCTTCATTGTCGGCGCCGACGGCATGATCGTCACCAACAATCACGTCGTCGACGGCGCCCAGTCGGTCAAGGTGATGCTCGACGACGGCACCGAGCTTCCCGCCAAATTGATCGGTCATGACACGAAGAACGACCTTGCCGTGCTCAAGGTCAACGCCGGCAAGCCCTTGCCGACCGTCAAATGGGGCGATTCGGACAAGCTCATGCCGGGCGACCAGGTGCTCGCCTTCGGCAATCCTTTCGGCCTTGGCACCACGGTCACCGCCGGCATTGTCTCGGCGCGCGGCCGCGATCTGCACAGCGGCCCGTTTGACGACTTCATCCAGATCGACGCACCGATCAACCGGGGCAATTCCGGCGGCCCGCTGACGGATGTGTACGGCGATGTCGTCGGCATCAACACCGCGATCTTTTCGCCGAATGGCGGCAGCGTCGGCGTCGGCTTCGCCATCCCCTCGGACCAGGCGCAAAAGGTCGTCGCCAAGCTGATGAAGGGCGGCTCCATCCAGTACGGCTATCTCGGCGTCCAGATTCAGCCGGTGACGCCTGATGTGGCGAGCGCCATCGGCCTCGATCACCCTACCGGCGTGCTGGTCGCGCAGGTCAGCGACGGATCGCCGGCCGCCAAGGCCGGCATCGAGACCGGCGATGTCATTACCAGCTTCGCCGGCCAGGACATAAAGGATCCGAGGGATCTGTCGCGCGCCGTCGCTGACGTTGCGCCTGGCACGAGGGAAGCCCTCAATGTCTGGCGCAATGGGAAAAGCCTGCAGATCTCCGTCGAGATCGGGCGCAACGAAGACGACACGGCGACGGGATCGGTGACCGGCGATTCAGGTCAGCCGTCGACGGGGCAGGGCCTTCGCGCACCGGCGCTCGGTCTCGGCCTGATGGACGTCACTCCTGATGTGCGCCAGGCAATGAACCTGCCAGAAAACCAGCACGGCGCACTGGTCGAGCGCGTCGACCCGAACAAGGCGGCGTCGGCTTCCGGCATCCAGCCCGGCGACATCATCGTCGGCGTCGACCAGACTCCGGTGAGGAGCGCCAGGCAGGCAAATCAGGCGATTGTGCAGGCTGCCAAATCCGGCAAGAAATCGGTGCTGCTGCTTGTCGAGCGCGGCGACGCCCAGATGTTCGTCGCCGTCCCCTTCGCCAGCGGCTGAAGCGGGCGCCGCGCTGCCAAGATCGATGTAGAGCATTGCCGCTGGGCCGGAGCCAAGATTTCGGTTGCCCGCGCTCGCGTCTTCGAGAAAACTGACAAAGGTCGATTGGACCTTGCGCAAACGGATATTCTCGATGGTTACCCGAGGTTTCTCTTCCGGACGAAAGCCGCCGAAGGATACGGATGCACGTATCCCGCCGGGGCAATATCTCGAGCAAGGTTTCCCGGTCCTGTCGGCCGGCCCGACGCCGCATGTCCGCACCGAGGATTGGTCGTTCACGCTTAAGCACGGGCCGCGGCCGATCAAGAAGTGGAACTGGGCCGAGTTCAACGCGCTGCCCTTGACCAAGATGACGCGCGACATCCATTGCGTCACTGCATGGACCAAGTTCGACACGGCGTGGCAGGGCGTGCTCGTCGACGACATCCTTGCCGACGCTGGCATCGAGCCGCCCACCGCCTTCACGCTGGCGCTGGGTTTCGACGGCTATTCCACCAACGTGCCGACGAAGGATATCAGCGGCGGCAAGGCGATGGTGGCACTGCTTTACCAGGGCAAGCCGATCACTCCCGACCATGGCGGCCCGGCCCGGCTGCTCGTTCCGCATCTCTATTTCTGGAAATCGGCCAAATGGCTGAACGGGCTGCAGTTCACAGAGCGTGACGAGCCGGGTTTCTGGGAGTTGCGAGGCTATCATATCTATGGCGATCCGTGGCGCGAGCAGCGCTACACGAACGATCCATGAGCGACGGCCCGGCGGCGCAGTCGCCCTGGCAGACGGTCACCATCACCCGCATCCAAAAGCGCACGCCGCGCGTCACCAGCTTCTTCCTGCAGCCGTCGCGGCCCTTCGTCTATCGTGCCGGACAGCATGTCGATGTCAGGCTGACGGCGCCGGACGGCTATCAGGCGCGCCGCTCCTACTCCATCGCCTCGGCGCCGGAGACCGGCGAGACCATCGAGCTGGCGATTGAAAAACTCGAGGACGGCGAGGTCTCGCCGTTCTTTCACGAGATAGCGGCGGTGGGCGACGAGGTCGAATTGCGCGGGCCGCTCGGCGGCCATTTCGTCTGGTCCGACGGCGATGGCGGCCCGCTCCTGCTCGTCGGCGGCGGGTCGGGCGTGGTGCCGCTGATGTCGATGCTCCGCCACCGGGCGATGCGGGGATCGCTGGTCGCCGCCGCCCTGGTGTTTTCGGCGCGGGTCTGGGACGAGGTGATCTTTCGCGATGAGCTGATCGACCTCGCCGAGCGCCGGGATGGCTTCGACCTGGTGCTGACGCTGACGCGCGAGCCGGCCCGCCGTCCGGCGGATTATGCGCGGCGGGTCGACGCCGCGATGATGGTGCAAGCCATGACCAGGCTGCCGGCGCCGCCGAAGCTCGCCTTTGTCTGCGGCTCGAACGCATTCGTGACGGCCGCCGCCGAGGCACTGATCGATGCCGGGGTGCCTGCGGCACTAATCCGCACCGAACGTTACGGGGTCTGACCCGGTTCTGCTTGCCCGGTTGCTGCCTTCGTTGGGCGGCATAAGGCAGGCCAAAAGCAGCCGCAACGCCGACGCCGCATTCGGCCGAAATGGTTAACGATTCGACAAAGAACCTCGGCTGCGACTTTTATCGGTTTAAAAAATCGAACCGAACGGTTCGTTTCTGTTGACAATGCGTGCAGGACGCTGTGAACGCTGCCTCCCAAGTCATCTTGCAGCCAGACCGAGGCGATAGACTATCTGCTTGACATTAAACGATAAAAATGTGGCGAAGGGAATCTCTGGCACAATTTCAAGGTGTAGATTCTTGGTCCACACCAAAAAACTTCGTGATTGGAAACTGGCCATTGGCTTTCCCACATCGGGGCTGTCCGAACGACGCGAATTCCCCCCAAGGCACGCCGCTAGACGGACGGAAAACTAAGATACTGGAGTACTAAAAAATGAAAAAGATCGCTCTTGCCGCCGTCGCCGTTTTGGCCATCACCGGCAGCGCCTTCGCTGGCAGCGACAACTTTGGTTCCAAGGGTGCGAACCAGCCTGCCGCTGCGGTCGACAGCTCGTATACGGCTTCCATTCAGAAGCCGGCTCATGCTGACCAGCCGGCTGTCCAGGGCGCCGACCGTAACCTCTTCGGCAACAACTAACAGCCGATCCCAGCATCAGGGCGGCGGGCATATCCGCCGTCCGGGGATCTGAAAAATTCAGGAGTATTAAGATGAAAAAGATCGTTCTTGCTGCCGCCGCCGTTTTGGCCATCACCGGCAGCGCCTTCGCCGGCAGCGACAACTTTGGTTCCAACGGAGCCAACCCGCCTGCTGTCTCGGTCGACAGCTCCTACACGGCTTCCGTCAAGACGTCGGACCAGGCTGAAAAGCAGCCGGTTGTCCAGGGCGCCGACCGTAACCTCTTCGGCAACAACTAACAGCCGATCCCAGCATCAGGGCGGCGGCATGCCCGCCGCTTGATTTCGAAAATCCAGGAGACCCAAAATGAAAAAGATTGTTCTTACTGCCGCCGCGCTCTTGATTGCCGCCGGCAGCGCTTATGCCCGCAACGACAATGTTGGCGGGACCGACATCAACAAGCAGTCGACCGTCAACGTCGACAAGACGCAGACGTATTCGGTGCGGGACAGCAACTCACCGATCTACAAGCTGCTGAATTCGTCTGGCGATGTGCCCAAGTCCGCGCCTCAGGGCGCCGACCGCAACCTCTTCGGCAACAACTAGAGCAATTCCAGGAAAAGTGTGAAACGGCCGTCCGGAATTGCGTCAAAACAAGGAGATAGAGCGGTTCGGCGTTCCGTGAAACGATGAACCGCTCTAACGGCCGAACTGGAATTCCAGACAAGAGCGGCGGGCCATGCCCCCCGCTCTTGTCCCTTGCATGGCGGAAGAATGCCTGCTTCAAGCCGCCTTTGCTTCTGCTTCATGGAGCGCGAAAGAGCGCCCGTCCGCGTCGAAAATATGCAGGTCTCCGGCGTCCGCCGTCAGCCGCAGTGTCGCTCCGCGCTTGATCTCGACATTGCCCGGCAGCTTGGTCACCAGCGGCAGGTCGGCGCGGCCGATGTCGACATAGACGAGCTGGACCTCGCCGAGCTGCTCGACGTAATCGACCGTCCCTTCGAACAAATAGTCGGCGCCGGTGGCAATCATCAGATCCTCCGGCCTCACCCCGAAGCTCACCGCTGCGCCTTTCGCCGACGCAGGCGTTGCGATCGGCACCGTTGCCTTGCGGCCGCCGACATGGCTGACGACCGTCGGGTTGCCGGTCTTGTCGATCGTCGCCGGCAGGATGTTCATCGCCGGCGAGCCGATGAACTGGGCGACGAAAAGATTGCCGGGCCGCTTGTAGAGCTCCATCGGCGTGCCGACCTGTTCGATATGGCCTTCCTTCAGCACGACGATGCGGTCGGCCAGCGTCATCGCCTCGACCTGGTCGTGGGTGACGTAGATCATCGTCGTGGCCGGCATCGACTCCTTGAGCTTGGCGATCTCGATGCGGGTGGCGACGCGCAGCGCCGCGTCGAGGTTGGATAGCGGTTCGTCGAACAGAAAAACCTTGGGATTGCGCACGATGGCGCGGCCGATGGCGACGCGCTGGCGCTGGCCGCCCGACATCGCCTTGGGCAGGCGGTCGAGATATTTGGTCAGCTGCAGGATCTCGGCCGCCTGGCGCACCCGCTTGTCGATCTCGGCCTTGCTTTCCTTGCCGATCTTCATCGAGAAGGCCATGTTGTCGTAGACGGTCATGTGCGGATAAAGCGCATAGGACTGGAACACCATGGCGATGCCGCGCTTTGACGGCGGCACGTCGTTGACGATCTCGCCGTCGATCTTGAGCTCGCCCGAGGTGATCTCCTCCAGCCCGGCGATGCAGCGCAGCAAGGTCGACTTGCCGCAACCAGAGGGACCGACGAAGACGATGAATTCGCCCGACTTTATGTCGAGGTCGACGCCGTGCAGAATGTTGAGATTGCCATATGATTTCCTCACTTGCCTTAGCGTGACATCGGCCATGGTACCCTCCAGTTCTTCCTTGAATTCAGTCGATACGCCCGAACCAGGCGCCGTAGCCGCCGAGGCGGATAGTGCCGGCGCCAGTCTGTCCCGAAAACCCGTGTCCCGGCAAGGGCTGCAATGAGCGGCCGCCAAGATCGACTTCGGCCGGCTTTGCTCCGAGATTGAAGGCGCAGACGATCTGCTCGTTGCCTTCGCGGCGGGTGAAGGCGACGGTGTCGCCCTCGCTTTCGATGAACTCGATATCACCCTTGGCCAGTGCCGGATGGGCGCGGCGGAAAGCCAGGAAGCGCCGGTAGTGCTCGAGCAGCGAGCCGTCGTCGCCCTGCTGCACGTTGACGGCTTGCGCAAGGTGCTTGCTGGGCACCGGCAGCCAGGGCTTTGCCGTCGAGAAGCCGCCATTGCGGGCAGCGCCGTCCCAAACCATCGGCGTACGGCAGCCGTCGCGGCCCTTGAATTCAGGCCAGAAGCGGATGCCGTATGGGTCCTGCAGATCCTCGAAGCTGAGCTCGGCCTCGCTGAGCCCGAGCTCCTCGCCCTGATAGATGCAGACCGAGCCGCGCAACGACATCAGCAGCGCGGAGATGACCTTGAGGTAGGCGGTCGGGTCGGGCTCGCCGGCTGCCCAGCGCGAGGCAGGGCGCATCACGTCATGGTTGGAGAAGGCCCAGCACGACCAGCCGTCGCTGGCCACCTTGCCGAAGGTTTCCAGCACCGAGCGCACCTTTGCCGCGCTGATCTTCTCCGGCGCCAGGAAGTCGAAGGAGTAACACATATGCACGCGCTTGCCGCCGGCCGTATAGGCCGCCACCACTTCCAGCCCACGCTGCGAGTCGCCGACCTCGCCAACCGCGGCCGTCGCCGGGTATTCGTCGAGCAAGGCGCGGAAGCGTTCGAGGAAGCCGAGGTTTTCAGGCCGGCTCTTGTCGTACAGATGGTCCTGGTAGTTGTAGGGGTTGACGGCCGGCGCCGTCTGGTCGTTGCGCTGCTCGGGCGGCAGCGGCGGATTGTTTTCGAGGCCCTGGCTGTGGAAATAGAAATTGATGGTATCGAGGCGAAAACCGTCGACGCCGCGCTCCAGCCAGAAGCGGGTGACGTCGAGCAGCGCGTCCTGGACCGCGCGGCTGTGGAAGTTGAGGTCAGGCTGCTCGGCCAGGAAATTATGCAGATAATATTGCTGGCGGCTGGTGTCCCACTGCCAGGCCGAGCCGCCGAAGATAGACAGCCAGTTGTTGGGCGGCGTGCCGTCCGGCTTGGCATCCGCCCAGACATACCAGTCGGCTTTTGGATTGCTGCGGCTCGACCGGCTTTCCTTGAACCACGGATGGATGTCGGCGGTGTGCGAGAGCACCTCGTCGATCATCACCTTGAGGCCAAGCCGGTGCGCCTCTGCGGTCAGCGCGTCGAAGTCGGCCAGCGTGCCGAACATCGGATCGACTTCGCAATAATCCGACACGTCGTAGCCAAAGTCCTTCATCGGCGATTTGAAGAACGGCGAGATCCAGATGGCGTCGACGCCGAGCGAGGCGATATAGGGCAGCCGGCCGATAATGCCCCTGAGGTCGCCGATGCCGTCGCCGTTCGAATCCTGATAGCTGCGCGGGTAGATCTGGTAGATCACGGCACCTCGCCACCAATCGCGATCGATAGCGAGATCGGGCTTCGGGGTCGCCTTCAAAGCGGATTGCATGATCTCAACCTCCTTTCACCGAGCCGGCAAGCAGCCCGCGGACGAAATAGCGCTGCAGCGAGAAGAACACGATCAGCGGCACGATGATGGTGACGAAGGCCGATGTCGTCAGGATCTCCCAGTCGCCGCCGCGCGAGCCGAGCAACGCATTGAGCTTGGCGGTAAGCACGATCTGGTCGCCCTCGGTACCAAGGAAAACCATCGCCACCAGCAGATCGTTCCACACCCAGAGAAACTGGAAGATGGCGAACGAGGCCAGCACCGGGAACGACAATGGCAGCACGATCTTGACGAAGATCTCGAAATCGCTGGCCCCGTCGATGCGTGCCGACTCCATGATCTCGCGTGGCAGGCCGGCGATATAGCTCCTCAACAGATAGATGGCGAAAGGCAGGCCGAAGCCGGTATGCGCCAGCCAGATGCCGAGATAGGTCTTCGACGGCACGCCGAAGAAGCTGCCGACGCCGTTATAGAGCTTCAATAGCGGGATCAGCGACATCTGCAGCGGCACGACCAGGAGGCCGATGATGACGGCGATGAGCAGCGCCCGGCCGGGAAAGCGCATCCAGGCCAGCGCGTAAGCGGCGAACGCGGCGATCAGGATCGGGATGACGGTCGCCGGAATGGTGACGGTCAGCGAGTTCATGAAGGAGCGGCCGATGCCCTCCGAAAACAGCACCGTGTCGTAATTGTCGGTGGTGAATTTCGGCGGCGCCGACGAGGCGTAATAGACGCGCTGGCCGCGCTCGCCTTCGAAAGCCTTCGGCGAGGTCATGACGAAACTGCCGTCGGCATTGAGCTGCAGGGTCACGCCGTCGCCGAGATCGGCTGTCGTGCCGGCGGGATATTGCGTCGGCGCTGCCGACTTGACGCCGAAGGCGCTGATGTTGCGGGCCGGACCGTCGCCGAAAATATTGCCTTGCAGGATGAACTTGCCGTCCTTCTCGACTTGCGCCGAGGCGGGCGGCAGCCGTCCGGCCTCCGTCTGGCTGGAACTGGTGAACGAGTTCCACCAGCCCGAAGCGATGATCTGGTCCTTGTCGCGCAGCGACGAGACCAGAATGCCGAGCGTCGGGATCGTCCAGATCGCAACGAAGATGAAGACGGCGATATGGACGCCGAAACGGCTGACAAAGGACTTTCCGGTCGCCACGGCCATCTCAATGCCCTTCCGTCTCTTTGTTTGCCTGGCGGATGTTCCAGACCATGATCGGAATGACCGCTATCATGATGATGATGGCGATGGTGGCGCCGCGGCCAAAATCGCCGCCGCCGCGGAACATCCAGTCGAACATCAGATTGGCCAGCACCTGGCTGTTCCACTGGCCGTTGGTCATGGTCAGCACGATGTCGAAAACCTTCAGCACCAGGATGGTGATGGTGGTCCAGACGACGGCGATGGTGCCCCAGATCTGCGGCACCATGATCTTCCAGAAGATCTGGAAAGGGTTGGCGCCGTCGATGACGGCGGCTTCCAGCGTCTCTTCCGGAATGCCGCGCAAGGCCGACGACAGGATGACCATGGCAAAGCCGGTCTGGATCCAGATCAGGATGACCATCAGGAAGAAGTTGTTCCAGAACGGCAGCGAGATCCAGACCTGCGGCTGGCCGCCGAAATACTGGATGATGGCATTGAGCAGGCCGATCTGCGTCTGGCCCTCGCCGCGATATTCGTAGATGAATTTCCAGATGACGCTGGCGCCGACGAACGAGATGGCGAGCGGCAGGAAGATCAGGCTTTTTGCGATGGTGCCCCACCAGATCTTGTCGGTGAGCACGGCGATGATCAGCCCGAGGAAGGTGCAGGCGGCCGGCACCACCGCCAGCCAGATGATGTTGTTGAGGATCGAGTTGCGGAACTCGCGGTCGCCGAACGCCCATTGATAGTTGGCCAAGCCGACGAAATGGGCGCCGCCGCGATCGAGGAACGACAGCCTCAGCGTCTCCACTACCGGGTAGATCAGGTAGATCGTGAGGATGATCATCGCCGGGCCGACGAACAGCCAGGGTCGGATCACCCCCTGCCGGCGCAGATTGTTGATCGCCGCCTTGCCGGAAACGCCGCGTGCCGGAAAGATCGTGTCGAGTGCCTTGTTGGCGCCCCAGAAATAGGCGACGCAGCCGCCCACGCCGATGATGATGACGAATATCGCCGAGAAAATCTGAGCCGCCATGGGTCCCTCCCCCTGCGCACGGATCCGCCAGTCGAGAATGGCTTTGGCGACGGGATCATGCGCCGATTCAGTTGTCTGGAGCGCGACCAGCCGGAAAGCAGGTCACTGGGCGCGCGTCATGCCGGAATGCGTTGTGCTCACGACAATCGACGCGACGCCAAGCACCGGATAAGGTCCGGGCCGTTTGAGGCCCGGACCACATCACATTTGGAACTCAAGCCGGCCGCTTACTTGATCGCGTCCCAGCTTTTCTGGATGTCGGTGGCGACGTCCTGGGCGGACTTGCCGCCGACCAGGTCGATCATGCCGGTCCAGAACGCACCGGCGCCGATCTTGCCCGGCATCAGGTCGGACCCGTCGAAGCGGAAGGTCGAGGCGTTGGCCAGGATCTCGCCCTGCTTCTTCAGCGCGTCGCTGGCATAGGCGTCCTTGTTGACCGACTTGAACGGCGTCACGAAGCCGCCCTGCGCCATCCAGATCTCATGAGCGAGCGGCAGCTTCAGGAATTCGATGAACGCGCGGGCACTCTTGCTGTCTTTGGTGATCATGGCGAGCGTGCCGGCGCCGAGCACCGGAGTGCCGAGCTCGGGCTTGGAAGCGTAAGGCGGGAAGTAGAAGAAGTCGGCATCCTCGCCGATCTTGGTGCCTTGCGGGAAGAAGGTCGGGATGAACGATGCCTGATGGTGCAGATAACATTTTGGCGGCACCGAGAAGAGGCCCTTCGGGCTGTCACGGAAATCGGTCGCCGCAACCGCCTTGGCGCCGCCCTCGACCATCTTGTCGTCGGTGGCGATCTTGCCGAAAATGTCGATGGCGTTGACCACTGCCGGATCGTTGAACGGAATTTCGTTCTTCACCCATTTGTCGTAGGTCTCGGGCGTCTGGGTGCGCAGCATGATGTCTTCGACCCAGTCGGTCGCCGGCCAGCCGGTGGCGCCGCCCGAACCAAGCCCGATGCACCATGGCGTGCCGCCGTCGGCGATGATCTTCTTTTCGAGCTCGGCAAGCTCTTCCTGCGTCTTCGGCACCTTGTAGCCGGCTTCCTCGAAATTGTCCGGCGAGTACCAGACCAGCGACTTCACGTCGGCCTTATACGGAAAGGCGAAGAAGCCGGGCTTGCCGTCCTTGTCCTTGAACGTGCCGAGATCGACCCAGGATTGGCCGGCGCCGTAATTGTCCTTTACCCAGTTGGCGGTTTCGTCGCCGAGCGGCGTCAAAAGACCCTTCGATGCCAGATCCTGGATCAGGCCCGGCTGCGGCAGCACGGCGATGTTGGGCGGGCTGCCGGCCTGCGTGTCGATGACGATCTGCTGCTCGTAATTCTCCGACGAGGAGTACTTGATCTCGGCGCCGGTGGCTTCGGAGAAGTAATCGAGGACGGTGCGGATAAGCCCTTCGTCCTCGCCGCGCCACGGCCCGAAGATCGTCAGCGTCTCGCCCTTGAGGTCGACTTTCTTGAGCTCTTCGTAGTTCGCCCAGTTGAAACGGGGATCTTCGCCCGGCTTGAACTTCAGTTCGGCTTGCGCCGGCATGGCGAGCGCAAGCGTGGCAAACGCAGCGCCCAGCAGAAGCATTTTCTTCATCGGTATTCCCTCCCAGTGGTGACAAACACCGAACGAAACCTCCATTCCGTCCGCCGGCGCTGCAGGACTGTGACTCAGTCGGAAAGGAACTGCAACCTTTCGTAGAGTCTTCCAAAGCGCTTTGGTGATTTTGATCTCGCCACTGAATTGATCGCGAGTCAAGAGGAAGCCAAATTAATCGATTCAATTTCTGCGGTCGAGTGCCGGCGAAAGTGCGCTGCAGCACAGTTTTCTGGCGGTGCAGCAGCAAATTCGGCTTCAAACCGGTCCGAACCGTGCGTATGGTCAGTGCGCTCGGCAACGCGGTTCGTAGCGGCTAGCTCGATTCAGATTAAAAGCGCTTTGAGGTTGGAGGCCTCCGGTGAACCTCAAGCAGCTCTCCCACATGCTGGCGCTTTCGCAGACTACGGTGAGCCGCGCATTGAACGGCTACCCGGAAGTCAACGAGGAAACGCGCCGGCGGGTGGTCGATGCCGCCAAGCGTCACGGCTATCGCCCCAATCCGAGCGCCCGCCGGCTGGCGACCGGCAAGACCGGCATGATCGGCTATGTGCTGCCGACGGGAACGACCGTCGACATCGACCCGCATTTCGTCGAGTTCCTGTCCGGCCTCGGCGACTATGCGCGTTCGCACGAGCTCGACCTGGTGCTGTCACCGGCCGATGCCGACGACCAGGAGACGACCTACCGCCGCATTGTCGCCAACCGGCAGGTCGACGCGGTCTATATCTCGTCGCCGAGGCCGGCCGACCGGCGGGTGGCACTCGTCAACACGCTCGGCATTCCCTTCATCGTCCATGGCCGCAGCGAAGGCTTCGATTTCGACTATCCGTTCACCGACATCGACAATGAGGGCGCCTTCCACGAGGCGGCGCGGCTACTCGTTCAGCTCGGTCACAGGCGCCTGGCGCTGATCAATGGAGACGATCGCGAGACCTTCGCTATCCATCGCGAGCGCGGCGTGCGCCGCGCGCTTGCGGCGAGCGGCCTGGTGCTTCGTGATCAGCATGTCTGTTCCCTCACCATGACCGAGGAGAACGGCTACCGCGCCGCCAGGCGTCTGCTGGAACAAAGCGACGCGCCGACGGCGATCGCCTGCTCCAGCCTGATCATGGCGCTCGGCGTGGTGCGCGCGGTGCGCGATCTCGGCCTGACCATTCCGGGCGACCTGTCGCTGATCGCCCATGACGACGTCTTTCCCTGGCTGAAGCCGGAAAATTTTTCGGTGCCATTGTCGACGACGCGTTCGTCGATCCGCCTCGCCGGCGCGCGCATCGCCGAACGGCTGGCGGCGCGAATTTCCGGCCTGGAGGAGGGCGCTCACGGCGAAGTCTGGCCGGTCGACCTGGTGGTCAGGGGATCGGTCGCCGGCGCGCCGGCCTAGAGGCAATCACTCTGAACGGCCGAGGTCGACTCTTGGCGGCTGTTGGCCAGCACCAGCGGGTGCGTCCTGGCCTCAGGTCGGGGATTTGAGGTGATCGATGAAGGCGCGCAGCTTCGGCAGGACTTGGCGCTTGCCGGGATGATAAAGGAAGACACCCGGCGTCGTCGTGGCGACGCTGTCCAGCACCGACTGGAGTTTTCCTTCGGCTATCGGACCTTCGGCGAGTGGTCGCGGCGTCTGCGCCAGCCCGACGCCCCGCATCGCGGCCCCGACCAATGTCGAATAGTCGTGCGCGATCAGCGGGCCTGAGACGATCGCTTCGATTGCACCGTTGCCGTCGATGAACGACCAGGGCGCGATGGCGCCATTCGAGCGACGCAAGCGTAAGCAGGCGTGGTGGCGCAAGTCGTCGACACGCTCGGGACGGCCGTAGCGCTCGAGATAGTCAGGGCTGCCGACGACTACGAACGAGAACGGCGGGGTCAACCGCACCGCCACCATGTCGGCGGCGATGAGTTGCCCGAGGCGGATGCCGGCGTCGAAACCGCCGGTCGCGAGATCGACCATCTGGTCGCTCACGGCGATCTCCAGTTCGATCTCAGGATAGGCTTGGCAGAACGACGCGAGCACCGGCTCCAACATCAGCGGCACGATGGCGCGAGGCACAGACAGGCGCAGCAGACCGGTCGGCCGTTGGCCGATATCGCGAGCAGCCTCGCCGGCCGCAACGAGCTCCTCGAATGCCGGGCCGGCACGGTCGAGGAACCGCTGGCCAGGTTCGGTTAAGCCAACGCTCCGCGTCGTGCGGACGAACAGCGCCGTGCCCAGGCGAGCTTCCAGCGCGCGCACCGCCTGGCTCACGGCCGATGGCGTCACCCCGAGATCGGCGGCGGCCCGGCGGAAGTTACGCCGCCTGGCGACGGCCAGGAACGCCTCGACGCCCTCCAGCGCACCATGTCGGACTGTGTAGTTCTGCTTCATGGGTTGTTGTGATTACACCGGATAGTCGAATTACGGTAGCGGGCTTAAAGCCGCGTGAACCAACTATTGAGAGTAGGCCAAATGTCCACGGAAATGGTGTTCCAACCCCATCTTGTTCTCGGCTATCTCGCGTGGCTGCTCTGCTTCGGCGCGTACGGTTTGCCGTTGCTCAGGTCGATGGACCGGGTCGCAGCGCAACGCGCTATTGCTACGCTGCACAGCTTCCGCTTCTTCGGGCTCGTCTTCCTCGTTCCGGGCGTCGTAAACCCCAATCTGCCCGCTGATTTCGCCGTGTTCGCCGCCTACGGCGATTTCGCGACCGGCGTGCTGGCCATGCTGGCGCTGCTCACGGTGAGGATACGTCCGCTCTTCTGGCCGTTGGTCGTCGCCTTCAACGTCGCAGGGACGGTTGACCTCATCGTCGACTATTACCACGCCATTCAGATCGGCCTTCCTGCACGCGCAGGCGAACTGGGCGCCACCTACGCGATCCCGATCATCTACGTACCGCTGCTGATGATAACGCATATCGCCGCATTCTATTTTCTCCTACGTCCTCAGCAAAACGCGACCTGAGCGGGCTATTCCTTCGCCGCCTCGGCCGCCTTGGTGTTCAGAAGCCCGTAGCCGAAGTCATTGTCCCGCCCCTTCGCGCCGAGATCCTTTGCCGTGGCGGCAAGTGCTTTCTCCACCCAGTCGGCGGAGCGGTCGGGCGCGGCATGCAACAGATTGGCGACGGCGCCGGTCACGATCGCCGCGGCGAAGGACGTCCCGGTCACCACGTCCGAGCCGGCGCCGCTCGGCGCCACCATCTCGACGCGGGGAGCGGAGATGAAGACGTAGGCGCCGCGATTGGCTTGCGGCATCAGCCCATCCTTGGCATCGGTGGCCGTCACCGCGATCACGGCGTCGAAGGCGGCCGGATAACCATAGGGCGCCTTCGGTCCGTTATTGCCGGCGGCCGCGACCAGCACGATGCCAAGCGCGCGCGCATTGCGGCAGGCGATGCCGAGCAGGTCGTTCTTCGGGCCGACGAAGCTCATGTTGATGATGCGGACATCCTGCTCCGCCGCCCAGTCAAGCGCCGAAAGGATGACGTCCATGGTCGACTTGCCGCCCTCGAAGGCGCGGGCATGATAGATCCTGGCGCCCGGCGCCATGCCTTTGAACGCGCCGGTGCCGGCGATCAGTCCATCGACCGAAGTGCCGTGGTCGCGCGCCTTGATCGGCACGTCGGGCATGGCATCGAACTGCCCGGCGATGACGCCGGAGAGCGCCGGATTGCCGTCGTCGATGCCGGTGTCGATGAAGCCGACGCGCACATTCTCGCCGCTGGCTTTGTCGGCATCGAGCGCGATGCGCTCGAACGCATAATTGGCGATGCTGGCCGCCTGCTGCAGCGAGTAGACATGGTTGGCCTCACGCCGCAAAGTGCGGCCGTCGGCGGCGAGCTGCGCCAGCACGACGCCGACCGGGCGGCCATCGGGAATGCCGAAGCGCACCAGCGTGTTGCCGAGCAGCCGCGACTGCCGCTGCGAGCGTATCTCGAGGCCGAACGAGGCCGCGATCTGCTGGACCGCGCCGGCATCGCCATTGACGGTGACCAGCACCTCGTCGGGCACGAAATCGCCGGTCACGGCGCGCAGCGGCTCGGTTGCCACAAGATCGGTCGGCGCAACCACCGCACCGCCCGGCACCGCAGCCTGTATTGCCGGCGCGACGGCGGGTGGGGTTGCAGTATTGCCAGGAGGTATCGGCGCCTCGGTGACTACGGCAGGATTGGGGAACAGGTCGACAATCAAGCCCGGAAGAAACACCGCGCCCGTCGTTCCATGAGCCGGCGCTTTGCCGCCATCCTTCACGCCGCCGCCATCCTTGGGGCAGTCGGCGTTGGCAGCACTTCCCCGGTTCAGGCAGTCGATCTCAGCCTGGGTGAGGTTAGGATCGTTGGTTTGTGCAACGGCAGACGTGGCGAAGATTGTCATCGCCGCCGTCAATCGAATGACCGCCTCAGCCGCCATCAGCCGGTTTCCTTCCCTCCAGGGCAGCTTCGGTGAAAGGCTGGGCGGCGATAAGGCCAAGCAGCTTCTGATAGTCGGCGGCGGTCTCGGCCGGGACGCCGACGCGGAAGACGCCGTCGGCGGTCGGCCCGCCGGCGATCTTCAACTGGTTCTGGTCGAGAAAAGCGATGATGTCGGACAGCTTCGCATCCGGTTTGAACTTCACAAGGGCAAACGGCATTTTGGCCAGATCGTCCTCCGATCCGGCAATCTCGAAATCGCCACCTCTGTTGCCGGTCTGCACAAAGGATTGCGCGACGACCAGGGCCAGCAGCACCGCGGCCGCGGCCCAGGCGACGCCGGCGGGCACCGCCATGAAGCGGCTCCAGGCTTGCGCCAGCCAGGACGATGCCGCCGGCGCGCGGGACGGGCCGGCCTCGGCGTCGAGCGCCTTGGCAAAGCGGCTGAGCGCATCGGCCGGCGGGCGGATTGCCTCGTTTGCGGCAGCGGTGCCGGAGAATTCGGCCTCGGCCTCGCCTAGTGCGGCCATCGCCGCCGGATCGCTCGCCAGCCATTCCTCGATGGCTTCGAGCTCGGTGCCCTCCAGCGAGCCGTTCAGATAAAACGGCAGCAGCATTTCCATTTCGTCGCGGCGTGACATCTTTTCAGCGGCGCTCATGGCCACCCCCTGTCGTAACCGGCGGCCTTGAGGGCTTCGCCGAGTTTCTTGCGGGCGTAGAACATCCTGGTCTTGACCGTTGCGACCGGGATGCCGAGTACCTCGCCGATCTCGCTCACCGATTGCCCGTGATAATAGGCAAGGTCGATCACCGTGCGGTGCTCTTCCGGCATGGCATCGATAGAGCGTCGCAAGGCGGCGGCCTTGTCTTCCTTCATCGTCACGACTTCCGGCGTGTCGGCGCCGTCGGCGACCTGGGCCGCGTCATCGTCGTCGATCCAGTCTTCCTTCTTTTTGCGCAGCAGGGACAGCGCCTTGAAGCGGGCAATGCCGAGCAGCCATGTCGAGACCTCCGAGCGCCCCTCGAAGGCCGGTGCCTGCCGCCAGAGTTCGAGGAACACCTCGTTCGCGATATCGTCGGCCATCAGTTCCGATCCCGTCTGGCGTGCCACGAAGCGGTAGACCCGCGCGTGGTGGCGCATGAACAGGAGCCGCACGGCGGCACTGTCGCCTTTCGCGACCCGCTCGACAAGCGCGCGATCGGTCTCCGCGGCCGTCATCGCCGGTCGAGCCGCCTGGCTCCTGCCTGCTCTGTCGCTGATCGGCCCAAAAAGGTTCACCGCATCCGCCCGTATATCTGCGGAGGCTAACTGAAGAGCGGGAGCGTTGCCAGAGGGAGAAGAGGGCGCGCGCTCAACTCAGGAACGGCTCCGCCTTCATCGTCGCCGGCACTGGCACGCCGAGGCGCGCAAGCACCGTCGGCGCGAGCTGCAGCTGATCGAGCAGCGTATTGGCTTCCGGACCCTCGCCGGATCCGAAGTAGTAAAGTGCGAAATTCTGCATCTCCTCGTCGTGGCCGCCATGATGGCCGCGATCGGTCTGGCCATGATCGGCGGTGACGATCACCTCGTAGCCGGCTTTCCGCCAGCGCGGCAGGAAGCCGGCGAGCATGGCGTCCATTGCATAGACGGCATGATCCATCTCGTGGCAGTCATGGCCGAAGCGGTGGCCCATCGAGTCCAGAGTACAGCTGTGCAGGATGCCGTAGTCGATGCCGTAGCGCCTGGTCAGCATGGTCAACGTCGCGAACAGGTCGACGTCGCTCGGCGTCATCTGGTTCCTGGCATTGTAGCCGGTCATGGTGTGGAACCGGCCATGGCTGATCGGCCTGCCCGGCTGGTCGAACTCCATGTCCTCGACCAGGTCGAACGGATAGGCCCGGAAGAATTCGGACCAGTAGGAGTGGGTGACCGCACCGGTCTTGCCGCCGGCCCTGCTGACTTCGGAAAAGATGTCCGGCTGTTCGACGCGAAACCGGTTCTCGTTCGACAGGATACCGTGCACTTGCGGCGGCACGCCGGTGTGGATCGAGGCATAGCAGGATGCCGAGGTCGACGGCAGCACGGAACGCATTTTCCATACGCGGGCTTCGCCTGATTGCACCCAGCCTTCGAGATTGCCCATCAGCCGTCGCCAGTTCCGGTAAGGCACGCCGTCGAGGATGATGAGCAACAGTTTTGTGTCGAACGCCAAGGGCGCCTCCATGCGGCTTAATCGGAAAAGTCAGGGCGGGCCTGCCGTTCAATCCACGCCCGGACAGGATCGTCGGGCGCAAAGGGCGGCCCGCTAGTTCCCCGCGCTGGCCATGCGCCGTCCCTTGATCGCTTTCTCTAGCCAGCCGATCTCCATTTCTGGCACCGACGATAGCAAAAGATCGGTGTAGGCATCGAATGGTGGCGTCAGCACGGTGCTCTTGGCGCCGTAGCGCACCACTTCGCCGCGATACATCACGGCGATCGAATCGGCGATCGACTTGACCGTGGCCAGGTCGTGGGTGATGAACAGATAGGCGACGTTTTCCTCTTTCTGCAGCCCGAGGAGCAGCTCCAGTATGCCGTGGGCGACCAGCGGATCGAGCGCCGAGGTCACCTCGTCGCAGATGATCAGCTTCGGCTTGGCGGCGAGCGAACGAGCGATGCAGACGCGCTGCTTCTGGCCGCCCGAAAGCTCGGCCGGATAGCGGTCGACATAGCCTTTACCCATTTCGATCTTGTCGAGCAGTTCGGCGACGCGTTTGTCGCGCTCAAGCCCGCGCATCCCAAAATAGAATTCCAGCGGCCGACCGATGATGGTGCCGACCGTCTGGCGCGGGTTCATCGCCACGTCGGCCATCTGGTAGATCATCTGCAGCTGGCGCAGGTCCTCCTTCGGCCGGTCGGCAAGTCGGTTGGCGAGCGGCCGTCCGTCGAAGGTGACGGTGCCTTGTTCGGGCGGCAAGAGGCCGGTGATGGCGCGCGCCAGTGTCGATTTGCCGGAGCCGGACTCGCCGACCACCGCCAGCGTCTGGCCGGGGAAAATATCGACGGAGACGTTCTTCAGCACCTTGATGTGACTGCGGCCATAGGCGGCGGTGATGTTCTTGACCGACAGGAACGGGCTCGTGCCGGGCTTCTGCTCCTGGTGTTCGATCTCATGCACCGAAACCAGCGCGTTGGTGTATTCTTGGCGCGGCTCCTTGATGATCTGTCGGGTGCCGCCCCATTCGACCAGCCGGCCGTGGCGCAACACCATGATCTCGTCCGAGACCTGGGCGACGACGGCAAGGTCGTGAGTGATGTAGAGTGCCGCGACATGCGTGTCGCGGATGGCATCCTTGATCGCCGCCAAGACGTCGATCTGCGTCGTCACGTCCAGCGCCGTGGTCGGCTCGTCGAAGACGATCAGGTCGGGCTCCGAGCACAGCGCCATTGCCGTCATCACGCGCTGCAGCTGACCGCCCGACACCTGGTG
The DNA here is from genome assembly GCF_040320195.1 of Mesorhizobium sp. M0768. Taxonomy (NCBI): domain Bacteria; kingdom Pseudomonadati; phylum Pseudomonadota; class Alphaproteobacteria; order Hyphomicrobiales; family Phyllobacteriaceae; genus Mesorhizobium; species Mesorhizobium sp. M0768. The sequence continues at coordinate 411,514 of NZ_JAMYPD010000002.1, read as the reverse complement.
GGGAAAGCGCTCGCCGATGCTTTCGGGGTTCGGCAGGCTGAGCTTCTTGAACAGCGCCACGGCGCGTTTTTCGGCTTCGGCCCGCGTCGCCGTGCCGTGCAGGAGTGCTGCCTCGACCACCTGGTCCATCAGCCTGTGCGCCGGATTGAAGGCGGCTGCCGCCGATTGCGCGACATAGCAGACCTCGCGGCCGCGCAATTTGCGGAACCCTTCGTTGCCGCCCTTCAGGATGTCGCGGCCATTGAGGATGACCTCGCCGCCGGTGATGCGCACGCCGCCGCGGCCGTAGCCCATCGACGACAGGCCGATGGTCGATTTGCCGGCGCCGGACTCGCCGATCAATCCGAGCACCTTGCCCTTTTCGAGCGTCAGCGAGACATCGTGCACCAGCACGATGTTCTTCGGCGCCTCACCCGGCGGATATACCGTGGCCTCGATGCGCAGATTGCGGATGTCGAGCAGCACGCCGGACTTTGGTTGCCCGGGCTTCGGTTGCCCGGGCTTCGGTTGCTTGTCAGCCATTACCCGCGTCCTCCCTTCAGGCTTGTCGTACGGTTGAGCACCCAGTCGGCGACGAGATTGACGGAAATCGCCAGCGCTGCGATCGCCGCCGCCGGAATGAGGGCGGCGCCTATGCCGAAGACGATGCCATCCTTGTTTTCCTTGACCATGCCGCCCCAATCGGCGTCCGGCGGCTGCACGCCAAGCCCGAGGAAGGACAGCGTCGACAGGAACAGTACGGCATAGATGAAGCGCAGGCCGAGTTCCGAAACCAGCGGCGACAGCGCATTGGGCAGGATTTCCCGGAAGATGATCCAGCCGCTGCCTTCGCCGCGCAATTTGGCCGCCTCGACATAGTCCATGACGTTGATATCGACGGCGACCGCCCTCGACAGGCGGTAGACGCGGGTCGAGTCGAGAACGCCCATGACCAGGATCAGCGTCACCAGATTGGATGGCAGCACCGACAGCACCACAAGCGCCATGATCAGCGTCGGGATCGACATCAGGAGATCGACGAGACGCGACAGAAGCGTGTCGAACCAGCCGCCGAAAACCGCCGCCGAGAAGCCGAGGATGGCGCCGAGCGAGAACGACAGCGCGGTCGCCAGCACCGCGATGAACAGGGTGATGCGGGCGCCATAGATCATGCGCGACAACAGATCGCGGCCGAGATTGTCGGTGCCCAGCCAATGCGCCGCCGACATCGGTTCCCAAGGGACGTCGCTGACGATCTCGGCATTGCCATGCGGCGCGATCCACGGCGCAAAGATCGCTGCCAGCACGAACAGCGCCGTCAGCACGATGCCGACCAATGCCGGGATGGGGATGCGTTTGATGACGAGCATACCCGCCCCCCTCATTTCGGATGTCTGAGGCGCGGATTGGCGACGATCGCCGCTATGTCCGCGATGATGTTCAGGCTGATGTAGACAGCGGCGAAGATCAGCCCGACCGCCTGCACCACCGGCACGTCACGCTTGGTGACGTGGTCGACGAGGTATTGGCCCATGCCTGGATAGACAAAGATAACTTCGACCACGACGACGCCGACGATCAGGTAAGCGAGATTGAGCATCACGACGTTGATGATCGGCGCGATGGCATTGGGGAAGGCATGCCTGCGGATGACCGCGAAGGCCGAAAGCCCCTTGAGTTCGGCGGTCTCGACATAGGCGGACTGCATCACATTGAGGATCGCAGCGCGCGTCATGCGCATCATATGCGCGAGCACCACCAGGGTCAGCGCCGCCGCTGGCAGTGCTATGGCCTGAATGCGTTCGCCGAAAGGCATCCCGTCATAGACCGTGGAAATGGCGGGAAACCATTGATGTTGCACCGCGAAGAAAAAGACGAGCACATAGCCGATGAAGAATTCCGGAAACGAGGTCGAGGCGAGCGCTAACCCGGAGATCAGCTTGTCGACCCAGCCATTGCGGTAGCGCACCGCGATCAGGCCGAGGATGATCGCCAGCGGCACCGCGACGATCGCCGCCCAGAAGGCGAGGAACAGCGTGTTCCACAGCCTTCCCTTGATCGAGGTTGCGATATCCTGACCGCTCGACATAGCCGTGCCGAGATCACCGGTCAGGATGCCGCCGAGCCAACGAAAATAACGGATGTAAGCGGGATCATTGAGGCCGAGCTGCTCGCGCAGATTGGCGAGCGACTCCGGTGTCGCCGACTGCCCGAGAATGGCTTGCGCGACGTCGCCGGGCAGGATTTGGGTGCCGGCGAAGATCAGGACCGAAACGGCCAACAGCAGCAGAATGCCCAGCGCAATGCGCTGGGCCACCAGTTTCACGATGGGTGAGGACATATCCGCAAGGCCGGGCTCAGGCTTCGAGCCAGCACTTCGCCAGAGCATATCCGTTCATCAACTCCTGATGCGGATCATCCACCCAGCCGGCGACCTTGGCGCCCGTCGCGTCGATGAACTGATTGAACATCGGCAGGATCAAGCCGCCCTCGTCGCGCACCATCACAGCCATGTCGTGGTACATTGCCTTGCGCTTGGCCTCGTCGAGCTCGGCGCGAGCCGCCAGCACCATCTTGTCGAAATCCGGACGCTTGAAACGTGTGTCGTTCCAGTCGGCCGTCGACAGATAGGCGGTAGAGTACATCTGGTCCTGCGTCGACCGGCCGCCCCAGTAGGAGGCGCAGAAGGGCTGCTTGTTCCAGACTTCCGACCAGTAGCCGTCGCCCGGTTCGCGTTTGATCTCCAGCTTGATGCCGGCCTTGGCCGCGCTTTGCTGGAACAGCTGTGCGGCATCGACGGCACCGGGGAAGGCGACGTCCGACGTCCGGAGCAGGACGGCACCGTCATGGCCCGATTTCTTGTAGTGGAACTTGGCCTTATCGGGATCGTATTTGCGCTGCTCGATCTCGGTGAATAGCGGGTACGATGCATTGATCGGGAAGTCGTTGCCGAGCGAGCCATAGCCACGCAGCACCTTGTTCAGCATCTCCTCGCGGTCGATCGCCAGCTTCAACGCCATCCGCAAGTCGTTGTTGTCGAACGGCGCGGTGTCGCAGTGCATGATGAAGACGTAGTGGCCGGGTCCCGAATGGTTGCGGATGGTGACGCCGGGCACGCGCTTGATCAGATCGACGATCTTCGGCTCGACCCGGTTGATCATGTTGACCTGGCCGCCCTGCAGCGCCGCCGTGCGGGCCGTGGCGTCGTTGATGACGATGATCTCTATCTGGTCGGCATGGCCCATCTTGTCGCCCTGCCAGTAATTGGCGAAGCGCTCGCCGCCATGGCGCACGCCGGGCTCGTTGGTGGTGACCTTGTAAGGACCCGCCGAGATACCGGCATCGGCCTTGTCCTTGCCGCCGTTCGGCTGGATGATCAGGTGATAGTCGCTAAGCAGGTAGGGCAGGTCGGCATTCGGCTCCTTCAGCGTCAGCACCACTTCCTTGCCGCTGGCCTTTATGCTCTCGATGCCTTTCATGTAACCGAGCGCGCCGGACTTCGACTTCTCGTCCGAATGGCGTTCGAGGGTGGCGGCCACGTCATCTGCGGTCACCTTCTTGCCGTCGTGGAACTCGACGCCATCGCGGATCTTCAGCGTCCAGGTCTTGGCGTCGTCCGACGAGCCGATCTCCTCGGCAATGCGGTTCTCGAGCTTGCCTTCGGGAGACAGTTCGACGATCAGTTCGCCCCACATCTTGCCGAAGGCGAACGGCACCTGCGTCATGAACAGCGCCGGATCGAGGCTGTTGGTGGACTCGCCACCGACCAGGCCAGCCTTGAGCGTGCCGCCCTTGACCGGACCCGCCGCGCGGGAAGCGCTGGATAGCAGCGAATTGGCGAAGGTTACGGTGACGCCGAGCGCTGCTGCCCGGCCGAGAAAATCGCGACGGCTCAGCTTGCCGGACGCAACGCGCCGGCTCAGATATTCCAGTTCGTTCGACATGTTGAGTTCCTCACTCTGTTGGTCCGACCTTATGGTCGTTTTTCTCATTTCAATCGGGAGAATAATGACCGTAAGGGAAAGCGGTAAGCAAGACCGAATGCGACATGCCGTGGCGTAAATCGTGCGTCGCAATTGGACCAATCGCTATAAGCGCTCAAAGCAGCACGCGCGGGATTTTCTCCTCGAAATTGCGCTCGAAGACGAGTTTCTCGCCTTCATAGGCTTCAATTCTGGCGCTAACCACGAAGCTTTGCGCGTCGGACCGCATTTCGGCGAAGGTTTCGGTGCGCACCGACCATCCATTTCGCGACAGCGTCTGGCTCCAATGCGTCTTGCCCGAGGCTGACAGCGGATTGTCAGGATGGATCACCCATGTCTCCCTGGCGAGGCTCCCGTGGGCGAGGCCATGCTCCAGGTCGCGCACCTCACCGAAATCGTCGACGATGGAAACCGTAATCATTCCGGTCTTTTCGTCGCGATCGACATGACGCTCGGAATTGGCGGGCCGAAGCGTCTCCGTTGCCCAGGGCGCAGCACCTTCGGGAGCGGGGAAGGTGACCTCGTCGCCTGTCGCTGGCGGGCGTACCGGCAGCATCAATGTCGCGGCCGACAATTCGAGCCGGACCGGCTCCGGCGACGGCCAGATCATCGGCCAGTAGGCGTTCGAAACGGCAACGCGCAAGCGATGGCCGGCCGGCACGCGATAGGCGCATTGGTCGAGCACCACCCGGGCGCTGACGGTTTCGCCGGGCACCAGCGCTTCGGGAAATTCGTGCGAGTTGCGATGCGTCAGGTTGAGCACGCCGTACGAGATCAGCTCCGATGCCCCGTCCGGATGGACGTCGCACAGCCGAACCGCGATGTTCGCCTGGCGCCGGTCCGACGAGACGCTGACCACAACTTCGGGAGCACCGACAATGTCGACCGTTTCGGTCAGCACCGGCTGGTCGAAGCACACCGACAGCGCATCGTCGGGGCGCTGGTCACCCGGCAGTTCCGGGCCGAAGGTGAAGGGGAAATATTCGCCGCCGGCGAGGCCGCAGCTTTGCGGCGAAGCGACGATAGCGTGGTTACCTTCAGCGATAAGCTCAACCTCTTGGGTCTTGATGTTGGGTGACGGCCATTCCGATTCAGCGACCCAGCGGCCCGGGCGCTCGGGATGCCAGCGCGCCGGACGCACGCTGTCCATGACATAGGCGCGGTAGGCGGGGTCGGCCTCGACGCCGGTGTCGATATCCTTCAGCCAGCGGTCCCACCAGCGCAAGGCCTCCTGCAGGAAGCCGATGCGCGGTTCGGGCGCGGCGTAATGCGGGTATTTGTGGATCCACGGGCCGACGATGCCCTTGACCGGCGCCTCGATATTGACGGCGAGATGGGAAATCGTATTGCGATAGCCATCATGCCAGCCGCCGATCGACAGCACCGCGGCATGGATGGCGGAATAGTCCTCGCAGATCGAGCCGCGCTTCCAATAGGCATCGCGATGCTGGTGCTTTAGCCACAGCGGTACCAGGAAGGGCTGGTTCTCCAGCCTGGTCAGCCACAGGTCGCGCCATCTGTTGTCGCCGGCCAGCAACGGATCCGGCGGCCTTGACGAATAGGACAGCATGGTCGAGGCCCAGCCGAAATTCTCGATCAGCAGGCAGCCGCCCTTGTAGTGGATGTCGTCGGCATAGCGGTCGACCGTCGAACAGAGACTGATGACCGCCTTCAGCGCCGGCGGCTGCTTGGCTGCTACCTGCAGGCAGTTGAAGCCGCCCCACGAAATGCCCATCATGCCGGCATTGCCGTTGCACCAGGGCTGGTCCGCCGCCCAGGCGATGACGTCGCAAGCGTCCTGCAATTCCTGCTCGGAATATTCGTCGTCCATCAGCCCTTCGGAATCGCCATTGCCGCGCATGTCGACGCGGATCGAGGCGTAGCCGTGGCCGGCAAAATAGGGATGCGTCAGCTGATCACGATAGATCGTGCCGTCGCGCTTGCGATAGGGCAGGTGTTCGAGGATTGCCGGCACTGGATCGTCGGCAGCATCGGCCGGCATCCACACCCGCGCCGACAGCCGGCAGCCGTCCGGCATGATGATCCCCATATCCGGAAATTCGACGATCTTTCGTGGGAATTCAGTGACGATTTTCATGCGGGCGAACTCCAGGAGCGCCAGATGATGGAGCCCGTGAGAGCGCGTCATGGGCCAGTCAACGAATTCGGCTGGTCAATCCGCGTCAATTCAGCGGTATGTCGTTTTCGGCCTTGCTTGCTTGATAGGCGGCGGACAATTCGTCATAGCGCGCTGATATTGCGCCGATACGCGCTTCCAGCCGCTCGCGCTCGGCATCGGGCAGCGAGCGCACCAATTTGCGGATCGAAAAGCTCTTCCAATAGGCATTCTCGGCATTGTAGCCGCCGGGATCGAGGGTGAAGACCTCTTTCAGGATCTTCAAATCGTGCGGGATGTCGAAGCTGTCGCGCGAGTCTTCGTGGCTGAACAGATAGAAGAAATTGTCGAAGCCGGTCCAGGTGATCGCCGACAGGCAGAGCGAGCAGGGTTCGTGCGTGGCAAGAAAGATCGCGTCCTTGGTGTCGACGCGTTCGGCTTTAGGCATTTCGTAGAAGCGCTTCAGGCAATGCACCTCGCCGTGCCAGAGCGGGTTTTCGGTCTCGTTGTTGGTTTCGGCAAGCACCAGCGAGCGGTCGTCCTTGCGCAGAATGGCCGCGCCGAACAGCTTATTGCCGTGCGCGACGCCTTCGACGGTCTTCGGCACGATGTCGTGCTCGATGACGTCGAGCAGTCGGTCGATCAGCGAAATGTCGGTCATCATCTAATCCCGTCGGGAAGATCGATCTCGTAGGCGTGCGAGAAATGGCACTCTTCGAGATTGGAGCCGTCGCCGCCGCGGTCGACGACCACAAAATCCTGGACATCGCCGATCGGCGTCAGCACTCCGTGCCACAGATTGCGCGGATAGTTGATGCCTTGCCCGGGCGCGGTGATGAAGGCATGCGGCTCGCCCGGGCCCTCTTCGCCGTCATGGCAGACGACGACCAGGAACGGCCGTGGTGACAGCGGGATGAAGGCCTGGCTGCCAAACGGATGGCGCTCCACCATGGTAAGCTTCAACGGCAGCTCATAGGGCGTGCCACGCACCATCGAGATCAGCACGCGCGCATTCGGCCCTCGTGCTTCCGCCGTGGCGAGGTCATGGTAGCGCTCAGCCTTGCCGCCATTGATCGGATAATGGTTGTCGCCGCCCATATCGATGACGTCGCCGAATTCGGCGAAATTCTCGCGGGTCAGCGGCCGCGCGACGATGCGGGTCATGGTGTGGGTCTCACGACGCCGGCGCTGCCAAGCTTGGCGTGGCGGTTGACGTCCTTATAGAGGAGATAGCGGAATTTGCCCGGCCCGCCGGCATAACAAGCCTGCGGGCAGAAGGCGCGCAGCCACATATAGTCGCCGGCTTCGACTTCGACCCAATCCTGGTTGAGACGGTAGACCGCCTTGCCCTCCAGCACATAGAGCCCGTGTTCCATGACGTGCGTCTCGGCGAAGGGAATGACCGCGCCAGGCTCGAGCGTGACGATGGTGACATGCATGTCGTGGCGCATGTCGGCCGGATCGACGAAGCGCGTCGTCGTCCATCGGCCTTCGGTACCCGGCATTGGCGTCGGCGCGATTTCCTGTTCGTTGGCGAAGAACGCTTGCGGCTGGTCGATGCCGTCGACTGCGTCATAAGTCTTGCGGATCCAGTGAAAGCGGACGGCGGCACCGCTTTCATTGCGCACCGTCCACCCGCTCGCCGGCGGCAGGTAGGCAAAGCCGCCCGGCCTTAAGCTATGTTTCTTGTCGGCAAGCGAAACGCATAGCTCGCCTTCGACTACGAACAGGGCACCTTCGGCGGCGGCGTCAAGCTCAGGGCGGTCGCTGCCGCCGCCGGGCGCGAGCTCGACGATGTATTGCGAAAACGTCTCGGCAAAACCCGATAGCGGCCGCGACAGCACCCAGACGCGTGTCCTATCCCAGAACGGCAAGGCGCTGGTGACGATGTCCTGCATCACACCCTTGGGGATGACCGCATAGGCCTGTGTGAACACAGCGCGGCCGGTCAGCAATTCACTCTGGCCGGGATGTCCGCCCTGCGGCGCATAATAGGTTCGCTCGGCCATTTTCATCATATCCATAAATTCAAGCCTGTTGCGGAAGCCAGGGCCCATGGCGGCAGCCAAAGCCTATTGCGGAAGCATGTCCTTGAGACGAAGCAGCGCGATGCACTCGACCTGTCTGCAGGCGGTTTCGAATTCGACGTCGTGGCTGTTGCCGATACGCGCCTCGAACTCGGCCAGGATCTCCGCCTTGGTCTTTCCTTTCACCGCAATAATGAAGGGGAAACCGAAACTGGTGACGTAGGCGGCATTGAGTTTTGCGAACAGCTCGCGCTCCTTCTCGGTCAGCGCGTCGAGCCCTGCCGAAGCCTGTTCCCTCGACGATTCCGCCGTCAGCCGCTTGGCCTGTGCCAGTTTTCCGGCAAGATCGGGGTGGGCATTGAGCACAGCAAACCGCTCGGCCTCGCTTGCCGCGCGAAAGACGCGGCAGAGCGCATTGTGCAGGCCGCCGGCACTGTCATGGGCCGGGCCGAGCTCCAGCTCATAAGCGCGCTCGGCAACCCACGGCGAATGCTCGAAGACGCCGCCGAATGTGTGGACGAAGGCCTCGAATTCCATTTTCGACGGGCGCAGCGCCGGCAACCGGAACGGATGCGTCTCCTGCCAGTGTTTTGCAATGTCGATGCGTCGTGCCAGCCAGACCTTGTCATGCGATTTGACGTAGTCGATGAAGCGCTTCAGTGCCGCGACCCGGCCCGGCCGGCCGACCAGGCGGCAGTGCAGGCCGATGTTCATCATACGCGGCCGCCCTGCCTTGCCCTCGACATAGAGCGTATCGAAACTATCCCTGAGATAGGCAAAAAACTGGTCGCCCGAATTGAAGCCCTGCGGCGTGGCAAAGCGCATGTCGTTGGCGTCGAGCGTGTAGGGTATGATCAGCTGCGGTTTCGCCGTGCCATCCGGCACCACGTGCTCGAACCAGTAGGGCAGCTCGTCGTCATAGGTATCCGACACATAGTCGAAGCCGCCCTCTTCCGCCGCCAGCCGCACCGTGTTGATCGAGGTGCGGCCGGTGTACCAGCCGGTCGGCCGCGCCCCTGTCACCTCATAATGCAGCCGGATCGCCGCCTCCATGTCGCGGCGCTCGTCTTCCGGGGTATGGTCGCGGTAGTCGATCCATTTCAGCCCGTGCGAAGCGATCTCCCAGCCGGCCTCCTGCATCGCCGCAACCTGGTCGGGCGAACGTGCCAGGGCCGTGGCGACGCCATAGCAGGTGATCGGCACCTGTGCCTCGCTGAACAGGCGCAGTAATCGCCAGAAGCCGGCTCGGGCGCCGTATTCGTAGATCGATTCCATGTTCCAGTGGCGCTGGCCGGGCCAGGGCGCGGCGCCGACGATCTCCGACAGGAAAGCCTCCGAAGCCTTGTCGCCGTGCAGGACGCAATTCTCGCCGCCCTCTTCGTAATTGACGACGAACTGCACCGCGACATGCGCCCCGCCGGGCCATTTCGGATCCGGCGGATTGGCTCCGTAGCCGCGCATGTCTCGTTCGTAACGCATTCTCGCTCCTGCCGGAAATTGTAATCAGGATAGTCGAAAGGAGTGCCTGCGCATTCCCCCGAAATTTTTGAAAGTGTTTTTGTCGCGCTCCGCTCGACCGGGACTTATGCATCGCCTTTAATTGGCGCACAATTCATGAATAGTGTTCGACCGTTCAGGGAATGGAGCAGCCAGTGGCGGAAACGTCGAAAGCCGAAGGCGGGCGCCTGACGACCCACGTCCTCGACACTGCGGCCGGCAAACCGGCGGCCGGTCTGTCGATCGAGCTCTATCATCTTGACGGTCAGGCCCGGACGCATCTGAAAACGGTCGTCACCAATCATGACGGCCGTTGCGATGCTCCGCTGCTTGCCGGCGCGGAATTCCGCACCGGCGAATACGAGCTGGTCTTTGCGGCCGGCGATTATCTGCGCGGGCAAGGGACAAAACTGGCGGAACCGGCCTTCCTCGACCATGTGCCGATCCGCTTCGGTATGGCCGAGCCGATGCACTATCATGTGCCGCTGCTTCTGTCGCCGTACGGCTATTCGACCTACCGGGGAAGCTGAGATGGCAGGGATCAAGACACGCAACGAAATCCGCTTCATCCTCAATGGCGAGGACGTCGCGCTCGGCACGATTGCACCCGACCAGACCCTGCTCGACTGGCTGCGGCTCGACCGCTCGCTGCGCGGCACCAAGGAAGGTTGCGCCGAGGGCGACTGTGGCGCCTGCACGGTGCTGGTCGGCAGGCTCTCCGGTGGAACACTGGTCTATGAAAGCGTCAATGCCTGCATCCGCTTCCTTGGCTCGCTAGACGGCACGCATGTCGTGACCGTCGAGCATCTGCGCGGCGACGCAGGAAAACTGCATCCCGTGCAGCAGGCCATGGTCGATTTCCACGGCTCGCAATGCGGCTTCTGCACACCGGGTTTCGTCATGTCGCTTTATGCTCTGTGGATGCGGGCGCCGGAGCCGTCGGACGCCGCCATCGAAAAGGCGCTGCAAGGCAATCTCTGCCGCTGCACCGGATACGAGGCGATCATGCGCGCGGCGCGCGCCATCTCCAGCTACGGCACGGCGGCAAAGGATCCGTTGGCGGCGGAGCGCAAGGCAGTCACGGCCAAGCTCGAAGCGATGAAGGACGGTTCGCGCATCGAGATCGGCTCCGGCAACAAGCGGCTGATCGTGCCGGCCAATGCCGACGATCTGGCCAGCGTACTCGTCAAGGAGCCGGGCGCCACTATCGTCGCGGGTTCGACCGATGTCGGCCTTTGGGTGACCAAGCACATGCACGATATTGCGCCGGCGGTTTTCATCGGCAATCTCGATGGTCTGTGCGGGATTTCCGAGGACAAGGGCGTCGTCTCGATCGGCGCCGGTGTCACCTATAGCGAAGCCTTCTCGACACTGGCGAAACGCATCCCGGCGCTCGGCCCGCTGTTCGACCGCATCGGCGGCGATCAGGTGCGCAACATGGGCACCATCGGCGGCAATATCGCCAACGGTTCGCCGATCGGCGACACGCCGCCGCCGCTGATCGCACTCGGTGCCCGCCTGACGCTGCGCCGCGGCGACAAGTGTCGAACGATCCCGCTAGAGGAGTTTTTCATCGCCTATGGCAAGCAGGACCGGCAGCCCGGCGAATTCGTCGAGGCCGTGCATGTTCCGGTGCCAGGTAGCGAGACGAAATTTGCCGTCTACAAGATCACCAAGCGCCGCGACGAAGACATCACAGCAGCGCTAGGCGCGTTTTTCCTGAAGCTCGCCGAGCATGACACGGTGGCGGATGTGCGCATCGCCTATGGCGGCATGGCGGCAACGCCGAAGCGAGCCTTTGGCGTCGAAAAGGCATTGCTTGGCAAGCCCTGGACGGAAGCGACGGTCGAGGCGGCGATGGCCGCGTACGCCGGCGATTTCACGCCGCTGACCGACATGCGGGCAAGCGCCGAATACCGGGCGCTGGCGGCACGCAACCTGCTGCTGCGCTTCTTTGCCGAAACCACCGGCACCCGGGCGCCGATCCAGGTATCACGGCACGAGGCGGCATGATGAACAAGCACGCCACCCCCAATCTGAAGGCGCAAAAAATCGCCGGCGGCGTCGCCACCGACCAGCGCCATGATTCCGCGCACAAGCATGTCAGTGGCACGGCCGTCTATATCGACGACATGCCGGAACCGGCCGGCACGCTGCACGGCTGCCTTGGGCTTTCGACGGCGACGCATGCCACCATCACCAGCATGGACCTGTCGGCGGTGCGCGCCGCACCCGGCGTCATCGACGTGCTGACGGCGAGCGACGTGCCAGGCGAGAACGACATTTCGCCGACCGGCCGTCACGACGAGCCGGTGCTGGCCGACGGCAAGGTGCAATTCTTTGGCCAACCGATCTTCTGCGTCATTGCCGAAACCCGCGAGCAGGCGCGCCGTGCAACGAGGCTGGCCAAGGTCGAATACAAGGAATTGCCGTTCGTCGCCGATGTCGGTGAGCTCGATCCCCGGAAAGATAAGCTGGTCACGCCGCCGCTGACGCTGAGGCGCGGTGATGCAGCGGCTGCGATCAATGCGGCGCCGCGCCGGCTGAAGGGAAAAATGCGCATAGGCGGCCAGGAGCATTTCTATCTCGAAGGTCATATCGCCTTGGCCATCCCCGGCGAGGACCACGACGTCACCATCTATTCCTCGACCCAGCACCCGAGCGAAATCCAGCACATGGTCAGCCATGCGCTGGGTGTGCCGAGCCATGCGGTGACGGTGGAAATCCGCCGGATGGGCGGCGCTTTCGGCGGTAAGGAAACGCAAGGCAATCAGTTTGCGGCATTGGCCGCTATCGCCGCGAAGAAACATCATCGGGCCGTGAAAATCCGGCCTGACCGCGACGACGACATGATCGCCACCGGCAAACGCCACGATTTCCTCGTCGACTACGAGGTCGGCTTCGACGACGAAGGCAATATTCTGGGCGTAGATTTCATGTTCGCGGCGCGCTGCGGCTTCTCGGCCGACCTCTCCGGCCCGGTCACTGACCGCGCGCTGTTCCATTGCGACAACACCTATTTCTGGCCGGCGGTGCACGCGCAATCGGCGCCGCTCTACACCAATACGGTATCGAACACCGCCTTTCGCGGCTTCGGCGGCCCGCAAGGCATGGTCGGCGCCGAGCGCGTCATCGACGAAGTCGCGTTTGCCGTCGGCAAGGACCCGCTCGAAATCCGCAAGAAGAATTTCTACGGCACCAGCGACCGCAACATCACTCCCTACCACCAGACGGTCGAGGACAACATCATCCACCGCATCGTCGCCGAGCTGGAGGCGAGTTCCGACTATGCGAGGCGCCGCCGCACCATCGATGCTTTCAATGCCAACAGCCGCTTCATCAAGCGCGGACTGGCGCTGACGCCGGTCAAGTTCGGCATCTCGTTCACCGCCACCCATTACAACCAGGCCGGCGCGCTGGTGCATGTCTATACCGATGGTTCGGTGCATCTGAACCACGGCGGCACCGAGATGGGGCAGGGCCTCTATGTCAAGGTGGCGCAGGTTGTGGCGGAAGAGTTCCAGATCGACCTCGATCAGGTCAAGATCACCGCGACGACGACCGGCAAGGTGCCGAATACCTCGGCCACCGCCGCGTCTTCCGGCTCCGACCTCAACGGCATGGCGGCGCAGAATGCCGCCCGCCAGATCAAGGACCGGTTGACCAATTTTGCCGTCGAGAGATACCAGGTGCCGCGCGACCAGGTGCTGTTCCTGCCCAACCGCGTGCGCATCGGCAACCAGGAGATCGCCTTCGCCGATCTCGTCAGGCAGGCTTATATGGCGCGCATCCAGCTTTCGGCGGCGGGTTTCTACAAGACGCCGAAAATCCATTGGGACCGCGACAAGGGCGAGGGCCATCCCTTCTACTATTTCGCTTACGGCGCCGCGTGCTCGGAAGTGTCTGTCGACACGCTGACCGGCGAATATATCGTCGAGCGCACCGACATCCTGCACGAAACCGGCCGCTCGCTGAACCGCGCCATCGACCTCGGCCAGATCGAGGGCGGCTTCATCCAGGGCATGGGCTGGCTGACAACGGAGGAACTGTGGTGGGACGACAAGGGGCGGCTGCGCACCCATGCGCCATCGACCTACAAGATCCCGCTCGCGTCGGACCGGCCGAAGATTTTTAATGTGACTTTGGCCGACTGGGCGCAAGCAGGCGAGCCGACGGTGTACCGCTCCAAGGCGGTCGGCGAGCCGCCCTTTCCGCTCGCAATGTCGGTGCTGCATGCGCTGTCGGACGCAGTGGCGAGCGTTGCCAGCCACAAGATCTGCCCGCGCCTCGACCCGCCGGCCACGCCGGAGCGTGTGCTGATGGCGATCGAACGGCTGAAGCGCGAAGCCAAAACCGGCACTTGAATCCCGGAAAACGTGCAATTCAGGCCGAAAAACTCTATATTTCCCGATAGGGAACGCAAATGATGAACGCGAAAGTGCAGAGCCTGAAAGCCTTTCTTGCCGGCGCCGGCCGGGTCGCCTTCGTTGAGGTGGCCCGGACAAAAGGTTCGACGCCGCGCGAGACGGGTGCCTTCATGCTCGTCTCAGGATCGGCCACTTTCGGTACGATCGGCGGCGGCCAGCTCGAATACATGGCGATCGACAAAGCGCGACAGATGCTTTTCCCCCCCCTTGAGGGGGAGATGGCCGCGGAGCGGCCAGAGGGGGTCGTCTCAGAAGGTACCGCCAGCGCGTCGAGCACTGCCGCGGCGACCCCACCCGGCGGCTTCGCCGCCACCCTCCCCTCAACGGGGAGGGATATCCGCGCCACCCTCGACATCGCGCTCGGCCCGGACATCGGGCAGTGCTGCGGCGGCAGGGTCGAGCTGCTGATCCAGCTAGTCGACCCTGCGCTTGAAGCCAAGCTGGTTGCGGCGGCGGAAACCGAGGAAGCGCAGCGACCGCATGTCTACATCCTCGGCGGCGGCCATGTCGGCCAAGCGCTGGCCTCCGCGATGGCCTTGCTGCCGGTGCATGTCGTCGTTGTCGAGACGCGAGCCGAGGCGCTCAAAGGCATGCCGGAAGCGGTCGAAACCAAGCTGACGCCGATGCCTGAGGCGATGGTGCGCGAAGCCCCGGCTGGATCCGCCTTCGTCGTCCTTACACATGACCACGCGCTGGACTTCCTGATCGTCGCCGAGGCTCTGAAACGCCGGGATGCCGCCTATGTCGGCATGATCGGCTCCAGGACCAAGAAGGCGACCTTCTGGAACTGGTTCCTGAAATCGGCGGACGGAAGCGAGGCGGAATTTGCCCACCTCGTCTCGCCGATCGGCGGCGATGCCGTTAAGGACAAGCGCCCGCAGGTGATCGCCGCACTCGCCGTAGCCGAGATTATGACAGCGTTGGCCGGCCATGCGGCGGCACCGTTCGCTCAGTCCAAAGCCCCTCACCGCAAAGCGATGGCTGGCTGACGTTTTGGCTATTCCTTCTCCTGCGTGTGCGCCTCAAGGAACCACAGCAATTTGTCGAGCGAGCGTGAATAGGCGGTGAAGATGTCGGCGGTGTCGGCATCGCCCGCGCCGGCCGCCTCGTCGATCGCCGCGCGTGCCCGCTTGGCGGTTGCGGCATAGCGGTCGATCAGCGCCGCCAGATGATCCCGGGTCTTGTGGATGTCGGTCGGATAGGCCTCGAGCATAGTCGCCTTCGACACCTCTTGCGATGTGCCGAGCGCCGTCCCGCCGAGCTGTACGGCGCGCTCGGCAATGGTGTCGACATGGCCGTCGAGCTCCTCGCGGAACGTGTCGAGCATCTCGTGGATGGCGATGAATTGCGGTCCCTTGACGTTCCAGTGCGCCTGCTTGGTGATCAAGGCCAGATCGATGGCGTCAGCGAGGCGGGCATTGAGAAGATCGATGCACTCTTTCTTGGCATTGGATTGCAGGTCGTTGCGGGTGGCGATGGCATCCATGATCGGCTCCTGTGGCGGTTGCGTCCGCTTGGTTTGAAGAGGGCGAAGTTTGTGGAAGGTCAATCGAACATGCGCGCAGACGCCCTCATCGCCGCGCGGCACAGCATCCCAAAACGGCGATCTCCGACTTTCGTTCCGCTCGTCGTTTACGCCGGCCTTTTCAAGCCCAGATGGTCGCGCAGCGTGCTGCCTTCATAATCCGTACGGAACAGCCCGCGCCGCTGTAGCTCCGGCACGACTAGTGTGGCAAAGGCATCGAGTTGGCCGGGAAAATAGGATGGCATGACGTTGAAACCGTCTGCGGCGCCGCCCTCGAAGCGTGCCTCGAGCTCGTCGGCGATCTGGGCGGGCGTTCCGACGACGCGCCAATGGCCGCGCGCGCCGGCGAAATGACGGGCAAGCTGGCGAATGGACAGCTTATCGCGGCGTGATTGCTCGATGACGAGCGCCTGCCGGCTCTGCATGCCTTCGCTGGCCGGCAGCTCGGGCAGCGGTCCGTCGATGGGATAGCGCGCGAGATCGGGTATGCTGAGATAGCTGGAAAGCAGCGCGACACCGACATCGTCCGGTATCAGCTCCTGCAGTTCATCATGTTTTGCCCGGGCTTCCGCTTCGCTTGCCGCGACGACCGGCGCGACGCCAGGCATGATCTTGAGGTCGTCCGGCTCGCGCCCATAGGCCGCCAGCCGTCCCCTGAGGTCGTCGTAGAAGGCCTTCCCCTCCTCGAATGTCTGCGCCGCAGTGAACACCACATCGGCGGTCCGGGCGGCGAGATCGCGGCCTTCGTCCGACGCTCCCGCCTGAACCATGACCGGCGCACCTTGTGGCGAGCGCGGCAGATCAAGCGGGTCGCGCACCGAAAAGCTTCTGCCTTCGTGTCCGCCCTGGCCTTGCCAAAGGCCAGCGACCACGGCAGCGAATTCGCGCGCCCGTTCATAGCGGTCGGCATGCGGGCGCAGACCGGTCGAGCCGAAATTGGCGGCCTCGATCTGGCTGGCGGAAGTGACAAGGTTCCAGCCGGCACGGCCGCCGCTCAGATGGTCGAGCGACAGGAAGGTTCGCGCCAGCCCGTAAGGCTCGTTATAGCTCGTCGACGCCGTGGAGACGAGGCCGATGCGCGCCGTCTGGACGGCGAGCGCGGCAAGCAGGCTGATCGGCTCGAAGCCGATCGAGCGCGACGTTTGGCTGGCGATGTTGACATTGGCCTCGCGCACGCCGGCGGCGTCCTCGCAGAAGATCATGTCGAACTTTGCCGCTTCCGCCGTCCGCGCCAGCTGGATGTAATGATCGATGTCGATGCCGGCCGTGACATGCGCCTGCGGATGGCGCCAGGCGGCGATGTGGTGGCCTGTCGCCCACAGGAAGGCGCCGAGCTTCATCTGGCCTCGACCGGCGCTCATTGCCGATCCTCCCCTGCAAGCCCGAGATGGGCGCGCAGTGTCGCCGCGCTGTAGCCGGACTGGACAAGGCCGCGGCGGCGAAGCTCCGGCAGCACGAGACCGACGAAATCGTCGAGCGCCGATGTGAACGGCATGGCGATGTTGAAGCCGTCGCAGGCTTTCGAGCGAAAGCACTCTTCGAGGCTGTCCGCAAACAGGTCCGGCGCGGCGGTTATTTCGGCGCTGCCGGTAACGTTCATCAGCACTTTCAGCGCCTCCGGCCTGCGCCCGAAGGCAAGCGCACGGCGCTTCAGATCGCCAGCCTTCGCCGGCTCGATCGATGGCTCATCCAGCAGGACGACATCGGCGGTGCGGGCGGCGATATACATGGCGGGCTCGGACAGGCCGGACATGACCAGCACCGGCGTGTCCTGCGGCGCCCGCGCCACGTTGAGCGGCCCGCGCACGGAAAAGTATTCGCCCTTGTGGTCGAGAAGGTGCATCTTCTCGGGATCGAAGAAGCGGCCGCCAACTTTGTCGAACAGCAGCGCGTCTGCGTCCCAGCCTTTCCACAAGCCTTGCACGATGCCGATGAATTCATCGGCGCGCAGGCGGAAATCGTCGCAGGAAAACCCTTCCGGCCGGCTGAAATTGGCGGCCTCGCGCGGGTCGGGCATCATGCTCGTGTTCCAGCCGGTGCGGCCATGGCTGATGATATCGAGCGAGGCGAAACGGCGCGCGAGATTATAGGGCTGGTGGGCGACCGTCGACGCGGCAGCGACGAGGCCGATCCTGCTTGTCACCGTCGCCAGGGCCGCCACCAAGGTCGTTGCTTCGAAGCGCATTTGCCGGTTCAGCCCGCCTGCAACCGGCGCGGAATCGCCGAGCAACACCATATCCAGACCGGCCGCTTCGGCTTCTTGCACGAACCGCGTCAGCAGACTGAAGTCCGGGCCGGCGTCGGGCGGATGGGAAGGAGCGGCTTCCGGAGACAGTGAAACGGCGAGACACATTGTGGCGCCGTTGGCCATCGCTTTTCCCTGTTGAGCGAGATTCCTTGAGAATTATCTCGCCGGCTGGACGGAAAGCAACCGGCCAGCCAGCGATCATTTGCCGGCCAGAATATCCCTGATCAGCCGCTGGCAGCGCTCGGCCATGAAATCGAGCAGCAGCCGCACCTTCGGATCCTGCAGCTTCTTGTGCGGGTAGACGGCGGCGAACTGCACCGGCGTCGGCGGCGTATTGCTCAGGATCACCTTCAGCCGCTGGTCGCGGATAAACGGCTCGACCTCGAAGCGCGGCTTGTTGATGATACCGCGGCCGGACAGCGCCCAGCCGGTCAGCACGTCGCCATCATCGGTATCGTAGGGGCCGTGCACCTCGAACTTTTGCGGCCCATTCGGCGTCTGCAGCGTCCAGACATATTCGCGCGCACCGGAATAGCGCAGCATCAGGCAATCGTGTTTCTTGCCGATCAACTCCTGCGGCTCGGTCGGCTCGCCGCGCACGTCCAGATATTGTGGAGCCGCGACCAGCACGCGTTCGCAGTCCATGATGCCGCGCATCCTGAGGCTGGAATCCTCGATGATGCCCAGCCGGAACGCAACGTCGATGCCTTCCTTCATGATATCGACATTGTGATCGGAAAGCCGGAGCCGCACCTCGATATCTGGGTACCTGTCGTGGAAATCCGGGATTCCGGATGCTACCAGCCGCCGCCCGAGGCCGAGCGGCGCTGTCACCTTTATGGTGCCGCGCGGCTGGCCGGATAGCGCGCTGACCGCCGCTTCCGCCTCGGTGACCGCCTCCAGCACCTGCTTGGCGCCAGAGTAGAACACGGTGCCGTGCTCGGTCGGCATCAATTGTCGCGTCGTGCGGTTGAACAGCCTGACGCCCAGGTGCTTCTCGAGCTCCTTGATCCGGTTAGAGGCGACCGCGGGCGAAATGCGCATGTCGCGCCCAGCCGCCGACAAATTGCCGAGCTCGACGACGCGGACGAAAACGGCGATGTTGTCGAGATAGGCCATGCGGCTTCCGTGGCTCTCATGTGGCTGCGTATGATCAGCCTAGTATTTTCCAATTTTTTTTGAAAGTCATCGTGCAGCTCGGCCCTTTCCGTTTGCGCTCCAGTCCGTAAAGTCAGTGGATCGGCAGGGACGATTTTTTCATGATGGATTTCGCGATATTCTGGGATTGGCTGAGTTTCGCCGTGCGCTGGCTGCACGTCGTCACCGGTATCGCCTGGATTGGATCGTCCTTTTATTTCGTCGCGCTCGATCTCGGGCTGCGCCAGCGTCCGGGCATGCCTGCCGGAGCCTTCGGCGAGGAATGGCAGGTGCATGGCGGCGGCTTCTACCATGTGCAGAAATATCTGGTGGCGCCGGCTGAGATGCCCGAGCATCTGACCTGGTTCAAGTGGGAATCCTACGCCACCTGGCTGTCGGGCTTCGCCATGCTGTGCGTCGTCTACTATGCCGGGGCGGACCTGTTCCTGATCGATCCGAATGTCCTTGCCATGTCGGTGCCTACAGGCATCTTGCTGTCGCTGGCGACGATCGGCGTCGGCTGGGTGGTCTACGATCTCTTGTGCCGTTCGCCGCTCGGCAACAGCGACACCGGCCTGATGCTGGTGCTGTATGGGGTGCTGGTATTCATGGCCTGGGGACTGACCCACCTGTTCACCGGCCGCGCCGCCTTCCTGCATCTCGGCGCCATCACCGCGACGATCATGTCGGCCAACGTTTTCATGGTCATCATCCCCAACCAGAAGATCGTCGTCGCCGACCTGATCGCTGGCCGTAAGCCCAATCCGAAATACGGCAAGATCGCCAAACAGCGCTCGCTGCACAACAATTACCTGACGCTGCCGGTTTTGTTCCTGATGCTGTCGAACCATTATCCGCTGGCGTTCGGCACAGAGTTCAACTGGGTCATTGCCTCGCTGGTGTTCATCATCGGCGTGCTGATCCGGCACTATTTCAATACCAGGCACGCGCGCAAAGGCAATCCGACCTGGACCTGGCTGGCCGCCGCCGTCCTGTTCGTCGTCATCATCTGGCTGTCGACGGCACCGAAGCTGCTGACCGGCGAGGTCAAAACGTCCTCGGCGGCACAGGTCTACGTCGCCTCGGCGCACTTTCCCGCTGTGCGTGATACGGTGCTTGGCCGCTGTTCGATGTGCCATGCGGCGGAGCCGTCCTACGCGGGCATTTACCACGCGCCTAAGGGCGTGATGCTCGATACCGATGCCGGCATCGCCGAGCACGCCGGCGAGATCTACCTGCAGGCCGGACGCAGCCACGCCATGCCGCCCGCCAACGTCACGCAGATCACCGACAAGGAACGGGCACTGCTGGTAGCCTGGTTCGAAGGCGCGGGGAAATAGCATGACCAGCACGCTGCTGCGCGGCCGCACGCTGTCGTTTTTGCGCTGGCCAGAAACCATCGACGACCATTCCGCCTGGCGCTACGAGCAAGATGGCGGCCTGCTGATGCGCGACGGAAGGATCGTTGCCGCTGGCGCCTATGCCGAGGTCGAGAAAAAGGCGGGCGAGGGAACAAAAAAGGTCGACCACAGGCCACATCTGCTGCTGCCCGGGTTCATCGATGCGCATGCACATTTTCCGCAGATGCAGGTCATCGCTTCCTTCGGCGCCGAACTGCTCGACTGGCTGAACACCTACACTTTTCCGGAAGAGACCAAATTCCAGAACGCCCAGCATGGCCGCCGTATCGCCAGGCTGTTCCTGGATGAAGTGTTGCGCCACGGCACCACGACAGTCGCGGCCTATTGCTCGGTACACAAGGAATCTGCCGAAGCGTTCTTTGCAGAGTCGCACGACCGCAACATGCTCAACATCGCCGGCAAGGTGATGATGGACCGCAACGCGCCGGACGGCGTGCTCGACACGCCGCAATCGGGCTATGACGACAGCAAGGCGTTGATCGATGAGTGGCACGGCAAGGGGCGCCAGCACTATGCCATCACGCCGCGCTTCGCCATCACCTCGTCGCCCGAGCAATTGGAGATGGCGGGCGCGCTCTGCCGCGAATATCCTGATCTGCACATGCAGACGCATCTGTCGGAAAACCACGCCGAGATCGCCTTCACGCAGCAATTATACCCGCAGACGCGGGACTACACCGACATCTACGAACACTATGGGCTGCTCGGGCGCAGAAGCCTGTTCGGCCATTGCATCCACCTGTCGGAGCGCGAGGCGGATGCGCTTTCGGATAGCGGCTCGGTGGCGGTGTTCTGCCCGACCTCCAACCTGTTTCTCGGCTCGGGCCTGTTCGATTATCAGCGCTATAGCCGCCGCGAGAAGCCGCTTCGCATCGCCGCAGCCACCGATGTCGGCGGTGGCACCAACTATTCGATGCTGCGCACCATGGACGAGGGCTACAAGGTGATCGCGCTGAACGGCGAGAAGCTCAATCCGTTCCAGTCCTTCTGGCAGCTGACCCGCGGTAATGCCGAGGCGCTGTCGCTTGCGGAAAAGATCGGCACCCTGGAGGAAGGCAGCGACGCCGATATCATCGTGCTCGACGCCCGCGCCACGCCGGCGATGCGGCTGCGGGTGGAGACGGCGGACACGCTCGCCGAGGAATTGTTTCTGCTGCAGACGCTCGGCGATGACCGCGCCGTGCGCGAGGTCTATGTCGCCGGCCGGGCGGCCAAGGCGGATATAGCGGTTTAGCCGTCGTATGCGGCCGGCTTGACCGGGCGGCAGCCATCCGCCAAAGCAACAGGCGAGATCGACAGGGGAACGACATGGCCGTTGCGGACGACATCGCTCTGATCAAGAAACAGGAAGCCACGCTTGTCTTTTCGGCCTTCGATGAAGCCGTCGCTTTCGAGATCGGCTCGGCGATCCGCGACCGGGCTCTCAAGGAAAACCTGCCGATCATCGTCGATATCAGAACTTTCGACCGGCCGCTGTTCTATGCGGCAATGCCCGGCTCGAACGCCTCCAATCCGGACTGGGCGCGGCGCAAGATCAACGTCGTGCGGCGGTTCCTGAAAAGCACCTACCGCATTGTGCTGGAGCAGCAGCGCCCCGACCGCAGCTTCAAGCCCGGCGAAGGGCTGGACGTTGCCGACTATGTGCTGGCCGGTGGCGGCTTTCCCATCACTGTCAAGGGCGCTGGCGTCATCGGCGTGATCGCCGTCTCCGGTCTACCGGAGCGCGAGGACCACGGAGTTGTCGTCGATACGCTGTGTAGCTACTTGGGCGTCGATAGCCAGGAGTTGGTCCTGCCGCCGGAAGCAACATCGTGACGTTGGCGCTGCCCCTCATCCGCCTGCCGGCACCTTCTCCCCGCGTAGTGACGGGGAGAAGGGCAACGCTCCAACGCTGGCGATCCCCTCTCCCCGTCTCTCTGCGGGGAGAGGGTAAGGGTGAGGGGCAGCGCAAACGCCGCAGAAGCTCGCACAGCGTCCGTGGTCGCTCAGTATGACCGCGCTCGATCCCAAGTCCTTTCTCATTTCGATCTTCAACGCCGCCGTTGCCGCCGCCGATCCCCAGAGGACGATCAAGGATCATTTGCCCGCAAGGCCGAAGGGACGGACGATCGTCATCGGTGCAGGAAAAGGCTCGGCGCAGATGGCGGCGGCTTTCGAGAAAGTGTGGGACGGGCCGATCGAAGGGCTGGTCGTCACCCGCTACGGCTATGGCGCGGCCTGCCGGCGCATCGAGATCATCGAGGCGGCGCATCCGGTGCCGGATGCCGCGGGGCTAGAAGCTTCCGGGCGGCTGCTCGAAAAGGTCCAGGGACTGAGTGCGGACGACCTCGTCGTGGCGCTCATTTCGGGCGGCGGCTCGGCGCTGCTGCCGTCACCTGCCGAAGGTCTGACGCTGGCCAATGAGATCGCCGTCAACGAGGCGCTGCTCGCCTCCGGCGCGCCGATCGCCGCAATGAACACCATCCGTAAACATGTTTCCACGATCAAGGGCGGCAGGCTGGCAGCCGCTGCCTATCCAGCCAAGGTG
This sequence comes from Mesorhizobium sp. M0768, assembly GCF_040320195.1. Lineage (NCBI taxonomy): Bacteria > Pseudomonadati > Pseudomonadota > Alphaproteobacteria > Hyphomicrobiales > Phyllobacteriaceae > Mesorhizobium > Mesorhizobium sp. M0768. The sequence continues at coordinate 388,627 of NZ_JAMYPD010000002.1, read as the reverse complement.
GTGTCGCTGGTGGTCTCCGACATTCCGGGCGATAACCCGGCGCTGGTCGCTTCCGGCCCGACCGTTCCCGATTCCGGCAGCCGCGAAGATGCATTAGCGTCGATCGCCGCCTATGACATGAAACTACCGGCTTCAGTGATGGCGCACATCAATTCGCCGGCCGCCGATGCACCGCGCGTCGATGATCCGCGTTTTTCGCGCAACGAGGTACATCTGATCGCCTCGGCCGGCGTATCGCTGGAAGCGGCTGCGGCCGAAGCCAGGTACCAAGGTATCGAAGCGGTCATTCTCTCCGATTCCATCGAGGGCGAGGCGCGTGAGGTCGGCGGCGTCCACGCTGCAATCGCGCGCGAAGTGGCGACGCGCAACCGGCCATTCGCAAAACCGGTGCTGATCCTGTCGGGCGGCGAGACGACCGTGACCTTGCGCGCGAAAGGCAAAGGCGGCCGCAACTCGGAATTCCTGCTCGCCTTCGCCATTGGGATCAGCGGCCTGGCGGGCGTCCACGCACTGGCCGCCGACACCGACGGCATAGACGGTTCGGAAGACAATGCCGGCGCCTTCGCCGACGGCTCGACAGTGTCGCGGATGCATAAGGCGGGCATCGATGCCAAGGCCATGCTTGCCGGCAACAACGCCTGGACGGCATTCAATGCCGTAGATGACCTTTTCGCACCCGGTCCGACCGGCACAAACGTCAACGATCTCCGGGCGATATTGATCAAATAGCTCAGGCGGCCATCAGCTTTTTCACCGCTCTCATATCCTGCAGGAACCGGTCGCGTTCTGCCTGCTTGTCCGCCGGCTCGCGAATGCGCAGGATGAAGGACGGGTGGATGGTGACGAAGACACGCAAGCCATCGTCGCGCTCCACGACGGCCCCACGCATCTTCATGATCGGCACCACCTTGCCAAGCAGCGCCTGCGCCGCCGTTGCGCCGAGCGCCACCGCCAGATTGGGCTTGATCAGATCGATTTCCTTGTCGAGCCACCAGCGGCAAGCCTGCACCTCGCCGGCGTTCGGCTTGGAGTGGATGCGCCGCTTGCCGCGCGGCTCGAACTTGAAATGCTTGACCGCGTTGGTGACGTAGACTTTCAGCCGATCGACGCCGGCATCGTCCAGGATCGCGTCGAACACCTTGCCCGCCGGACCGACGAAGGGCTTGCCCGCCAGGTCCTCCTGGTCGCCCGGCTGTTCGCCGACGAAGATCACCTTAGCTTTATCAGGGCCCTCACCGAACACGGTCTGCGTGGCGTCGTGCCATAGCGGACAGCGGCGGCAGATCTTGGCCGTTTCGCGCAGTTCAGGAATCGTCCTGGCGTCGATTTCTGTCGTTTCCGGAGACTTGCTTGCAGGCAAGCGTCTTGCCTGCACTTTGGCATGGTGCGGCGTCGGGGTTGTCTGCATCCTGGCGATCATGACTAAGGCGGCCTTGCTCGCTCCTGCAATCAGACACGCAATGAGCAAAGCCCGCCGAAGGTTCCGTTGAAATTATTCCGCATGGGCCTTCACCGGCGGATGGCCGACGATGTGATGCCCTACACCTCGTGCAGATAGAGGTGATAATCCAGTTCGCTGACCGTGCGCGCCACGCGCAGATATTCCGACTGCTTGATCGCCACGAACGTCCGGTGCAGGTCTTCGCCCAATGCGCCCTTGAGGAAAGTCGACGCCCTTGCCGCCTCGATCGCGGCACGCCAGTCGACCGGCATCGTCGTGCGCGTGACGGCCGATTCGTAGCCATTGCCGGTGGTTTCGGGACCGGGATCGAGGCCTTCGTCGAGGCCTTTGACGACACCGGCCAGCACCGTTGCTGCCACTAGGTAAGGATTCGCGTCGACGCCCGATGGCCGGTGCTCGATGCGGCGGTTCTTGGCATCGCCGGCCGGCACACGCAGTGCCACCGAACGGTTGTTGACGCCCCAGGTCGGCGCCACCGGCGCATAGGATTGCGAGACGAAGCGCCGCCATGAATTGGCATGCGGCGCGAAGACCAGCATCGATTCCGCCATCGTCTGGATCAGTCCGCCGAGGCCGCGCAGCAGCGGCAGCGACCAGCTTTCGCCGCCGGTTTCGGCAAAGACATTCTTGCCGGCATCGTCCAGCAGCGAGACATGAAAATGCATGCCCGAGCCGGCATATTTCTCGATCGGCTTGGCCATGAAGCAAGCGGTGACACCATGACGGCGCGCCTGCGCCCGCACCAGTCGCTTGAGCATGACGAGATCGTCGGCCGCCCGCATCACATCCTTGCGGTAGTTGAGCGTCAGCTCGTACTGGCCGGGCGCATATTCCGAGATGACCGTCTCGGCCGGGATGCCTTGCACCTTGGCTGCGGCGTAGATGTCGGAAAACAGCGGCTCCATGCCGTGCAGATGGTCGACGGAATAGACCTCCGTCTTGGCCGAGCGGCGTCCGTCAAGCACCGCGTGCGCCGGCTGCACCTTGCCTTCGGCATCGCGCTCGTTGGCGAGCAGGAAGAATTCGAGCTCGAAGGCACCGGCCGGATGCAGGCCCTTGGCCGCGAGGATGTCTACCTGGCGGGCGAGTGCCAGCCGCGGGTCGGACGACATCGGCTGGCCATCGAGATGGTACATCGCCATCAGCACCTGGCCGCGCGGCGGCTGGGTGCCGAACAGCGGCACCAGTGTGCCGGGGATCGGCCACGCCCGCAGGTCGCCGTCGCCCGTCGTCCAGATCAGCCCGGTCTCGTGAACATCCTCGCCGGTGATGTCGAGGCCGAGGATCGAGATCGGCATGTGCCGGCCCCCCTCGAAGATGCTTATCAACTCATGCCGGCGCACGATCTTGCCGCGACCGACGCCATTGGCGTCGGTCAGCACGATGTCGAACGCTTCGATCTCGGGATGAGCGTCGAGAAAGGCCTGCGCCTCGGCGGGCGTCGAGCCCGAAGGGGATGCCGTGACCAGGTTCAAACTTTGCTTGGGCGCTTGTTTCATGCCGCAAGCTTGTCTCATGCCGTAAGCTTTGCCGCAACCGCACCGAAGGCAGTGATCAGCCGGTTCACCTGGGCGGCGCTGGTCGCAGGAGAGATCAGCATCATGTTGTGGAAGGGTGCGATCAGCACGCCGCGATTGACCAGCGCGACATGGATTGCCGCCTCGAGCTCCGGCACGTGCGCAGCTTCCGCATCGCCGCCGTTCCTCAGCGGGCCCGGCGCGCAGATGAACTCGACACGGGCACCGACGCGAGCAACATGCCAGGGCAGACGATAGCGATCGATGACGGCGGTCAGCCCGGCGTCGAGCCGCCGCGCCAGATGGTCCATATGGCTGTAGTTCTCGTCGGTCATGACGTATTCGAGCGTGGCGCGCATCGCTGCGAATTGCAGCGGATTGGCCGACAGCGTTGTCCCCATGCCGGAGTAGCCGGGCTCTTTCCGGCTGATATAAGCGGCATAGCGGGCCGCAACGTCTTCGCTCATGCCCCAGACGCTCGCCGGTACGCCGCCGGCAATCGGCTTGCCCAGCACGAACAGGTCCGGCTCCAGCCCGTATTTGCTTGTATAGCCGCCGGGACCGGTCGAGATTGTATGCGTCTCGTCGATTAGAAGCAGCGTGCCGGTCGCACGGGTGAGACGCCGCAAGCCATCATGAAAGCCGGCTTCGGGCAGCACCATGCAGGAATTGGTCAGCACCGGCTCGGCGATGACGCAGGCGACATCGTTGCCCCGGAGTGCTGCGTCGAGCGCCGGCAGATCGTTGAACTCGACGACATCAGTCGCCCGCGTCAGGTCGCGGAACTCGCCGGCCAGTCCCGGTCGATTCACCGCTTTCCCGGCGACCAGCCGCACCATCGTCTCGTCGACCGAGCCATGATAGCAGCCGTTGAAGACCAGTATCTTCTCCCGGCCGGTAACGGCGCGGGCAACCCGCAGCGCGAAGCGGTTGGCATCGGTCGCCGTCGTCGCGATCTGCCAGAATGGCAAGCCGAAACGCTGCTGCAGCAGCGGCCCGATGGCGAGCGCGTTCTCGGCAGGCAGCATGTAGGTCAGGCCGCGTCCGGCCTGCCTGCGGATGGCGCGTGCGACCGGCGGCGGCGAATGACCGAACATCGAGCCGGTGTCGCCAAGGCAGAAATCGTCGAGCCGGTTGCCGTCGATATCTCTGATGATGGCGCCCCTGGCACTATCGACAAGGATCGGGAACGGCGTCGGCCAGTCGTTCATCCAATGCATCGGCACGCCGCCGAAGAAGCCGGGCAGGCCATTGCCGATTTTCGCCATCGATTTCGGCCGCGCCCGGCAGAAGACTTCTGCCTCGGTCGCGCGTAACTCGGCGATCCGGGCCGGGCCGATGCCGCCGATGGAAGTCTTTGCATGGTTCATGACGTTCATGGCGGCCCTCTCAGTCGCACATTAGACAATCGGCGGCCGCTACCGCAATTGGCCGGGCGGCTGCCCTGTGTTGGGTCAGCGGTCATTTGAATGAAATCAGGCGCTTGACCGCGAGCCGCCTTCGGGCGCCAATGGTACTTCGGCTGGAGGGCATAAGATGGTGCGGGCGATCGTCTGCGCAGCAACGTTGCTGTCGTCGGTTGGTGCGGCTCTGGCGTCCGGCGGCATCTGGTGTTCCGCCGAGGATGCAGCCGTCAAATTTCAGATCGGTGCCGGGGTCACCAGAGGCATGGGCGGGCCGACCTTCAATTTTAGCGGCGAGCTCGAGATTCTGGGCAGGCCGGCTGCCGACAGTCTGCGCAAGACGGTGTTCGAGGATCAGAACCTCACGCAATATTGGCTCGACAACAAGGAATTGCGGCTGCTCGTCTACCACGAACGGCAGGTCGAAAACGCCTACGGCTACGTCGAACTGGCGATCCTGACCAAGGCCAGCGACGAAGGCGTCTATGACGGCCGCTATTTGCTCTCAATCTATGATGGAACGGCTGAGGCCGAAAAGGACGGCAAGCAGGCTGAATTGACCGGCAAAGTATCTTGCGGAGCCGAGTAAGTAACAGGCTACGCCGAAATATCGATGACGCCGCAGTCGCCAGCAGCGCTGCCAAAGGCGACGCGGCGCTCTTCCTTGTCCCACATCATCGAAGTGACGGCGCCCTTGCCGGGCCGGCGCAACAGCACTTCCTTGGCGTCGGCGAAGCGCACCGCCATCACCATCCCGTCATCATAGCCGATAGCAACGACGTCCTGGCTCGGGTGACAGGCGACGGAGGTGACCATCGCATTGCCGCGCGTGCCGAGTTCCAGCGGCGCCTTGCCCATCGGCCCGTCCTTGCCCGAAAACGGCCAGACGATCGCCGCCGGCGCGCCGGAACTCGCCAGCCATTTGCCCTTGGCGCTCCACGACAGGCTTTTGACCTTGCCGGGGTAGCCGGACATGCGCATGTGCTTGCCGTCGGCGAGCTTCCAGCCATGTAGCGCGTTTTCCTGCATGGTGGTGACGAGGAAGCCGCCGTCCGGCGAGAAGGTGATGCCGGTGTGGGCGCCGGCCCATTCGAGCTCGACCGGCCTGCCGTCGGCGGCCGGGAAATGCAGCGTCGCGCCATTGTAGCGGGCAACGCCGAAGCGCATGCCCTTGGGCGAGAAGGCAAGCCCCTCGACTGAGCGCGGATGCGAGAATTCCCTGGTTTTACCGTCGGCAAAGCGCACATAGGCAATCTTGCCCGAAGCATAGGCAACAGCGCCTTGCGGCCCGGCGGCGACGCTGGTTATCCATTTTTTGCCTGCGGTCGCCAATTCCATTGTATTGCCGCCTGGGGTCACGGCAAAGATCCTGCCGTCCTCACCACCGGTGATCAGTCGGTCGTTTGCCGCATCATGGAAGGCGGCGAGCATTCCGTCATTGGCCTGCACCGTCTTGTGGCCGTGGTCGAGCCGATGGATTGTGCCGTCGGCCAGCGCAAAATGCGGCACGTCGCCGAGAAACACGGCGGCGAGGCAGTGGCCTTCGAGATCGAGCGGGGCGACTGTCGGCATGAGAGATCATTCCGTTCGAGATTTCTGCTGCCTCACCCTTAAGGGGTTGAGCTGCGGGTCTCAACCCGTGCTTCGGATCGTGGTGAGGAGAGACCGCCAGCGTTTAGGCTGCACTTCTCTCAGAAGGAAGAAAGGGCAGCTAAATCAAGCGGCCTGGCAGGCCTCGAAGCTTGTCTTCAGTCGCTCGGCGTCGAGTTCGCGGCCGATGAACACCAGCCGGCTCTCGTGCTTCTCGTCGTCCTTCCAGGCGCGCTGGTGGTCGCCCTCGATGATCATGTGCACACCCTGGATGACATAGCGCTCGTCATCGCCTTTCAGCGCAATGATCCCTTTCAGCCGCAGGATGTTCGGGCCTTCCATTTGGGTGACCTTCTCGATCCACGGGAAGAACTTTTTCGGGTCCATCTCGCCGCCGCGCAGCGACACCGACTGCACAGTCACGTCATGGATGTCGGAAGGGTGCGCATGATGATGCCCGTCATGATCGTGGTGATCATGGCCGTCGCGATCATGGTGATGGTGGTCATGATCATGATCATGATGGTCGTGATCGTCATGCGCCTCGAGGAAGTGCGGATCGTTCTCCAGCGCCCGGGACAGGTCGAACGCACCGCGATCGAGCACCTCGGACAGCGCCACGCTGGCGCGTGTGGTGCGGTGGATTCGTGCCGCCGGGTTGATGGCGCGGATCGTCGCCTCCACCTTGCTCAGCTCTTCGGGGGTGACCAGATCGGTCTTGTTGAGCACGACGACATCGGCAAAGGCGATCTGGTCCTCGGCCTCGCGGGAATCCTTGAGGCGCAGCGGCAAGTGCTTGGCGTCGACCAGCGCCACCACCGCATCGAGCCTGGTCTTGGAACGCACGTCGTCGTCCATGAAGAAGGTTTGCGCCACCGGCACGGGATCGGCGAGGCCTGTGGTCTCGACGACGATGGCGTCGAAGCGGCCAGGCCTGCGCATCAGGCCTTCGACGACGCGGATCAGGTCGCCGCGCACGGTGCAGCAGACGCAGCCATTGTTCATCTCGTATATTTCCTCGTCGGATTCCACAATCAGCTCGTTGTCGATGCCAATCTCGCCGAATTCATTGACGATGACGGCGTAGCGCTTGCCGTGGTTTTCCGAAAGGATGCGATTGAGCAGTGTCGTCTTGCCGGCGCCGAGATAGCCGGTGAGGACGGTTACGGGGATCTGCGTCTGTGCGTCGCTCATATTGTGCCTCGAATTAGGGATTGTCGGCTCCATATAGGATGTGTGCTCGGCTTTTGCACGAGGCAAACCGGTGGGCCAAAGAGGGGCTGGTATTGCCGAACTTTCCTCACATTACCGAACTTTCATTGGCGCCGCCTGACAGCGGGCCCTAGACAGGCGGGGTCATTTACGGAGCTGTTCGCGTTGAAGAGGCGCCAGATGTCCGACAAGTCCTTGCCACTGAGCCGTCGGCAGGCGCTCGGTCTCGTTGCGGTTACCGCTGGCGGCATATTCCTGCCCGCCGGTGCAAGGGCCGGGCAGGTTTCGCCCTATGCTAGGCTTGCTTTGTTTGAAGCCGGTGCTGGTGTCTGCACCATCACGCCCGAGGTCACAGAAGGGCCGTTCTATTTCGACCCGAAGCTCGAACGCGCCGACATCACCGAGGGCAAGAAGGGCATCGCCCTCAATGTGCGGCTGCAAATCGTCGACGCCGCCTGCCGGCCGCTTCCCGGCGCACGCGTCGATATCTGGCATTGCGATGCCCAGGGCACCTATTCCGGCTATCCCGGACAGGGCGACGGGCAGGATATCGACACGTCCGGCCAGAGCTTTCTCCGCGGCTGGCAGAGAACCGATGAAAGCGGCATCGCTTCTTTCGCCACCATCTATCCCGGCTGGTATCGCGGCCGCACCACCCACATCCATTTCAAGATCTTCCTCGACAACCGCTCGGTGATGACCGGCCAGATGTTCTTCCCCGACAGCCTCAGCGAGCAGATATTCGCCACCGTCGCGCCCTATAAAGATCGCCCCGGCAAACGCGATACATCGAACGCGCGGGACGGCATTGCGCGGCAGGCCGGGCCGCTGTCGCAGGCAGCGCTGCGGGAAATGGCGGACGCCTTTCAGGCCTTGATGGTGGTCGCGGTGAAGGCCGGTTGAGAACGCCTCGTCACGTCCCCATCCAGCCATTGCGGAAAGTCGTTTGTCATCTAACTGAAATAAACATCTGGCATTAGCCACGGCGAACACCGCGAAGCTTGCCGGCAAAGCTATTTTCCGAGCCGGAATGTTTTCGATCGTCATTGCCAACCGGCGGCCTGCTTCTATGCTGCCCGTTCCGGTTCGGCCGAGGAGGATGAGCATGGCCAAGGCGGACAAGACTGCAACAATGAGCCGGCTGCATTCGGCGGCGCGGCTGGCGCGCACGGCGCTCGCCGCCCGGCTTCTGGCGCATGGTTTCTATGCCGGCCAGGACCAGATCATGCTGGCGCTCGACCGCGAGGACGGGCAGACGCCCGGCAACCTTGCCGGCCGCCTCGGCGTGCGTCCGCCGACCATCACCAAGACCATCAACCGGCTGCAGGCGCAGGGCTTTCTGGAGAAGCGGGCCTCGTCCGCCGATGCCCGCCAGGCGCATATTTTCCTCACCGACACCGGTCGCGAAATCATCCACGCCATCGAGAAGTCGGTGAAGAAGACCGAAAAGCAGGCATTGAAGGGTCTCGACAAGAAGGACCAGAAAGCGCTGTTCAAGCTGCTTGCCCGCGTCGAGGCGAACCTGTCGAACGGCGAAATGGTGCTCCCGGATGACGAACTGGATATCGAAGACAAGATGCTTGAATAGCTCACGCGTTCGCCGCTGACGGCCGCCGCGTCAGTGCCGACCAGCGTCCCGGTGTGACGCCGAATGCCTTCTTGAAATGCCGATTGAAATGGCTTTGATCACTGAAGCCGGCTGCGATGGCGATTTGCGCCAGCGGCTCGTCGGCTTCGATCATCCGACGGGCTCGTTGAAGCCGGCGCATCAACAGGAACCGGTGCGGGCTGGTGGAGAAGGTGGCGCGGAAATGCCGCGACAGGGCATAACGGTCCAATCCGGTTATCGCCTCCAATTCATGCGAACGTACAATCCGCGCGACATTTTCCTCCAGATAGTCGCGCGCCAGGCTGGCGGCGCGCCACGCAGTTTTCGCTACCGGTTTCGCCGGCTGACCGGCGTGCCGCGCCAGGCTTTGCATAAGCTGCGTCATGAAATCGACGACAAACAGCTCGTCCAGTTCCTGATCCAGCGGCCCGAGCGCCGAAAGCAGCGTCGCGCGGAGATCGCGGTCTGTCACCACGGCATTCCCGACGAATGGCAGTGATCCGCCGCCGAGACAATCGAGCATCAGGGACGGCTCCAAATAGAGCATTCTGTATCGCAAGCCGTCTTCGGTGCCGGCACCGCCATCGTGCAGTTCGTCGGGATGAAGGACAATAATCTGGCCAGGCAGGCTCTGATGCATTTGGCCGCGATAGCGGAAGCGCTGCACGCCATAAAGCGTCACCCCGATCGCATAGGTGTCGTGGCGATGGAGATCGAAGGCATTGCCGTGGAACCGGGCCTCGATGCGTTCCATCCCGGCAGCACCTGGTGCCGGTACGATGCAGTTCTCGGCTGCATCCACGCACAAACGTCCAAGACCCTGAAAGGCTTCCCGGTCTAGGTCGTGCGGCATCGCTTCACTCGCAGCCTCGGATTGGCCCCCTTTTCGGATTGGAAACTGTCGCATGTTCGATACAAAATTTGCAATCGTGCTCAAGGATGATCTTCCCGTCTGGCAAAAGCTCAATGTCACCGCCTTTCTGACCAGCGGCATCGTCGCGCAATTTCCCGACATTATCGGCGACCCCTACCGTGATCGCGCCGGCAATATCTACAACCCGCTATCGGTCCAGCCGGTCATCGTGCTTTCGGCGGACGGCCAGACGCTTGGCGCAATCCAGCGGCGGGCGCTGGAGCGTGGTGTGACAGTATCGCTCTATGTCGAGGAAATGTTTTCGACTGGTTATGATCTGGCCAACCGTGCCGTCTTTGCCGAATTTGCGCCGGAGGATGCCAACGTGGTCGGCATCGCGCTTCGCGCCGAAAAGAAACTCGTCGACAAGATCACCAAGGGCGCCCGCATGCACGCCTGAGTCGTCGGCCACTAGGTCGGCCACTGGGAAACAAACTGAGCCTGTCGGCGGCCGTCGTTGTGCCAGACTGTTTTGGCTTGCCCGCAGGCGATAATTGCCGCATGGGTGAAGGACTGCCTTGCTTCCCGTCCGGCCTGAAATTGAATGCTCCCCCAAGACATGACGAAAGCGCGACATCGCCGGCGGCGATCCTGTGCATGCTTTCCGTCTATGTGTTTTTCACCTTCCTCGACACCAGCAGCAAGTACCTTGTCCTGGCCGGCGTCTCGGCGCTGATCGTCGCCTGGACCCGCTTCGCGGTCCATGTGCTGATCGTCGGCGTCTTTCTGCGCGGATGGCGCGAGCCGCTGCGCTTTCGTCCCGCCAACCTGCCGGCGCACATCACGCGCGGTCTGCTCCTGTTCGGATCGACGATGTTCAACATTCTGGCGCTGCGGACGCTGCAACTGGCGGAAACCACCTCGATCTACTTCTTCGGCCCGATGGTGATCACCGCGCTTGCCGGTCCGTTGCTCGGCGAATGGGCTGGCTGGCGGCGCTGGCTGGCCATCATGAGCGGCTTTGTCGGCGTCCTCATCATCACCCGGCCGGGCGTCGGCGTTTTTGGCGTCGGCCATCTCTTTGCGCTCGGCTCGATGCTATCGAACAGTTTCTACGTCATTATGACGCGCCGCATGTCGGCTACGGAAACCTCGGAAAGCCTGATCCTGTTTTCGGCGCTGGCGCCGGCCGTGCTGCTGCTGCCGACACTGCCGTTTTCGCCTTCGCTGCCGCAGGATGGCTGGCACTGGTTCATATTGCTGATGCTTGGCGTCTTCGGCGCCATCGGTCATTGGCTTCTTGTGCAGGCCTATCGCCTTGCCACCACCACGGCCCTGGCTCCCTATCCCTATTCGCAGATGATCTGGATGATCATCTCCGGCCTGATCGTCTTCAACCAGTTTCCCGATCGCTGGACGCTGGTCGGTGCCACAGTCATCGTCGCCAGCGGCCTCTACATCGTTCACCGCGAGCACCGGCTTCGCTTGCGCAACCGCGCGACGCTGGACGCGGAGGCGGAAGCGCTGGCAAAAAAACTTTGATTTGCGCGGGATCGATGGCATAAGAGCCGGCCTTTAAACAGTTTAAATTGCTTCGGGAGCGCAGGGCGCTGGCACAGAAGATCAAGCTTTCGACCATCGCGGATGCGCTCGGCGTGTCCACGGCCACGGTCTCGCTGGCCTTGCGCGACAGCCCGCTGGTCGCCGGCGGCACCCGCGATCGCATCAAGGAACATGCACGCGCCATCGGCTATATCTACAACCGCCGCGCCGCCAGCCTGCGCACCTCGCGCTCGGGCATAGTCGGCGTCGTCGTCCACGACATCATGAACCCGTTCTTTGCCGAGATATTGCGTTCGATAGAGAGCGAGCTCGACCGCAGCCGGCAAACCTTCATCCTGTCGAACCACTACGACCAGCTCGAGAAACAACGCACTTTCATCGACACGCTTCTGCAGCTCGGCGCTGACGGGGTCATCATGTCGCCGGCCATCGGCACGCCGCCCGAAGACATAATCTTGGCCGAGGAGAACGGTCTCCCGGCAGTGCTGATTGCACGCACTGTCGAAGGTGCCGACGTGCCGGTGTTTCGCGGCGACGACGCCTATGGCACCGGGCTTGCCACCAACCATCTGATCTCGCTTGGCCACAAGCGCATCGCCATGATCGGCGGTACCGACCAGACGTCGACCGGCCGCGACCGCTATCAGGGATATGTCAACGCCATGGAGGCGGCAGGGCTTGAGGTCAGGCCGTCCTGGCGCATCCCCGGCCCGCGCACCAAGCAGGCCGGCTTCGAGGCGGCCGGGCAGTTCCTGGCGCTGAAGGACAGGCCGACCGCGGCCTGCTGCTGGAACGACCTCGTCGCCATCGGCCTGATGAATGGCATTGCCCGCGCCGGGCTGGTGCCGGGCATCGACATCTCGGTTACCGGCTATGACGACCTCGAGGAAGCGGCGATCGCCACGCCGGCGCTGACTACCGTGTGGAACGGCCAGCGCGAGGTTGGCCGCCGCGCCGCCAGCGCGCTGCTCGACAAACTCAACGGACAGACGGTGCGGCCGTCGCAGGAACTGATCAAGCCGGAACTGCATGTGCGCCAGTCGACCGGCAAACCGGTGGAACGTGCATGACAAAAACCGAACAGCAAGCTGTTACCATTCTGGTGCCGGGCCAGTTCAACGACCATGCGGTCGGCCGCATCGACGGGGCGTTCAGCCGCGTCCGGATCGAACGCGCCGATCCGTCGCTGGTCACCGACGAGATGCGTCATACGGTGCGCGGCATAGCCGCCTTTGGCGGCATAAGCGCCGCGTTGATGGACGCGCTGCCAAAGCTCGAGATTATCGCCAATTTCGGCGTCGGCTATGATTCGGTCGATGTCCGCCACGCCGCACGGCGCGGCATCATGGTCACCAACACACCGGATGTGCTGACCGAAGAGGTCGCCGATACGGCGCTCGGCCTGTTGATCAATGCCGTCCGCGAACTGCCGCGCGCCGAGGCCTGGCTGCGCGACGGAAGCTGGCTGCGCAACGGCAACTATCCGCTGAGCCGGCTGACTTTGCGCGGTCGCCATGTCGGTATCTTTGGCATGGGCCGCATAGGCCTCGCCATTGCCCGCCGGCTCGACGCTTTTGGGCTGCCCATTGCCTATCACAACCGGCGCCGCGTCGAAGGCCTGTCCTATGACTATCACCCGACGCTGAAAGGTCTCGCCGAGGCGGTCGACACGCTGATCTCGGTGGCGCCCGGCGGGGCCTCGACGGAAAAGGCCGTCAATGCCGAAATTCTCTCGGCTCTTGGGCCGAACGGCGTCTTCGTCAATATCGGCCGGGGCAGCACGGTCGACGAACCAGCCCTTGCCGCCGCACTTGCCAGCGGCAGCATCGCCGCTGCCGGGCTAGACGTCTTTGCCGACGAGCCGAATGTGCCAGCGGCGTTGCTTGCCGCGCCCAACACCTCGCTTTTGCCGCATGTCGGCTCGGCGTCCGAGCATACGCGCCGCGCCATGGCCGACCTTTGCGTCGACAATCTGGTCTCGTGGTTTTCGCAGCGCAAGGCGCTGACGCCGGTGCCGGAGACGGCAAATGTCAAGGCATGGCCGTAAGCGGGCTGCCATATCTATTAACTTCAGCTTAACCCTTCGGAATCATTCTGGTCCCCTCGCAGTGTATGTCCGCCTGACAGGACATGACAGCAAGATGAAGCGCGCCTCCCTGATCTCTTCGAACCGGCGCGCTTGAAATGCGCGGAGAACCAGGATGAAGACGCTTCCTGCATTGATGGCAGTCGCTGTGCTGTTCGGCAGCGCCCAGCTGTTTTACGCCGGTAGCGGTGAAAGCCGTGCGGCCAGTGAGTCACCGCTTTCATCCGGCAACTACAGGCTGGTAGCCCATGGCAACGAGGGGTCTTGTGCGGTCAGCCGCGGCGCCGAGATTTCGCAAGGCCTGTCGCTGTTGACGGTCGCAGCAAATTGCCGCCGGGTGTTGCCCGGCGTCGAGCAGGCGAAGTTCTGGCGAGAGCAGGATGACGGCACGGTCACCTTCAGCGCCAACGGCACCGATCCGATCGTCATGTTCTCAGTCGCCGACGGCGATGGTTACGAATCCTACGCGCCGGCGCTGCCGCTGCTGACGCTGGCGTCGGTCGGGAACTAGCGAGCGCGGCAGGACTATTCCGCGGCTGCGCGCGCACCCGATTTCGCCGCCTGATGCAGGCGCACCGCATCGCCGAATGCGCGAAATATCTTTACCGAGATACTGTCCGATTTGACCCAGTATTCGGGATGCCACTGGACGCCGACAGCGAAAGCCCGTGCATCGCGCACCGAAACCGCCTCGACAGTGCCGTCGGCGGCGACCGCTTCGACCTGCAGCTTTGGGCCAAGCCGGTCGATGGCCTGGCGATGCACCGAATTGACCATGATATCGCCGGCGCCGAAGACCCCGGCCAGGCAGCTGCCGGGTTTTATCGCCACGCTCTGGCGGATGGCGAAGCGTTCGTCCTGATTGTCGCTTGCCGGCGCACGATGATCGAGCGAACCGGCGCGTTCCTGGATTTCAGTGGCCAGCGTGCCACCCAGCGCCACATTCATCTCCTGGATGCCGCGGCAGATGGCGAGCAATGGCACCCCGCGCTCCACCGCCCGGCGGATCAGCGGCAGCGTGGTGGCGTCGCGGTCGGAGTCGTAAGGACCATTGGCTTCGCTGGCGTCACCGCCATAGAGCGAGGGATGAACGTTCGATTTGGAGCCGGTGACCATGACGCCGTCGACGGCGGAAAGCAGTTCGTCGAAGTCGAGCCGGTCGCCGAAGGACGGTACCAGCAGCGGGAACACGCCTGCACCCGAAAGCGCCGCTTCGAGATATTGCTGTGGCGCGGCATGCCAGGTGTAATTGTCGAACTGGCGGACATCGGTCGATACGGCGACGAGCGGCTGGTGCATTTGGTCCGGATCCCATCGGGTGCAACGAATTATCTGCCTGCAAAATAGGCGATCCGAAGGCGCATTTCCATGGCAAGTTTCGGCGTGTCGCGTAGGCCAGTTAATCGACCTTAGACTATAGTTGCAAGATCTGCCCCAACGCCGTGAATTTCCCCGAAATGCGCCACTCAAACCGGGCTGCCGTGCTGGACTCGACTCCTTGCCTGTGTATTGTCGGCTCGAAGCCGATCCGGGCGCCGAAGTGTCCCGAATGTCGGTCAGTGGATCCAAAAGGGAGGAACTTCATGGATCGTCGTTCGTTCATCCGCAAGGCCGGCACCACCGGTTTCGGCGCTGCGGCCGCTGCCGCGACACTTGCTGCGCCGGCCATCGCCCAGTCCAATCCGAAAGTGACCTGGCGACTGGCGTCGTCCTTCCCGAAGTCGCTCGATACGATCTATGGCGGCGCCGAAGTGTTTTCCAAGATGCTGTCGGAGGCGACCGACGGCAACTTCCAGGTCCAGGTCTTCGCCTCCGGCGAACTCGTTCCCGGCCTGCAGGCCGCCGATGCCACCACAGCCGGCACGGTCGAGGCCTGCCATACCGTGGCATACTATTACTGGGGCAAGGACCCGACGTGGGCGCTGGGAGCGGCGGTTCCGTTTTCGCTCAACGCGCGCGGCATCAACGCCTGGCACTATCATGGCGGCGGCATCGATCTGTTCAACGAGTTCCTGGCGACGCAAGGTCTGTTCGGGCTGCCGGGCGGCAATACCGGCGTGCAGATGGGTGGCTGGTTCCGCAAGGAGATCAAAACGGTCGCCGACCTTTCCGGCCTCAAGATGCGTATCGGTGGTTTTGCCGGCAAAGTGGTGCAAAGGCTCGGGGTGGTTCCGCAGCAGATCGCCGGTGGCGACATTTATCCGGCGTTGGAAAAAGGTACGATCGACGCCGCCGAATGGGTCGGCCCTTACGACGACGAGAAGCTCGGCTTCTATAAGGTTGCGCCCTATTACTACTATCCCGGCTGGTGGGAAGGTGGACCGACCGTCCATCTGATGTTCAACAAGGCGAAATACGACGAACTTTCGCCGGCTTACAAGTCGCTGGTGCACACTGCCGCCCAGGCGGCCGATGCCAACATGCTGCAGAAATACGACTACCTCAACCCGGCGGCGGTGAAGCGGCTGGTTGCCGGCGGTGCCAAGTTGAGCCCGTTCAGCCAGGAGATCATGGCCGCCTGTTTCGAAAAGGCCAACGAAGTCTATGCCGAGATGGAAGCCTCGAACGCGCCGTTCAAGAAGATCTGGGATTCGATCAAGGCGTTCCGCAAGGAGCATTATCTCTGGGCGCAGGTGGCCGAGTACAACTATGACACCTTCATGATGGTCCAGCAGCGCAACAGCAAGCTCTGATCCTGTTGCTTCGCGGCGCCAGTGTTCCTTTCGGAACACTGGCGCCGTAGCGCATTCATTTGCGATCAGTCGGGCACCACCACGACCTTGACCTCGCCTGGCGCCGGCGGGTTGGCAATGATCGCCACCGCCTCGTCGAGGCTGACCTGTCGTGATATCAGCCGATCTACTTCGATCGTCCCCGAGGCGATAAGATTGGCGGCCCGGCGATGGGTAAAGGGGTTGAGGAAGGAACCCAGGACCTTCAACTCACGGAACAGCAGATCGAACGGTTCGAACGCCACTTTCATGCCTTGCGGCATCACGCCGACGACGACGACGGTGCCGCCCGCTTTGGCCAGCCGCATCGCCTGCTCAACAGTGTCTTTCACGCCGGCGCATTCGAACACCACGTCGACGCCGCCCGGCATCAAACCCGACCGGCCGACGATCGCATCGATGACATCGAAGGCGCTGGGATCGAGCGTCGCCGTTGCGCCAAATTGCTCGGCAAGAGCCCGCCGCGAGGCCTGACGGGTCGACAAGATAATGGTCGTCGCACCGGCGAGCTTTGCCAGTTGAACGGTGAGCAGGCCGATCACGCCGCCGCCGAGCACCGCGACCGACGAGCCTGGTTTGATCGCGGCAAGGTCCACGCCATGCAGGCAGCAGCCGAGCGGCTCGCAGAAAGCACCATGCGTAGGCTTCAGATCGCCTGGCAAGACGAAGGCCTGTTTCTGGGGCAGGACAAGATATTCGGCAAAGCCGCCATCGCGATGGATGCCGATGGCGCGTAGATTGCCGCAGAGATTGACCCGGCCAGCCTGACAATGCTCGCATCGGCCACAGGCAATGTTGGGATCGCCGGTGACGCGGTCGCCGACGGAAAAGCCGGATACGGCAGGTCCGACCGCCTCGACGATGCCGGAGAATTCATGCCCGAGCGTCACCGGCGGCGTGCACGGGAATTCACCATGGAAAAGATGCCTGTCGGTGCCGCAGACGCCGCACGCCTCGATGCGCACCAGCAGATCGTTCGGCCCGGCGGTCGGTTTCTCGACCTCGCACACGGCGAGGCTGCCCACTCGCTCCAACCGAACCGCCTTCATGGCTGCCGGGCCTTCCTCAGTTGAAACTCGGTGGTTGCGACAGATCGATTGCCGGCGCCGCCGGTTTCGCGGGCGGCTTTTCGTCGAAGCTCGGCGGCTGCGACAAATCCGGTGGGGAAGGTGAGGCCGGGGCAGTGCCGCCGTTGGCCGGCGGCGTGCCAAGTGGCGACAAGCCGATGCCAGGCGTTTCCGGCACCTGGTAGTTGATGGTGCCAGGATCGACGACAGTGCCTTTGTAGTGCATCACCATCTGCGGGAACGCGATGGTCAGGCCGATCATGATCACCTGGATGCAGACGAAGGGCACTGCGCCCCAATAGATCTGCCCTGTGGTGACGGGCGCGATCTGCTTGCCGGTGAGTCGGTCGAGATAGGGCACGCGCGCGGCGACCGAGCGCAGATAAAACAGCGCGAAGCCGAAGGGCGGATGCATGAAGGAGGTCTGCATGTTGACGCCCAAAAGCACGCCAAACCAGATCAGGTCGATGCCGAGTTTGTCAGCCGCTGGCGCCAAAAGCGGCACGATGATGAAGGCAAGCTCGAAAAAGTCGAGGAAGAAGGCGAGCACGAAGACGAGGATGTTGACGCCAATCAGGAAACCGACTTCACCGCCCGGCAGCGACGTCAACAGGTGCTCGACCCAGATGTGGCCATTGACGCCGTAGAAGGTCAGCGAGAACACCCGCGCGCCGATCAGGATGAACAGAACGAAGGACGACAGCCTGGTCGTCGAGGCCAGCGCCTGCTTGACCACGTCGAGCGACAGCCGCCCCTTCACCGCCGCCATTGCAAGCGCGCCGACGGCGCCCATGGCGCCGCCTTCCGTCGGCGTGGCGATGCCAAGGAAGATGGTGCCCAGCACCAGGAAGATCAGCGCCAGCGGCGGGATCAGTACGATGATCACCTGCTGTGCCAGTCTGGACATCAGGTTGATCTTCAGGCGCTGGTCGACGATCGCCACGACATAGATGAAGATGACGCCAGTAGTGGCGCCGAGGATATCGGCGTTGCCGCCATGGTTCGGTGCGAGGTAGCGATACGCCGCATAGGAAACAACCACCGCCGCCAGCAGCGCCGCCAGCAGCGACAGCACACCGTGGCCGAGCGTGCGGGCCTCAAGCGGCAGTGCCGGCATCGACTTCGGCCGAAAGATCGACATGAGCAGGATGTAGAGCATGTAGATGCCGGTCAAAATGAGCCCGGGGATCAGCGCCCCCTTGTACATATCGCCGACCGAGCGGCCGAGCTGGTCGGCCAGGACGATCAGCACCAGTGACGGCGGGATGATCTGGGCGAGCGTCCCGGACGCGGCAATGACGCCGGATGCCAGCCGCCGGTCGTAGCCGTAGCGCAGCATGATCGGCAGCGAAATCAGACCCATGGCAATGACGGAAGCCGCCACCACGCCGGTCGTCGCGGCAAGCAGCGCGCCGACGAAAATCACGGCATAGGCAAGGCCACCACGGACCGGTCCGAACAGCTGGCCGATCGTGTCGAGCAGGTCTTCGGCCATGCCGGATCGTTCGAGCACGATGCCCATGAAGGTGAAGAACGGGATCGCCAGCAGCGTATCGTTCGACATCACCCGGCTGCCATAGAAATTATCCGGCAACGCGTGCAGCAACGGCCAGGCGAGATTGATCGAGCCGCCCGAATAGGGCGACAGAAGCACGCCGATGAAGAAGAACATCAGGCCGTTGGCGGCGAGCGAGAAGGCGACGGGGTAGCCGATCAGCAGGAAGACGACCAGCGAGGCGAACATGATCGGCGCCATGTTCTGGGCGATGAACTCGATCACGAGCGCACCTCTTCGGCGAGCGCCTTGGCTTCGAGTTCGGCCTGCTCATGCGCCGATATGAACGGAGTGGGATCGTCCATCTGACCGCGCATGATGGCGATTTTCTTGATGATTTCGGAAATGCCCTGCAGCGCGAGCAGAAAAAAGCCGACCAGCAAAATCGCCTTCGCCGGCCAGATGATCAGCCCGCCGGAATTGTTCGACATCTCCCCGCTGCGATACGACAGCGACACATAGGGAACGAAATAGACCACCATCAACGTCACGAACGGCATCAGGAAGAAGACGTGACCGAAAAGGTCGATCCAGTGCTGCACGCGGCGCGAGAACATGCCGTAGACGATATCGATGCGGATATGGTCGTTCTGCTTCAGCGTGTAGGCGGCGGCCAGCATGAAGGCGGCGCCGAACAGATACCATTGCAATTCCAGCCAGGCGTTCGAGGACATGTCGAACACCTTGCGGATGACGGCGTTGGCGGCGCTTACCAGGATCGCCAGCAGGATCAGCCACGAAACCCATTTGCCGATGAATTCGTTCAAACGGTCAATGGTTCTGGAAAGAGCGAGAAGCCCTGCCATGCATTCCTCCCTTGTGTCAGAGCGCGGCGGTTCCCTGTCCGTCGTGTCGCTGTGGACCAACGGTATGCAGTGCGTGGTCCGGCTGGTCAACACGGGATAGCCCGCATAAACACAGTTGTGAGATGACGGGCGGCAAAATGCTGCCGCGTCCTTTGCATGTCCAAGGACATGCGGCGCTTTCATCCAAGCAAAGTCGGGTGCGGCTCAGGCGATCTTCTGTTGGTCGCGGCCGGCGCCGATCAGCACAAGCATGGCGACGAGGAACAGGTACATCCAGCCGTCCCGCCATTCGAGCGGGAAATAGCCGGCCCATAGCGATTCGGCCATGCCGAAAGCGGCGGCACCCAGTGCCGCCCGCAAAGGCGAGAGATAGCCGCCCACTGCGGTCACGAACAGGATCTTCAACCCGTAGACCAACCCTGTGCCGAAGCTGATGTTACCGTAGTAGAAGGCGGCGAGCACGCCGGCCAGTGCCGCGCAAAGGCCGCCGAAAAGCACCGCGTGCCGAAACACCGCACGGACATCGACGCCGCACATCGCAGCCGCCTTGGGATCGTCGGATACGGCGCGCCAGCTCCGGCCGAAGCTCGAATATGCGAAGCCCCAAGCAGCCAGCGCTATGGCCGCCAGTACGGCGGCGCAATCGAGCAATTGGATCAGCGTCAACGTCGCCTTGAAGCTGGCATTCTGCGCGAAGACGATGGTCTGGGCCAGCATTGGCGGCAACCATAGGTCATGGGTATCGGCGGCGATGCGGCTGGCTTCCGACAAGACCAGCAATATGCCGAGCGTCGTCACCACGATGGCGTTGGGCGAGCGGTCGGCCAGCGGTTCGAAGATACTTCGCGACAGGACATGGCTGAGCAGCGCCGCATAAAGGAATGCCGCAGCTACGCCGAGCGCGACCGATGCAAACAGCGTCAGCCACAGCGCCTGATAGCCGAACGCCGCGGTGAGGATCATCGTATGCCCGCAAAAGGCGAACAGCGCGCCATAGGCAAGATTGGTACGGTGCAGGATGCCGTTGGTCAGCACGTAGCCGAAGGCAAGCAATGCGTAGAGCGCGCCCGAATGCAGCCCGTTCAGAACCTGCTGGAAGAAATAGAGCATGCAAGACCCTCTATGCATGCCCCGCAATCGGGGCAGAGGTTTGGGACGAACGATATTCTCAGTACGGCGGTCGCCTCAGTGACAAGCGTTGCACCCGGAATCTAACTTGTCAAACGCGAGTTATCAGTTAGATTCGCCATATGACAGTATCCTGGACTCCGCACCGCTTTACCGGTGGCATGCTGGCGCTCGATACGGCGAACACCGTCGTTTTGCGGAACGATCCGGAGAAAACTTTCGACCGTTTCGACGATCCGGCCGAGATCGCCCGCTTTGCCGAAGCCGCGAGTGCCTTTCGCGTCGCCGAGCTCGGCGGCAGGCGGCTCGTAGCGCCGGCGCCTGAAAAGATCGCACCGGTGGTGCTGTCGATCCGGGAGACGACCGATCGGCTGTTTCGCGGCGCGGTATCGAAAGGTGCGATCGCGACCGGCGATATGCCGAAATTCTTGGAAGCCTGCGCCGATGGCCTCGCTCATAGCCGCACCGAAATCGGCACGCCTGGAAAACCGTTCGGTGATCCGGCGACGCCGATTGCCTTCGAGGCCGCGCTTGCGGTCTCGGCGCTGTCGCTGCTGCGTAGCGACACCATCGCCAGGCTGCGGATATGTCCGAACTGCAGCTGGCTGTTTGTCGACAAAAGCCGCAATTCCAGCCGCCTCTGGTGCGACATGGCGGTGTGCGGCAACCGCCAGAAGGCAAACCGACACTATCGCCGCCGGACCGCGGCCAGGGAGGTCACCAATGTCTAGAAGATTCTCACGCGCGATGATTGTCGTCGCGACGTTGTTCGCGGCGGCCGCGCTCGGCGCCTGCCGTGATTCCGGCAAGGACCAGCTGTTCGCCATTTCCGGGAAGCTGTTCGAGTTCAACTACCGGCTGGGTATCGCCACCTATGTCATCACCCTCAATCCGCTGCGGCCGGTGGGTGAGGGGCAGGTCGCTGTGGTCTCCTTCCAGAACCCGGCCGGTGGTGATCCGATCATCGTCACCCAGAAAATATGGCCGAAGTTGCCGCATGTGACGCTCACCAGCCCGCCGCTTACCTGCGTTGTCAAGGACAAGCCCTATGCGGTGTCGATCCGCATCGAGGATTCCAGCGGCAAGTTGCTGCAGAGTTTCGCGACCACTCTGACGTCCTCGCTCGACCAGTCGGTCCTGCCCGACCGGCCTCTGGTGGTCGGGCCAGTCTACGAGCTCAACAAGGACTTGGCCGGCCATGTCGACGGCAAGCTGCCCGGTGAACCGAAGCCCAGTTGCCCAAAGGCTGCATGATGCATCACCAGCGGCACTGACCGCCGCCGGAATTTTTCATGCTCGGCCATCCTCCCCGACAGGCGTTTCGTGGCGCCACACGGCCGCGCACGGATCGTTTGTTGCGGACCGCCTGGCACCTTCGATTTTGTTTGACCTCCCCGGCAAGGGAAGAAAGACTGTGGGCACTCGACTCCGACGTTGGCCGCGCACCTCCAGGCGCGGCCTCCGCACAGGAAATGCCTGATGACGCTGCACAATGTCGCGCTCGACGACAAGTTCGACCTGGTAAAGGAGCGGATCTTCCTGTCGGGTGCCCAGGCAGTCATCCGCATGCTTCTGATGCAGCGCGAGCGCGACCGCCGGGCTGGCCTGAACACCGCCGGTTTCGTCTCCGGCTATCGCGGCTCGCCGCTCGGCGGCCTCGACATGCAGCTGTGGAAGGCCAGGAACCAGCTCGCGCAGTCGGACATCGTCTTCCAGCCCGGTCTCAACGAGGAGCTTGCCGCCACCGCCTGCTGGGGCTCGCAGCAGGCCGAATTGCTGGGCGAGGGTACCCATGACGGCGTTTTTTCGGTCTGGTATGGCAAGGGTCCGGGCGTCGACCGCTCCGGCGACGTGTTCCGCCACGCCAATCTCGCCGGGTCGTCAAAACATGGCGGCGTGCTGGCTCTGATGGGTGACGACCACATGGCCGAATCCTCGACCAACGCGCATGCCACCGAGTTCCTGTTCGTCGACACCATGGTGCCGATCCTTAATCCGGCCGGCGTCCAGGAGATCATCGACTACGGCCTCTACGGCTTTGCCATGTCGCGTTTTGCCGGCACCTGGGCGGCGATCAAATGCGTCAAGGACAACATCGAATCGACGGCCTCGGTCGATGCCGCGCTCGAACGGCTGAACATCATCGTGCCGGACTTCGACATGCCGCCCGGCGGCCTCAATATCCGTAACGAGATCGACATGCTCGGCCAGGAGGAGCGGCTGCATGAACACAAGCGCGCCGCCGCTTCGGCCTTCATCCACGCCAATGGGCTGAACCGGATCGTCTATTCGGGCGGCAGCAGCGCCAAGCTTGGCATCGTCACCATCGGCAAGAGTTATCTCGATGTTCGCCAGGCGCTGGAGGATATCGGCATCGACGAAGCGGCCGCCAGTCGCATCGGTATCAGGCTGTTCAAGGTCGGCTGCCCGTGGCCGCTCGACCTGCAGCACATCGCCGACTTTGCTCGCGGCCTCGATACCATCGTCGTCGTCGAGGAGAAACGCTCGCTGATCGAGGTGCAACTGCGCGAGAACCTTTACGGCACCGCGACGCAGCCGATCATCGTCGGCAAGAAGGACGAGCGCGGCGACTGGCTGTTCCCGGCCAAGGGCGCACTCGACCCCAACGATATTGCCATCGCGCTCGGCGAGAGGATTTTGCGAACGATCGGCCCGTCGGAAGAAATCGCCGCGCGGGTGGCGAAGTTGCGCCAGTTCCAGGCGATGCTGGCCGACACGTCAGACATCGCCTCGCGCACGCCCTTCTTCTGCTCCGGCTGCCCACACAATTCCTCGACCAAGGTGCCGGACGGCTCGCTCGCCGCCGCCGGAATCGGCTGTCATTTCATGGCGCTGTGGATGGACCGCAACACCGTCGGCTTCACCGCCATGGGCGGCGAGGGCGCGCAGTGGGTCGGCCAGGCGCCGTTCTCGAAGCGCGAGCACATCTTCCAGAATCTGGGCGATGGCACTTACAACCACTCGGGTGTGCTGGCGATCCGCTTCGCGCTGTCGACCGACGCCAACATCACCTACAAGATCCTCTACAATGACGCCGTCGCGATGACCGGCGGGCAGCCGCACGAGGGCGGCCTGACGGTGGACATGATCGCAAGACAGGTGCGCGCCGAGGGCGTGGAGCGCATCGCCATCGTCACCGACGAGCCGGACAAATATACCGGCAAGGTGGAATTTCCCGCCGGCGCCACCATCCATCACCGCGACGACCTCGATCTCGTCCAGCGCGAGTTGCGTTCGGTCAAAGGCGTCTCGGTGCTGCTCTACGACCAGACCTGCGCCGCCGAGAAGCGTCGCCGCCGCAAGCGCGGCACGTTCCCCGATCCGGACAAGCGTATCTTCATCAACGACCTGGTCTGCGAAGGCTGCGGCGATTGCGGCGTGCAGTCGAATTGCGTCTCGATCCAGCCGGTCGAGACCGAATTCGGTCGCAAGCGCAAGATCGACCAGTCGAGCTGCAACAAGGACTTCTCTTGCGTCAACGGTTTCTGCCCCTCCTTCGTCACCGTTCACGGCGCCAAAATCAGGAAAGCCGAAGGCATAGCCGGTGCGGCCGACCCGCTCGCGGGGGTGCCGGCGCCGGCGCAATTTACGCTCGGTGAACAAGGCTGGGCGGCGATCATCGACGGTGTCGGCGGCACCGGCGTCGTCACAATAGGCGCGGTGCTGGGCATGGCCGCGCACCTGGAAGGCAAGGGCTGCGGCATGATCGACATGGCCGGCCTCGCCCAGAAGGGCGGCTCGGTGTTCACCCATGTCCGCATCGCCCGCACGCCGGACGACATCCACGCCATTCGGGTATCGGCCGGCAAGGCCGATCTCGTGCTCGGCTGCGATCTCGTCGTTTCAGGTGCCAAGAAGGTGTTGGCCGCGGTGCGCGAAGGCCATACCATCTTCCTCGCCAACACTGCCGAGATCATGCCGGGCGAGTTCGCCCGTTCGGCCGATTTCTCGCTGCCCGTCGAGCGGCTGAAGAAGGCGATAAGAACGGCCGCGGGCGACGACAGGACGCATTTCTTCGACGCTACCCGCACCGCCACTGCCCTGTTCGGCAGCTCGCTTGGTGCCAACATGTTCATGCTCGGATTCGCCTTCCAGCATGGCGGCTTGCCGCTGTCGGCGGAGGCGGTCGAGAAGGCGATCGAGCTCAACGGCGAGGCAGTAGCGATGAATGTCGCGGCATTTCGCTGGGGCCGCCGCGCCGCCCACCAGCCGGATTTCGTCCGCAGCCTTCTCGCCCAGCCGGGCAAGGCCACGCAGCATGCCGCCATTGCCGAGACGCTGGACGATATCATTGCTCGCCGCGTCGGCTTCCTGACCGCCTACCAGAACGCCGCCTATGGCAAGCGCTATGCCGACAGACTGGCGGCGCTGCGCAAGGCCGAAACCAATGCTGTGCCCGGGTCGACCGTGGTGACCGAGGCTGCCGCAAAGAACCTGTTCAAGCTGATGGCGATCAAGGATGAATACGAGGTGGCGCGGCTTTATACGGACGGCTCCTTTGCCGCAGAGCTCGCAAAGCAGTTCCAGAGCTACGGCAAGCTTGAATTCCATCTCGCACCGCTGATCATGGGCAGGCGCGGCAGTGACGGGAAGCCGAAGAAATCGAGCTTTGGCCCGTGGATGATGAACGGGTTCCGCCTGCTGGCGGCGATGAAGGGCCTGCGCGGCACCGCTTTCGACCTGTTCGGCTACAGCGCCGAGAGGCGTATGGAGCGGCAGCTTCTTGCCCTCTATGAAGCCGACCTGGAACTTGTCGCCGGCGCGCTGGCGCCGGGCAAGATCGAGGTTGCTGCCGCGCTTGTTTCGGTACCGGCGCTCATCCGCGGCTTTGGCCACGTCAAGCAGGCCAGTGCCGAAAAAGCCGCCGGCGAACGCCAGCGTCTGCTCGACCGCCTCTCGACGGCGCCGCTGCGGCCGCAACTTCAAGCCGCCGAATAATTCAGCGCTGTGATACGCCTTGTTTACCTGAACTGTAGTTTCCCTGCTTCCGCCGCGTCACCAATGGATGTTGGCAGGGTTCGAAACGCCGCTCTAAACCTTTCTTAAGGCCAATGTGACACTGCTGGGTTCCCCAGGGTTGGGATCCAGGCGTGAATCTGAGACGAAAAAACGAGATTCCGGTCGACGTTTACATTCCGTTCGTGGAAACGCTGTTTCGCGACGGGTTCACGCTGTCGATCGGCCTTGTTGCGCAGACACTCCTCGTCATTCTGGTCTATTGGAAGACCATGGACTTGGCGTATCTTCTAGTTGCCGCTGGGCTCATCATTGTCGGTACTCTGCGCCTTCGCAACATCCGAAAATACGGGCGACTTCCTTCCCCGACGACGTGGGAAGAAGCCCATGATCGCGAAAACGATTACATAATTTTCGGTTCGATGCATGGTTTCATGCTTGGCGCGTTCTGTTTCGTCAGTATCTATCTGGCAAATGACAGCCACGACAATTATGCCGAAATAGCCTCTGTCTGCGTCACTCTGGCATCGGTCACGTCGATTGCCGGCCGCAATTATGGGTCGCCGCGGATGGTCATGATTTTTATCATAACCACCACATGGCCCATATCGCTTGGTTTTATCCTGCGCGGCGATATCTACCACATCATCCTCGGTCTGATGTCGGCCCCTTTTCTGTTTGCGATCAAGCGGTTCGCCGACATCGTCCGCGAAGTCCTGTTTACCGCCCTGTCGGAGGAAAAGAAGGCGAACCGCATCGCGCAGCGTTTCAACCGCGCGCTCAACACCATGTCGCATGGCCTTGTCATGCTTGGTCCCGACGGCCGGGTGGCGGTGGCCAATGCCGAAGCCGCGCACCTGATGTCGCTCAAATCGGCCGATGCGCTGCTAGGCCGCTCGATCCACGGTCTGCTGATGCGCGGCGCTGCAGGCGGCATGCTGGCGCCGAAAGATTGCCGTTACATCGAAGCCCAGCTGACGCGTGCGTTGCGCGAGGGCCGCGACCGCAAGGTCCTGGTCTCGCTCACCAATGGCCAGCACTATGAATTTTCGGCGCGCGAAGGCAGCCAGGAACTGGGCGTCGTCACTTTCGAGGATGTCACCGCCCGGGTCGAGGCGGAAGACAAGATCCGCTTCATGGCGCGCTACGACAGTCTCACCGGCCTGCCCAACCGCGCCTACTTCCACGAGTTGGTGGTGGAAGCCATGGCCTCAGGGGATCCCGAGCGTCTCTGCGGGCTGGTGGTGCTCGATCTCGATGATTTCAAGAGCGTCAACGACACGCTCGGCCATCCGGTCGGCGACGGATTGATCTACGCCGTTGCCGAGCGGCTGGCGGCAGTCGCTGGGCCAGGGATCACCGTCAGCCGCTTCGGCGGCGACGAGTTCATGATCTTCTTCGAGCGCATCGAGGATGAAAGCCACCTGACCGGCCAGGTTGATGAGATCTTTGTCAATCTACAGGGCGAGGTCGATGTCGCCGGCCACGGATTACGCATCCAGGCCTCCGGCGGCGCGGTGCTGTCGCGGGTCAAGGATACCGACGTTGACGCCATGATCGTCAAAGCCGACCTTGCACTCTACAAGGCCAAGGAGCTTGGCAAGAACGGTTGGCGGCTGTTCGAGGCCTCCATGGATGCTGCCTTCCGCAGCCGTCAGCTGATGAAGGCGGACCTGCGCAGCGCCGTGGAAAACAACGAATTGCGGGTGGTCTATCAGCCGATCGTCGCGATGAGCACGATGCGTATCGCCAGTTGCGAAGCGCTGTGCCGCTGGGATCATCCCGATCTCGGGCCGATTTCCCCCGGTATCTTTATTCCGCTGGCGGAGGAAATGGGGATTATTTCCGACATCAGCACCTTCGTCCTGCATGCGGCCTGCACGGAATGCGCCAAATGGCCGGCCCAGACCAGCGTGTCGGTCAATCTCTCGGCCAAGGATTTCCGCAACCGTGATGTCATCCAGAAGGTTCGCGACGCGCTGGCTGAATCCGGTCTCTCCGCCGGACGTCTGGAGATTGAGGTCACCGAGACGGCGCTGCTCGACGACAAGTCGCTGACACGCCAATATATCGAGGAGTTGAAGCGGCTCGGCGTGCGCATTGCGCTCGACGATTTCGGTACCGGGTATTCGAGCCTCAGCTATCTCCACAAACTGCCGCTCGACAAAATCAAGATCGACCGCTCGTTCCTGATGGATGTCACTCAGAACAGCCGGTCGCTCGAATTGCTCAAGGGCATCGTCAACCTGTCACGGCCGCTGGGACTTTCGGTTACCGTCGAAGGTGTCGAGACCTTCGAACAGCTCAAGATCCTGGCATTGCAGGTCAAGCCGGACCTGGTCCAGGGCTTTCTGTTCGGGTCGGCACTCAGCGCGTCCGGCATCGAGACGATGTCGAGCACCGTCTGGCCCTTTGCCAAGGACATCCAGACGGCAAGGAAGGCGCCGCGGCGCTGACTTCGCGCTGAAAACCCGCGTATTTTAGTATAATTTTATTAATTGTTAACCTTAACGAGCGGTAAACGAGCTCCTACTTATTTTCATCTTTACATCTCATGACCCGTCCGTAGTGTCGGCTGGTGGCGGTAATCGCGGGGAATAGAGTTCATGTGTGCCCAGTTGAGTTCGCTCGGCCATGCGGCGGGCGCTGGTGGGAAAGATGCGTCCGAGACCATGTCCAGCTTCGCGCAACATGTTTATGCGCTGCTTGACCGGACGGAGTACCGACGCTGTGAAAGCGGCGAGGACTTCGAAAACATTTACAGGCTGCGCTACAATTCCTATCGGATGAACGATCTGGTGCCCGAGAATGCGTCTCGTCAGGTCCATGACGAGTTTGACGAACTGCCCAATTGCCATACGTTCGGAATCTATATCGAGGGGCGGCTGGTCAGCACAATGCGCCTGCATAACGTGTCCGCTGATAACGCCACATCACCAGCGCTCAGCGTCTACAAGGACTTGTTGATGCCGCGTCTGGCGGCCGGCGAAGTCTTTATCGACCCGAGCCGTTTTGCCGTGGACGCCGAATGGTCACGGCTTTACCCGCAGATCCCGTATGTGACGCTGCGCCTTGCGGGCATGGCTTGCTTCCATTTCGGCGCGCCTTATTGCATATCCATGATCCGCGAGGACCATGCGGCTTTCTACAAGCGCATCTATCGGGCGCGACCGATTGGCGATGCGCGGCCCTATGCCGGCGTGATCAACTGTTTCGCGCTGCTTTATCAAGCCGATGTCCTGGCGATCAAGAATGAAACCTACGCTCGCTTTCCGTTCTTCCGTTCGACGCCAATGGAGCAGCGCATGTTGTTCGATACGCCCGGTGCCGGCGAACTCGCGCCGCTGACCATCCTGCCCACCGCCAAGTATTTTCGCGAAGCCGCCTGAACGAGCCCATGGAGCCTTCCGGTCGCTTCGGCGTTCTGGGCAAGGGTGCTGGTGGTAGGTCGGCATGGCCGGCATCCGCCAAGCATCGCTTCGATAGCGATCCGATCAAAGGAACCGATATGACCATTTCCACGCTCGCCCTTACCCCGCTTATCTCGCTGATTGCAGGCGTGCTGATCCTGGTGATGCCGCGGCTGCTCAACTATATCGTCGCCCTTTATCTGATCGTTGTCGGCCTGCTCGGCCTGTTCCCGCATCTCGCCGGCTAACGACATCGGCAATAGCGGACCTGCCATCCATTGTGATTGGTATCGCCGCGCTCCGCGCAGCGATTTCAAGTTTTGCTTGAGATTGTTGGCTGCGGCGATGCGGCAATAGCGCCATTGCCCTTAACGCGGCTTTTCGCTATGTGCCTGAAAGATGTCTTCGAAGGGGTATTCCAATGGCTGAACACACGCCGACCGGTCCTGTCGAACTAGGCGCGAAGATGGACTATGCCGAGCACGACCGCACCTATGCCGGCTTTGTGATGCTGGCCAAATATGGGTCGCTATTTTGCGCCGCCGTGCTTCTTGCCATGGCGTTCGGCTTCTTTGTGGGCGGCTTCTTCTCGGGGACTATCCTATTCGTGCTGATCCTGGCCATCGGCGCCTTTATTCTCCGATAACTCCTCCAACCTTTGTCGAAGGCGCCGCCGGGGTCGGTCGATGTCTTGCGGTAACAGGGTTCCGGCCGAAAGGATCATGCGGTGGGACAGACGGTTTTCATCCCTCGTGAGCTCGACGCAAACGAGCCGCGCGTCGGGGCCTCCCCCGACACGGTGAAGCGGCTGGCGGCACTGGGTTTCGACGTGATTGTCGAAACCGGCGCCGGCACAGCGTCGCGCATTCCCGACGAGGAGTTCGCCCGGGTGGGCGCCGCGATCGGCAAGGCCGGCGATGCAGCCAGGGCCGATGTGGTGCTGAAGGTGCGCCGCCCCACGGACGCCGAGCTGAAGGGCTATAAGTCCGGCGCCGCTGTCATCGCGATCATGGATCCCTACGGCAACGACGCTGCCGTCGCAGCCCTTGCCAGGGCCGGTGTTACTGCCTTCTCCATGGAGTTCATGCCGCGCATCACCCGCGCCCAGTCGATGGACGTTCTATCCAGCCAGGCCAACCTCGCCGGCTATCAGGCGGTGATCGACGCGGCTGCCGAATATGACCGGGCGTTACCGATGATGATGACGGCGGCCGGCACCGTACCGGCAGCGAAGGCGTTCGTCATGGGCGTCGGCGTCGCCGGTCTGCAGGCCATCGCCACCGCGCGCCGCCTCGGCGCCGTGGTCACCGCCACCGACGTGCGCCCGGCCGCCAAGGAGCAGGTCGCCTCGCTCGGCGCAAAATTCCTGGCCGTCGAGGACGAGGAGTTCAAGGCGGCCGAGACGGCCGGCGGCTACGCCAAGGAAATGTCGAAGGAATACCAGGCCAAGCAGGCGGCGCTGACCGCCGAGCACATCGCCAAGCAGGACATCGTTATCACCACGGCGCTGATCCCCGGCCGTCCGGCGCCGAAGCTGGTCTCGGCGGCGATGGTCGCCTCGATGAAACCCGGCTCTGTGATCGTCGACCTCGCGGTCGAGCGCGGCGGCAATGTCGAGGGCGCCGAAGCCGGCAAGGTGGTGACCACCGCCAACGGGGTAAAGATCGTCGGCCATCTCAATGTTCCCGGTCGCGTCGCCGCCTCCGCTTCGCTTCTCTATGCCAGGAACCTCTATGCCTTCCTCGAGACGCTGGTCGACAAGGCGGCGAAGACGCTTGCCATCAATCACGATGACGAACTGGTCAAGGCGACGATGCTGACCGATGCTGGCAAGATCGTGCATCCGGCTTTCGCAAAGGCTGAGCAGGAGCCGCCAAAGGGCCAATATGTCGAGCCACCGGCCATTCCGGCCAGGACGATGGTTGCCGAGGCTTCGGCGAAGCCGGCTGCGAAGAAAACGGCCGCTTCGAGGAAGCCCAAGACCACCGGAGGGATCGCGTGATGGACCAGACCCTGCAGAAAGCCCTCGACCAGCTCGACCAGGCGACAGCTGCCGTGCGGCTCGCGGTGCAGAACCTGGCGGCCGCGCCCGGCACCGAGGCGGCGGGTGACGCCGCTCACGCGCTGTCCGGCGGTGCCATCGATCCCTTCGTCTTTCGCTTCGCCATCTTTGTCCTGGCGATCTTCGTCGGCTACTACGTCGTGTGGTCCGTCACGCCGGCACTGCACACGCCGCTGATGGCGGTCACCAACGCCATTTCCTCCGTCATCGTCGTCGGCGCGCTGCTGGCCGTCGGCATCTCGGCCTCAGGGCTTGCCACCGGCTTCGGCTTCGTTGCGCTGATGCTGGTATCGGTCAACATCTTCGGCGGCTTCCTCGTCACCCAGCGCATGCTGGCCATGTACAAGAAGAAGGAAAAGTAGGCCGCTATGAACGCCAACTTCGCCTCCTTTCTCTATCTGGTCTCCGGCATCCTGTTCATCCTGGCATTGCGCGGCCTGTCGCATCCGACCACCAGCCGCCAGGGCAACATGTACGGCATGATCGGCATGGGCATCGCCATCGCCACGACGCTGGCGCTGGCGACCCCTTCGGCCGGGCGCTTCGGCCTCATAGTGCTCGGGCTGCTGATAGGCGGCTCGGCCGGTGCGGTCACGGCACGGCGCATTGCCATGACCTCGATGCCGCAGCTGGTCGCCGCCTTCCACTCGCTGGTCGGTCTTGCCGCGGTCATGGTGGCGGCCGCCGCCATCTACGCACCGGAAAGCTTCGGCATCGGCACCGTCGCCGATATTCATGCCCAGGCACTGATCGAGATGAGCCTCGGCGTTGCCATAGGTGCCATCACCTTCACCGGCTCGGTCATCGCCTTTTTGAAGCTCGACGGCCGCATGTCGGGCAAGCCGATCATGATCGGTGGCCGCCACTTCATCAACGCGGCCCTGGGCATTGCGCTGATCGTGCTGATCGTGCTGCTCGTCACCGCCGAGTCCAAGGTGGTGTTCTGGCTGATCGTTGCCGCCTCGCTGGTGCTGGGTGTGCTTCTCATCATCCCGATTGGTGGCGCCGATATGCCGGTGGTCGTATCGATGCTGAATTCCTATTCGGGCTGGGCCGCCGCCGCCCTGGGCTTCACGCTCGGCAATCTGGCGCTGATCATCACCGGCGCGCTGGTCGGCTCGTCGGGCGCCATCCTGTCTTACATCATGTGCAAAGGCATGAACCGGAGCTTCATCTCGGTCATCCTCGGCGGCTTCGGCGGCGAGACATCAGCCATTGCCAATGACGGCATCGAGCGCACGGTCAAGCAGGGCTCGGCCGAGGATGCCGCCTATCTGATGATGAATGCGCAAAAGGTCATCATCGTGCCGGGCTACGGCATGGCCGTCGCCCAGGCGCAGCACGCGCTGCGCGAGATGGCCGGCAAGCTCAAGGCCAACGGCGTCGACGTCAAATACGCCATCCACCCGGTTGCCGGCCGCATGCCCGGCCACATGAACGTGCTCTTGGCCGAAGCCAACGTGCCTTATGACGAAGTGTTCGAGCTGGAGGACATCAACTCTGAGTTCGCGCAGGCCGACGTCGCCTATGTCATCGGGGCCAATGACGTCACCAATCCCTCGGCTCGTGACGACAAGTCCTCACCTATCTACGGCATGCCAATCCTCGACGTCGACAAGGCGCGCACTTGCTTGTTCGTCAAGCGCTCGCTCGGCTCCGGTTATGCCGGCATCGACAACACGCTTTTCTACAAGGACGGCACCATGATGCTGCTCGGCGACGCCAAGAAGATGACCGAGGAGATCGTCAAAGCTATGGATCACTGAAACGGCGTCGCTGCCAACTCACTGCCGATCGTCGAATACAGCCCGGCTCCGCACCGGGCTTTTTCTTGGCTGTTACCGGTTCTGAAGCTACGATGCCGACCCGTCGTCTTGCTAACGGCGTCATCGTGGAGGTGCTGGTGCCCGACCCTGGTTCTGCTGCATCGCCGGCCGCCGATCTGACCGCAGCAGAGAAGGCGCCACGCAAGCGCAGCCAGGCGGTAGTGGTCGTGCACGGCATGGGCGAGCAGCGGCCCATGGACACGTTGAGGGAGTTTGTCCAGGCCGTATGGAGCCACGATCCGGCCCGTGCACCGTTCTATGCCCATGTCCCCGATCCGGCCGACCCGATGGGTGCGAAGATCAACCAGAGCTGGATCACGCCCGACAGCCGGACCAATTCGCACGAACTCCGCCGGATCACCACGCCCTATGATGTCGATGGCCGCCGCACCGATTTCTACGAGCTTTACTGGGCCGACATCACCCAGGGCACGACCCGAAGCCGCCTTGCTGCCTGGGTGACGACCCTGCTCTGGCGCAAGCCGGCCGATATTCCGCGCGATGTGCTCAAACTCTATGTCGTCACGCTTTTGGCCACCATCGTCGTCCTCGGCGCGGCGCTGGCGCTCGCAACGTCGACCTGGCAAGGCTACATCTCCTGCACGACCGGTGTGCTTGTCACGGTTCTGGCGTCGTTCGTCATCTGGTCGGTGGACCAGTTTGGCTTGCCTTATTTCGGCGACGTCGCCGCCTATGTGCGGGCCGAAGCGGCAACGGTCGAGAAGCGGGCGCTGGTCCGCGAGCGTGGCCTCAAGCTGCTGAAGCGTCTCATGATGGACGATGCCTATGACCGCATCGTGCTGGTCTCGCACAGCCTCGGGTCGATCATCGCCTATGATCTCTTGCAGATATTGTGGGCCGATTTCAGGCCTAGAAAGTTGGAAGCCATTCGCGACAAAGCGAGGCTGAAGGCGATCCACGCCGTCGACAAGGCGACGCTGGCCGCCGATGCCTCCGCTTGGCCCGACAGCCTCGATGACCTCCCCGCATTCCGGCGCAGCCAATGGGAGCTCTACCGGCAGCTTCGCGTCGGCGACGCCGATCATCCGCTGCCGTGGAAGATCAGCGATTTCGTCACGCTCGGCAGTCCGCTGACCCACAGCGAGTTTCTGGTGACCTACAACCTCGCCGAATTCAGGCGCGGCATCGCCGAGCGCCTGTTTTCGGCATGCCCGCCGATCGCCGACAGGGCGGCGAGCGGGACCATGCTCTACCAGGAAGGGCGCAGCCATTCCGGCAAGCCGCAGCGGGCGGTGCATCATGGCGCGGTGTTTGCCGCGACACGCTGGACCAATATTTTCGACAGGGGCAATGGCTGGCTGACCGGCGACCCGATTTCAGGGCGGATGACGGAAAATTTTGGTCCCGGCGTGGAAAACATCCAGGTCGAGCTGCGCGGCTCGGGCGGCCGCGTCTTCACGCACAGGCTCTACTGGTCGCTGACGGCGAGCGGCGTCGAGGTCGACGCGCCGGCCGGCGTACAGCCGCGCTCGCACCTTGCCGTGCTGCGCGATGCGGTCGATCTCGGCCGCAAACTGGAAGCTGAGCTGTAGGCGGCAAGCAATGCGCGGCGGCAGTTCAAAGCAAGGTCCCCTTCGGGCGTAATCTTCCCGAAGCGGACCGAGTTCGCTTAGTCACCGATCAACGATTGGTCAGGAAAATCGCTTCCTCGTCGTCGCGCTGCCTGCCGCCAAGTGCTGCAGCCGCGCTGGCAATGAAGGCCCCGACGACCAGCGACAGCGCGCCAATCAACGAGAAGGTCGCGCCTGCCTTTCTGGCGGTGTCGGCCGCCTGCTGGGCCTTGACCTTGGCGTCCTGCGCTCGGGCGATTACCGCATCGACGCGAGCGGTGGCATCCGCTTCGGACAGGCCTGTGCGGGCGGCCACCAGCCGCGACAGATAGGTCTTGTCGTCGGCCGATATTTCGCCTGCTGCGGCACTCGCGACTAGAATGCGCGATGCCTGCGCCGTTGCCGCGGCGTCGCTCTCCGGGTTGGCGGCAGCGAGCCTTGCCGGATCGGCCGGGCGGAACAGCGTATCGACGAAATACCATGTGGCGTTGTCGGTCGAGGCGCTACCCGCGTTTGCAGCAGCACCTGCCGAAGCGCCCATTGCCGCGCCCGATGCCACAGTCGAAGCAGCCTGGACACCGGTACCTATCGCGGCCGAAAGCGCCGTGCCGAGCACGCCGGCGACGAGCAGCGTCGCCAGCGCCCAGGCCAGGAAGCCGTGAGCGGTATCGCGGAAGAAGACTTCATCGGTGTGGATGCCGACCCATTTGGTGCGCAGGCGTCCGGCGAGGTAGCCGCCCAGGGCCGACGACAGCCACTGCACGACGATCAGCCAGACGGCGGTGGAAACGGCGAAAGTGGTGACTGACGCACCCGAGCCGGACCATGGCGACACCATGCTCAGCCCAAGCCCGGAGCCGAGCAGCATCAAGATGAAGGTAAGCGTTGACGCAGCAAAGGCGCCGGCGACGATTGGCCCCCAGCTGACAGCAGTGGAAGCGGATTCCGTCGGGGCGGAAACGTCGACAGCTGTTACGGTGGACTGCATCGAAGCCTCCCTACCGTGCGAACAGCATGATCAGAATAATGATCGGAATTGGGACTCCGAGAAGCCAGAGCAAAATGCCACGTCCCATGGATGCCTCCTGCGGCGATTGTGATCAACTACAATGCCTTGAAAGCCTTTCCGTTCCGGCGGTCCTGATGATCTTTGTTGCGTTGCAGCAGTCGTATTGGTGCGCCAAGGCGCACCAATACACTTCATGCCTGCTGGCTGGGTATCTGGATGGCGGCTCAGATGTCCAGATTGGCAACCGACAGCGCGTTTTCCTGGATGAATTCGCGCCTTGGCTCGACCTCGTCGCCCATCAGCCGTGAAAACAAGCTGTCCGCATCAGTCGCGTCATTGACCTTGACCTGTAACAGCGAGCGCACATTCGGGTCGAGCGTCGTTTCCCAGAGCTGCTCGGCGTTCATTTCGCCAAGGCCCTTGTAGCGCTGCATGGTCAGGCCCTTGCGGCCGGTGGCAAACACGGCATTGAGCAGTGCCAGCGGCCCCGAAATGGTTTCCGAGACATCCTTGCGGCGCAGCACCGGCGGCTCGCCGTAGATTTCCGCCAGGCGCGGCGCATAGCGGTCGAGCTGGCGTGCGTCGGCGGAATTGATCAATGCCAGGTCGAGATGCGCGAACTCCTTGACGCTGCGCACCGTTCGCTCGAAGACATAGCCGCCAATGCCCTCGTTCGAGGTCGACATGCGGCCGATCCAGCCGCGCTCGGTGTCCTCGGCGATAATGTCGAGACGACGGGCAACACGCTCGGCCGTTTCGTTGGCGCGGCGGAGGTCGGTGAAGATCTCCGGGTTGAGCGCGCCGGCAATCGCTGCCTGCTCGACCACGCCTCTGTTATAGCGCGTGTGCAATCCGTTGATGAGCTGGCGGACAGCCAAGGCGTCGTCGATGGCGCTGCGCAGGTCCTGTCCAGCCCGCACCTCGCCTGTGCTGAGCGCAAGCGACGCTTCTTCCAGCCCGGAGCCGATCAGGAATTCCTCGAAGGCGGCTTCGTCCTTGATGTATTGCGAGCTCTTCCCGCGCGTCACCTTGTAGAGCGGCGGCTGCGCGATGTAGAGATGCCCGCGTTCGATCAGTTCCGGCATCTGCCGGAAGAAGAAGGTCAGCAGCAAGGTGCGGATGTGGGCGCCGTCGACATCGGCGTCGGTCATCAGGATGATCTTGTGGTAGCGCAGCTTGTCGGCGTTGAACTCGTCCTTGCCGATCGAGGTGCCGAGCGCGGTGATCAGCGTGCCGATCATGTCGGAGCCGAGCATGCGGTCGAAGCGGGCGCGCTCGACATTGAGGATCTTGCCGCGCAGCGGAAGAATGGCCTGGTTCTGGCGCGAACGGCCGCCCTTGGCCGAGCCGCCGGCGCTGTCGCCCTCGACGATAAAGATCTCGGATTTCGCCGGATCGCGCTCCTGGCAATCGGCCAGCTTGCCGGGCAGCGAGGTGACGCCGAGCGAACTCTTGCGGGTGATGTCGCGTGCCTTGCGCGCGGCTTCGCGCGCGGCAGCGGCCTGGATGACCTTCTCGATGACCGCCTTGCCCTCGGTCGGGTGCTCCTCGAGCCAGGTGCCGAGCGCTTCGTTGACAAGCCCTTCGACCACCGGGCGGACCTCGGACGACACCAGCTTGTCCTTGGTCTGCGAGGAGAATTTCGGGTCGGGAACCTTGACCGACAGCACCGCGGTCAGCCCTTCGCGGCAATCATCGCCGATCAGCGCCACTTTTTCCTTCTTGGTCAGGCCCGAGGAGTCGCCATAGCCGGTTATCTGGCGCGTCAGCGCACCGCGGAAGCCTGCCAGATGCGTGCCGCCGTCGCGTTGCGGGATGTTGTTGGTGAAGGCCAGCACGTTCTCGTGGTAGCTGTCATTCCACCACATGGCGACTTCAACCGTGATGCCGTCGCGCTCGGCGCGGATCGAGATCGGCTTGTCGAGCAACGGCTTCTTCGTCCGGTCGAGATATCGGACGAACTCTTCCAGCCCGCCATCGTAGTGCAGTTCATGGCGCACGATGTCGGCATGGCGGGCATCGGTCAAAACGATGCGCACGCCGGAGTTCAGGAAGGCGAGCTCGCGCAGCCGATGCTCCAGCGTACCGTAGTCGAATTCGACCATGGTGAAAGTCTCGGACGACGGCAAAAACGTGATTTCGCTGCCGCTGCGCCCTTCATAGGTGCCGGGGACCTTGTCTTGTTCATAACTGCCGGTGATGCGCAGCGGCGCGTCGGCATTGCCATGCGTGAAACTCATCTCGTAGATCTGGCCGTTGCGGCGGATCTTCAGTTTCAGCCAGGCCGACAGGGCGTTGACGACCGACACGCCGACGCCGTGCAGGCCGCCTGAGACCTTGTAGGAGTTCTGGTCGAACTTGCCGCCGGCATGCAGCTGCGTCATGATCACTTCGGCCGCTGAAATGCCTTCGCCGGTGTGGATATCGGTCGGAATGCCGCGGCCATTGTCGATGACCGTCACCGATCCGTCCGGATTGAGCGTCACCGTCACCAGGTCGGCATGGCCGGCCAGTGCTTCGTCGATGGCGTTGTCGACCACCTCATAGACCATGTGGTGCAGGCCCGAGCCGTCGTCGGTATCGCCGATATACATGCCCGGCCGCTTGCGAACGGCATCCAAGCCCTTCAAAACCTTGATGGAATCGGCGCCGTATTCGGCTTCAACGCCGTTGGCGATGTCGGTCTGGTCGCTCATGAAAACCTGTCTGATTGATGCCGTGTGCAGAGCGCGAAAAATCGGCTTCGAATCGCGCATTTCTAATGTCGTAGATATAGGCGCAAAAGGCGGTTTTTCCAAGGTTTGCAGGCATTTCGGAACGGAATGACCATCGCGTGAGCAGGCTATCGGCGCCTGGCTTCGATCCTGGCCAGCCGCTCACGTAAAAACTTGATCATGAACTTGTGGCGCGGTGCCAACCGCCCGCTCCGGTCGAGCTCGAGCGTCATGTCGAGCGCCTTGGAAAGCACAGCCTTCGGGTCCTTTGCGACTTGGGCGTAGTCGATATAGGCGACCACCAGGTCGCGCTGCCAGGTGGCGTTGTCCGGATCGGACCGGGCAAGTTTCTCGCGAATGGCCAGACTGTCCTGAAGGGCTTGCCGGGCGCCCCTGACGTCGCGCTGCCTGAGGCGCAGCGTGGCGACTTCGGACAGCGTTATCGACAAGTCCCGCTGCCAGTCGGAATTGGCGGGATCGAGCTTGGCCAGCCTCTGCGCAATCGCGTAGCTGTCCAGATAGGCTTTCAGCGCGCCTTTGTGGTCGCCCTGTATCGCCAGGACGCCGGCGACTTTCTCGATGCACACGGAAAGGTCGCGCTGCCATTCGGTGTTGTTCGGGTCGCCGGCGGCGAGCGCGCTGGCCTGCGAAAGTGCCTCACGATAAGCCGAAAGTGCCGCCGGCCAATTCTGCTGGTCGCTCAGAGCATTGCCGATCTTGGCGTTGCCGACCGACAGGTCGCGCTTCAACTCGGTGTCGTCCGGATCGCGTTTCGCCAGTTGCTTGACGATCGCCAGACCTTCCTTGTAGGCCGCCAGCGCCCCGGCGGCGTCGCCGCGTTCGCGCAGCAGGTCGCCTATCGTATCGTGGCTGACCGAGACGTCACGCTGCCGGTCGGCGTCTCCCGGTTTGTCCGCCGCCAGCGCCAGCCGCACCTTCAGGCTCTCTTCATAGGCCGCCTGTGCGTTGTCCAGTTGGCCTGCGATATGGGCAAGGTGACCGATCTCATCGTAGGTGATGGTCAGGTCGCGCTGCAGTTCGGCACGGTCCGGCTCTCCGGCGGCGAGCTGCTTCTTGATCGACAGGCTTTCCTGGTAGACCTCTGCGGCGCCGGCCAGATCGCCTTGCGTCGCCAATACGTTGCCGATCTTGTCGTCGGCCATGGCGAGGTCGCCGAACCACTCCAGATTGTCTGGTTCTGCCTCGGTCAAGCCCTGCAGAATGGTCTTGGCGGTCTCATAATTCTGCAGCGCTGACGGCAGATTGCCTTGCGCCATCCGCACGTTGCCGAGCTTGACGTGGCTGACGGCGAAGTCGCGCTTCACGTTGGGATCGGTTTCATGATGCGACCGCCGCTCGAGATCGGCTTGCAGCGCCTCGAAGGCACGGCCAGCCGCATCGATATTGCCGACCGTGGTATAGAGCTTGCCGAGCTCGTCCAGCGTGCGAATCAAGCGGTCGGCGTCGTCGAGCGGCAGTATCACCTGTCCGGCTTCGCCATAAAGCGCCAGCACGGACTCATAGTCCCTGATGGCTGTGGCGTAGTCGAGGTCGGCGCGCGCGGCCCCGCCGGACAGATAGCGCGTTGCGGCCTCGGAGAGCGTGCGGCTGACGAAATTGGCCTTCAGCGCGTTGCGCGAGACATTGTCGATCTCGGCTGCCTCGGCGAGCTTTTTACGCGCGGCATCGAACGCTCCCAGCGAAAGCTGCTCTTCGGCCTGCCGGCGCAACGCTGCCACCCGCAGATCGTCGGAGCCAAGCGTCTGCATTTCGCTCCGCACCTTGACGAAGGCGTCGGCTGCCTCACGCAGCCTGGCGTTCAGACTGTCCGCGGAGAGGTGGCCGGCATCGGAACTGATCAACGCGCCATAGAGCGGTGCCAGCGGCATGTCGGCGTCGCTGGCGATCTTCTCCACTTCGCCGCGCATCTGAGGCGTCACCTCGGCCATGGCCAGCAACAGGCGTTCGCGTTCCGGCAATTTCTCCTTGGCCGAGGCGGCAAAGAACAGCTGCGGCAGGCCGCTCTCGACATAGGGCAATTGCTTGCCGCGCGAGAGGTCGTAAACCTCCTGCTGCACGAGCGTCAGCACGGAGCGGATCTCGAGACCTTCGGTGCCGAGGTATTTCGTCAGCGCCGCGGTAAACGGCGAATTCTGGTCCGTCCCATCCGCGGCGGTCTCGCCGGGCGCCGCCGAGAAGGCAAACAGGATGTTTTCTGCCCGCCCGATGCGGCCAAGACCCGGCCGGACCTTGTCGCTGACCTCTTTTACCAGCGCCGCTGCGCCGCGGCCTTCGCCGCCCGTAGCCGCAAACGGATCGCTGCGGCAGGCATCGAGCACGATCAGTCCGACCTTGCTGGTGGCGGCGACGGTCGCGCGGATCTCCTCCAGCGGCAGGCTGGTCCGTTCCAGCGTAGCGAGCGACGACGCGTCTGCATCGACCGGCAGGAGCCGATTCTCGCCGGCTATCTCGACGCCGTGGCCGGAGAAGAACACCAGTGCCACGTCGGCGCCTTTGGCATCCTCGCGGAAATCGTCAAGCGCCCGGCGCATGCGCCGCAGGTCGCGGTTGGTTTCGAGGAAGACCTCGAAACCGAGCTTCCTCAGCACAGTTTCCATGATCTCGCCGTCATTGACGGGATTGGCGAGCGGCCGGATCAGCCGGTAGTCGTTCTCGGCGATGACCAGCGCAGCGCGCCGCTCCGCCATTGCAGCGGAGGCCGTCGAGAGGATCAGCAGCAAGGCAAACAGAAAACGCAAATCGAACCGCCCCGGCCCGGTCATTTGCCGGAGCATTCCATCTCTTTATGGCATGAGCAAGTTATGGCATCGGCCAGTTCGGCCGTTCGCGTTGTTAGCTGGCGCGCATCGGCCTCAGCGCTTCGCTCCAGCGGAACAGCTCGTCCAGCATGGTCCTGGCCCCGCCGAGCACCTGCTCGCTGGGCAGGAAGGCGCCGGTCTCGTCGAGCAGCTTCTGGTACATCGGCAGCGCCACGCCTTCCGGAATCGGCATGACACCGACGGCGGTCAGCAACGGTTTGACCGCCTGCGCCGCTCGCAAACCGCCGGAGACACCGCCGTAGCTGAGGATGGCGGCCGGCTTGTATCGCCATTCCCTGAGCAGGTAGTCGACCGCGTTGACGATCGCGGGAGCGGTGAAATAATTGTACTCCGGCGCCACGAAGACGAATGCGTCGGCTGCGTCGATTGCTTTCGACCAGGCTTTCGTGTGGCTGTTTTCGTATTTGCCGAGTCTCGGATGATGCGGCTCGTCCAGCACCGGCAGGTTGAATGCGGCGATGTCAGTGAGCACCGGCTCGAATTTGCCATGCTCGCGCGCAAAGCTCTCCAGCCACTTTGCGAAAGCGGGTCCGGCGCGGCCCGGCCGCGTGCTGCCGATGATGACGTTCAACTGGTGCTTCAAGGCAGGCTCCCGCCGGTTCTGACATCTGTGGTGCTGCCACCTAAGACACGCAGCCGGACACAGCAAGCAGGCACTTTCCGGTGCCCGGGTCACATTCCAGAGAGCGGATGCATCACCTTGTCGTCCGGTCACATGGACGCCTGCCTTGCCCGCCACTACATTGAGGTGTCAGCGGAGCAAGCCATGGACAGTCAGCCCGTCCCCTTCGTCCCGCCGGCGCCGAAGCCGCGCACCGCGCCGCCTTCAACGCTGGAGATGATCCGCATCGTCTACCGCAATCCGCTCGAACTGTGGGGTGAGGCGACCTACAACGAGCCCTGGATTTCGGTGAACGGCGTCGGGGGACCGCTGGTCATCGCCAACGATCCCGGCCTCATCCGCCATGTGCTTGTCGACAACGCCAAGAACTACAAGATGGCCACGGTGCGCCAGTTGATCCTGCGGCCGATCTTGCGCGACGGGCTGCTGACCGCCGAGGGCGAAGTGTGGCGGCGTTCGCGCAAGGCGATGGCACCGGTGTTCACGCCGCGCCACATCTTCGGCTTCGCCGAGCCGATGCTGAAACGCACGCTCGAATTCGTCACCCGTTACGAGCAAGGTGGCACGTCGGATATCGCCCACGACATGACGCTGCTCACCTTCGATATCCTGGCCGAGACGCTGTTTTCGGGCGAGATATCGGGCGAGCCCGGTAGCTTCGCCAAGGAGATCGATCGCCTGTTCGAGACGATGGGCCGGGTCGATCCGCTCGACCTTTTGCGTGCGCCCGACTGGCTGCCGCGCCTGACCCGCATCCGCGGCCGCAGGACCATGGCCTACTTCCGCAAGATCGTTACCGACACGGTGCAGATGCGCGAGGCGCGGTTGAAGCGTGATCCGGACACGGTGCCGCAGGATTTTCTCACGCTGCTGTTGAAAGCGGAGGGACCGGGCGGGCTGACCCGGGCCGAGGTCGAGGACAACATCATCACCTTTATCGGCGCCGGCCACGAGACTACGGCCAGGGCGCTCGGCTGGACGCTCTACTGCCTTGCCGAAGCGCCGTGGGAGCGCGAAAAGATCGAGCACGAGATCGATGCCGTGCTGGCGCGTGAGCCCGACCCGACGAAATGGCTCGACGCTATGCCGCTCACCCGTGCCGCCTTCGAAGAGGCGCTCAGGCTCTATCCGCCGGCGCCATCGATCAACCGCGAACCGATCGAGCCCGAAACCTGGAACGGCCTCTACATACCGCGACGTGCCGCGGTGCTGGTGATGCCGTGGGTCGTCCACCGCCATCGCAAGCTGTGGGACAGGCCCGACGCCTTCATGCCGGAACGCTTCCATCCGGGAAACCGCGAGAAGATCGACCGTTTCCAGTATTTGCCGTTCGGCGCCGGGCCTCGCGTCTGCATCGGCGCCAGCTTTGCCATGCAGGAGGCAATCATCGCGTTGGCGATCATGCTGTCGCGCTATCGTTTCGATACCACCGCGCAAACCCGCCCCTGGCCGGTGCAGAAGCTGACGACGCAGCCGCAAGGCGGGCTGCCTATGCAGGTTACCAGGCGCGCGGCGTAGGCAACCCGACGTCCGTTCGTGTTATGCGGCGGTCTTGCGTTGGAACTGGCCGGCGGCGCGGTAGCGCCAGAGATAGCTGGGCAGGATGGTTCCGATCGACCGCGGCTGGATACCGAGGCCGGCGAGCGTCCTGTTGTCCTTGACGGCGGCATCCGACACCACATTGTGCTGGCGCAACAGCAGGACCTGGTCCTTGGTCAACAACGGATTGGGCAGCAGCCCGAGAATTGATGCCTGGAAGTTCGCCAGCCACCATGGCACGGGCAGCAAAAACCGCTTGCGTTCGATGATGACAAGCAGCTCTTGCATGCATTCCTTGAAGCTAAGCACCTGCGGCCCGCCGAGTTCATAGATCCGGCCGCCCTGGACCTT
Organism: Mesorhizobium sp. M0768; assembly: GCF_040320195.1. Lineage (NCBI taxonomy): Bacteria > Pseudomonadati > Pseudomonadota > Alphaproteobacteria > Hyphomicrobiales > Phyllobacteriaceae > Mesorhizobium > Mesorhizobium sp. M0768. The sequence continues at coordinate 345,123 of NZ_JAMYPD010000002.1, read as the reverse complement.
GCCGTCGACCGAGTGTGCCACCGCTTCGGCGACGTCGCCGACATAGACCGGCTGGAATTTCGTCTGCCCGCCGCCGATCAGCGGCAGCACTGGGGAAAAGCGAGCCATGTTTGCAAAGCGGTTGAAGAAACCGTCCTCCGGCCCGAAATTGATCGATGGCCGAAAGATCACGGCGTCCTGGACCGTCTCAAGAACGGCCTTTTCGCCGAGCGCCTTGGTACGCGCGTAGTCCGATTGCGCGTGGAGATCCGCACCCAGAGCCGAGATATGGGTGAGGCCGGCGCCGACGGCGCGCGCCGCTTCAGCGACAGCCCGCGCGCCGAACTCGTGGACGGCAGTGAATTTCTGCCGGCCGGCCTCATGCGCGATCGCCACCAGATTGACGACATGGTCCGCGCCTTGCACGGCGCGGTCGACCGACCAGCGCACCCGGACATTGGCTTGCACCGGCTGGATCTGCCCGACATTGCCGAGCGGCTGCAGGTGGCCGGCGAGATCGGGCCGACGGCAGGCAACCCGGATGCGGTAGCCGCGCTTGGCCAGCGCCCGCACGACATGACGACCGACAAAGCCGGAGCCGCCGAACACGACCACGAGCTTTGGGGTCTGCAGGATTTCGGTCATGGCTGGCTCCGGCGGCTATCCAGATGGCTTGGTTGAAGCCGTTTCATAGTCGGTTTCGCGCCAAAGGCAAAGGGTGACCATCGGTCGCCCGGCATTGTTGAAGCATGATTTCCAGTATCCGTTGGAAACGGCAGAAAACCCGCCGACGCCGGGCTTTAGGGTAACTCCATTCGGGACAGGAACCTTTGTTCCGGCCGGCGATTTTAGGATGTATGGTTTGATTCCGAATGGAGGATATTGCCGATGACGACAAAACGCGTTGCGATCTTCGCTCTGGCTTTCGCAACAGGCTGCAGCATTGGTGCCTCGGCATTCGCGGCAAACCGGCATCACCACCAAGCTCAACCCGAACGCTACGTTCCGGCCAACGGCAACATCATCGACATTCTGTTCGGTGGCCCGCGCTACTATGACAACCACCTGTTCACGACGGCCGCCGAACCCTGCTCCTACAACAGGGTAGGGCCGGACGCGAATGCGGCGAACGTCATCAACGATCATTATTGCGGGAAGTAGGCTCGCGCTGCCGGATCGGCCGGCGTTCTCAGCCGCTCATCGGACAAACGAATTTCTTCAGGACGAATAGCGGGCGGCGAATTCGGAAATGCGCTGCACCACGGCTTTCGGCGCGCTTATGCCGCGCGCCGCCGCCTTCTCCGCGGCCTCGGCCCGGGCACGCCCCGGCACATGCACGCCATAGCGCCGCCGCAGCCGGTCGAGTTGATCCTTCATCCGCTTTTCGAAGTCCGGATCGAGCAGCTTGGGCTCGACGGCAAGCACGAACAGGCCGGTCCCCGGACTGTCCGGCCCGCCGCTGAACCATGGCGCATCGAGCGACCAGTTGGCGCCCGACAGGCCCGCAGCCAGCACCTCGACCATCAGCGCGATGTTGGCGCCGCGCTGGCCGCCGAAGGCAAGCATGGCGCCCTTCATTGCAGCTGCCGGGTCCGTGGTCGGATTGCCGCTCGCATCCAGTGCCCAGCCTTCGGGTATCTTCTTGCCGTCCTCGGCCGCCTTGCGGATGTTGACGAAGGCGGTGGCGCTCGACGATTGGTCGATGACCAGCGCCGCCCCGTCCGCGGCGGGTGCCGCAAAGGACATCGGGTTGGTGCAGTAGACCGGCTTGACCGAGCCCGAGCCGGCAAGCACGGCCGGGCCGTTGGTGGCGGCGAACGACACCAATCCCTGCGCGGCCAGCCTTCCGGTGAAATAGCCGAGCGCGCCGCACGTATAGGCATTCTTCTGCGAAAAAATCGCGACGCCGAACAGCCGCGCCGCCTTGGCGAGTTCATCGATCGTGCGGTCGAAACCGGTATGCGCCAGTCCGCCGCGCGCATCGGAGAGATAGACTGCGAGCGCCGGCCTGGTGATCACCGGATCGGCGTTGCCGTCGATGCGGCCGGCTTCCAGCGCTTCGAGATAATCGATGAAGTGCGACAGCCCAACGGTCGACAGTCCTTCCGCCTCGGCCGCGACGATCGAGGCAGCCAGCGACTGCGCCGCCTCTTCGTTGGCGCCAGCGCCAAGTGCGGCCATCCGGCACAGCCCTGTCGCCTGGTCGAGACTGAGTTGCATCGTAGCTGCCCTGAAATTTCAGCGAGTAGCGAATAGGGAGTAGCGAGTAGGGAAATCAGCAAAACTATTCGCTATTCACTACTCCCTATTCGCTAACCGATCTTGTTCGGAATCCGCGCCTCGATCTTGCCCAGGGTGAAGACGAGGATGCCGGTGATCGCCATATAGATCAACGCCAGGAGCAGCAAGGGTTCATAGGTGAGGTAGGTATCCTGACGCACCTTTGAAGAGACGGCGAATATGTCGATCACGCTGATGGTCGCCACCAGCGGCGTCGATTTCAGCTGCAGCACGATTTCGCCCGTCAGTGTCGGCAGCGCGCGGTAGAAGGCCTGCGGCAGCCAGATTCGCCGGAAAATCCTCCAGCGGCTCATGCCGAAGGCGCGGGCGGCTTCCAATTGGCCTTTCGGTACGCCGGCAAAAGCGCCTCGCATCACCTCGCCCTCATAGCCGGCGAAGGACAGCGTCAGCCCGAGCACGCCATAGGGCCATGCCTGCCTCAGATAGGGCCACATCCAGGACTCGCGAATCCATGGATATTGTGGAAACAGCGAGCCCAGCCCGTAATAGAGCAACCAGAGCTGCAGCAGCAGCGGCGTTCCCCTGATGACCGTGCAGAAGGCCTTGGCGGGCGCCGCGAACCAGAAAGAGCCTGCGGCTTGTGCCAGTCCGAGCGGCATGGCGAGCAGGAAGCCCAGCGTGCAGGTGACGGCAAGAATCCACAGCGCGCGCCAGATGCCGAGCAATCCCATCCCGTAATATTTCGGCAGCCAGTCCCAGCGCATGAAGACGGTCGCCGCCAAAACCAGCCCCAGCGCGATCAGGATCAGCGCGATACGATGCGGCTTCAGCCACAGCGAAGCGCGTGCGGCTATCTCGACGGCCGCTTCGCCAGTCATCGCCGGGCCAGCCATCACCGGGCCTCCTTGAGCGACGGCATGCCGCGGCGGGCCCATGTCTCGATGCGGCCGATGATCAGGTTCGAAACCAGCGTCAACAGAAGGTAGATCGCGCCGGCGGCGATAAAGAATGTCAGATAGGCTTTGGTCACGCCGGCCGCCTGCCGTGTCGCCAATGTCAGCTCGAAAAAGCCGACGACCGCCAGCAGGGCTGTGTCCTTGGTGGCGATCAGCCAGAGATTGGCAAGGCCGGGTATGGCGAAGGGCAGCATCGCCGGCAGCGTGATGCGCCGCAGCAGCAGGCCGGGAGACATGCCATAGGCGCGCGCGGCTTCGATCTGGCCCTGCGGAATGGCGAGGATCGCGCCGCGGATCACCTCGGTCGAATAGGCGCCCTGGACGAAGCCGAGCACGGCAATGCCGGCGGCCAGCCCGCTAATGTCCATACGCTGATAGCCCGTTGCCGTCAGCATCTGATTGATCAGGTCGGTGCCGGCGTAATAGAGCAGAAGGATCAGCACCAGCTCCGGCACGGCGCGCACGACGGTCGTATAGACTGCCAGGAGATCGCGCACCACCGGACCACCATACAGCTTGCCGGAGGCGCCGCCGATGCCGATCAAAAGGCCGAGACAGGTGGCGCCGACCGCAATCTCGATCGTATGGAGCAGCCCGACGATGAGCGTTCCACCCCAGCCCGGCGGCACGGGCGAGAGAAGCGCGATGGCAGAGGCGGCCCAAGCCGGAACAAATGCGTCGATCAGCGTCGCCCTCGAATTGCTGGCGCTAAAACCGCCGGCGATTTCCGCCCGCGGAAGCTCGCGTCGATGGATTTCGACCAACCACGCGGCTCTATCGGGGCCGCGTGGTTAATCGCTCATGGATGAGGCCGTCAGTTCGACTGCGTGTCGGAGCCGTAAATATCAAAGTCGAAGTACTTCTTCGAAATCTCGTCATATTTGCCGTTGGCGCGGATGGCCTTGATACCGGCGTTGATCTTTTCCTTCAACTCGGTGTCTTCCTTGCGGACGCCGGCGCCGACGCCGGGCCCGAGAATGGCCAGATCCGGCGCGACCATGCCTTTCAGATCGCAGCATTGCTTGCCCTGGTCCGATTTCAGGAAGGCGTCGAGGGCGATGGAATCGGCCTGCACCGCGTCGACCCGGCCGGCGGCAAGATCCTGGTTGGCCTCGTCCTGGGTCTGGTATTCCTTGATTTCCGCCGCGTCGGCGAAGTGCTTCTTGGCGTAGTCGGCGTGTACGGTCGAGACCTGGACGCCGATGATCTTGCCCTTGAGGTCCTCCGGTGTCGAGCCGAACTTCTGGTCCTTCGGCCCGATGATCGCAGTCGGGGTGTTGTAATATTTGTCGGAGAAGTCGATCGTCTTCTTGCGTTCGTCGGTGATCGACATCGAGCTGGCGATGACGTCGATCTTCTTGGTCGTCAACGCCGGGATGATGCCGTCCCAGGCGACCGGCGTGATGACGCAGTCGAGCTTCTCTTCGGCGCAGACAGCGTCGATGAATTCGATTTCCCAACCGACCCATTTGCCGGAAGCATCCGGCGAGGTGAACGGCGGATAGGGCTCGGCAGCGACACCGATCTTGACCGGATCGGCCTTGGCCACGCCCATGGCGGCAACGCCAACCAGCAGCGCTGCGGCAAAGGTCTTGAGAATAATCTTCATCGTCATGACTCCCAGTTTTGTTGTTGTTCCCGGTTTTCGTCCGCCCACAGTTTAACTGATGTTGCGGATGAACTGCTTCAGCCTTTCGGATTTAGGTGCGCCGAAGATCTGTTCCGGCGGCCCTTCTTCCTCGACCAGCCCGTTATGGAGGTAAACGACGTGCGTCGCGACCTCGCGGGCAAACTTCATTTCATGGGTGACCAGCACCATGGTGCGGCCTTCGCGCGCCAGGTCGCCGATCACCTTCAGCACCTCGCCGACGAGTTCCGGGTCGAGCGCCGAAGTCGGCTCATCGAACAGCATGACGCGCGGATTGATGGCCAGCGCCCTGGCGATCGCGGCGCGCTGCTGTTGGCCGCCCGACAGATAGGCAGGATAGACGTCGCGTTTTTCGGCCAAGCCAACGCGGGCGAGCAATTTTTCCGCCTCGCCGATCGCCACATCGCGCTTGACGCCGAGCACATGCACGGGAACCTCGATGACGTTCTCGATCAACGTCATGTGGCTCCACAGATTGAAGTTCTGGAAGACCATGCCAAGCTTGGAGCGGATGCGTTCGATCTGCTTGCGGTCTGCGGGCACGGTGTGGCCGTAGCTGTCGGCCTTCAGCTTTATCTCTTCGCCATTGACCCGGATAATGCCGCTGGTCGGGTTCTCCAGGCAGTTGATGCAGCGCAGCAGCGTCGATTTGCCCGAGCCGCTGCCGCCAATGATGGCGATCACCTCGCCATCGCGCGCCGACAGCGAAACGCCCTTCAATACATGCAGCTTGCCGAAATTCTTGTGCAGGTTCTCGACGTGGATGGCTTCGGCAGCGCCGTTCTGCGCCGTATGCTTCAGGGCAGTGGCCGGCGCTGTCATCGTCGCGGTGCCCCGCGGAGCAGCCGAGGCAGTCCTTGCTGGAATTTTTTACCCATTACCCGTCACTGGACAGCGTTCCGATTCTCAAGATGGACCGTTCCGCTTGTCTCCGTCAACCGCAGTTTTTTGGACCATTGATCACCGCCTGCCGAGTGGCTATTGGCAGGAGAGGCGCGTTTCAGGAGAATTTAGTGGGCAAAGCATACGGGTCGCAGTCGATGGCCGGGACGCTGCAGCGCGTGCTGATGCGCTCCGCTGCCGGCGCCATGCGTCGGGCCGAAGCGCTGGAGTGGCACTATGGCCCCGGCTTCAATCCGCAAAAAGCGGCGGTCCAGCATGATGCGCTGGCCAGGCTGATTTCGGCCTCAGGCGCCGAAATCGAATGGCTGAGTGACGCCGACGACCGGCTTGCCGATTCGGTTTTTACCCACGATCCCTCGCTGATGACCGATCATGGCGCGGTCATCCTTGCCATGGGCAAGGCGCTGCGCCGGCCCGAGCCCAGCCTCCACGAGGCAGCCTATGGGCGCATGGGCATCCCCGTCCTCGGCCGAATCGAGGCTCCCGGCCAGGTCGAGGGCGGCGACTGCGTGTGGGTGGATGCAAACACGCTGGCCATCGGCCGCGGCGTGCGCACCAATCAGCACGGCATCCAGCAGCTCTCCAACCTGCTTTCACCCAAAGGCATCCAGGTCTATGGCTTCGACCTGCCGCTCTGGCAGGGCGAGGAGGCCTGCCTGCATCTGATGTCGGTGATCAGCCCGCTCGCAGACGATCTGGCGCTGGTCTATGCGCCCCTCCTGCCGGTCGCCTTCCACCAGATGCTGCGCGAACGCGGCATTCGGCTGGTCGAGGGCGACGCCGACGAATTCTTCGCCTCGAATGGGCTCAGCCTCAACGTGCTGCCGACCGCGCCGCGCCAGGTTATCGCCGTTGCCGGTTTTCCGAAGACGGCGGCTGCCATGCAAGCCGCCGGCTGTACGGTCTCGACATTCGAGGCCGATGCCCTGTGCATTGCCTGCGAGGGCGGCCCTACCTGCCTCACGCGCCCGGTGCTAAGACAATGACGACCATCGGCGAAGCGCTCATCACCTTGCTCGAAGCGCACGGCGTCGACACCGTCTTCGGCATTCCCGGCGTACACACGGTCGAGCTCTATCGCGGGCTTGCGCGATCGAAGATCCGTCACGTCACGCCGCGCCACGAGCAGGGCGCCGGCTTCATGGCTGACGGCTATGCGCGCGCCAGCGGCAGGCCGGGTATCGTCTTCGTCATCACCGGGCCGGGGCTGACCAACACCATCACCGCCATGGGCCAGGCGCGCGCCGATTCGGTGCCGATGCTGGTAATCTCGGGCGTCAACGCCACACCGACGCTGGGCAAAGGCCTTGGCCATCTGCATGAACTGCCGGACCAGCGCGGCATGATGGAGAAGGTGGCGCTGTTTTCGCACCGTGTCACCGAGCCCGGCGAACTGCCCGGCGTGCTCGCCCGCGCCTTTGCACTGTTCTCATCCTCGCGTCCGGGTCCGGTGCATATTGAGATCCCGACCGATGTAATGACCGTGCCGGCCAACGGCATCGTGCCGCTGCTGCGGAATTCAGCGCCGCCCGAGCCGGATGTAGCGGCGATTGCCGAGGCGGCAAGGCTATGCGCGTCTGCCCGCCGGCCGCTTATCCTGGCCGGCGGCGGCGCCAAAGCTGCCGAAGCGCCGTTGCAGCGCCTGGCCGAGAGGTTGGGAGCGCCGGTCGTCCAGACCGCCAATGCGCGCGGCCTGCTCTATCGCCATCCGCTTGGCGTGCCGGCCAGCCCCAGCCTGAAGGCGGTGCGTGCGCTGATGGCCGGCGCCGACCTGGTCATTGCCGCCGGCACCGAATTCGGTCCGACCGACTATGACGGCTATGGCGACGGCGGTTTTGTCCTGCCTGCCAATCTGATCCGCATCGACATCGGCGCCGACCAGCTTGCCCGCCGGCCGGCCCGGATTTCGATCCAGGCCGATTGCGGTGCAGCGCTCGAGGCGCTGCGTGCCGAACTCGGCACGGGCCAGGCGCAATCGGTCGACGGCGCCGCTCGCGCCGCCGCGACGCGGCAGGCGGCCTTTGCCGAGATCGGCCCGGCTATGCAGGCGCAACTGCGCGCCGTCGAGACGATCCGCGATGCGCTGCCTGGCGCGATCATCGTCGGCGATTCGACCCAGCCGGTCTACGCCGCCAACCTCTATTACGATCATGACCGGCCGGGCGGCTGGTTCAACGCCGCCACCGGCTTCGGCGCGCTTGGCTATGGCCCGCCGGCGGCGATCGGTGCCGTCCTTGCCAGGCCTGAGGCGCCGGTCGTTTGCCTCACCGGCGACGGCGGCTTCCAGTTCACCCTGCCGGAACTGGGCGCCGCGCTCGACGCGGCGGCGCCGGTGATCTTCGCCGTCTGGAACAATCGTGGCTACCGCGAGATCGAAACCTCGATGCTCGACGTCGGCGTCGAGCCGGTCGGCGTCTCCCCGGCACCGCCGGATTTCTGCAAATTGGCCGAAGCCTACGGCATTGCCGCCGAGCGGATTTCCGGCACTGGCGGCTTGGCGGACGCGCTTGGGCGCGCGCGGGCGACTGGACGACCTTACGTCATCGAGATTTCGGTTGAGTGATCGCGCGAAAGGCGCGACCTTCCGCATCGGCGGCGCGCAATGACGGAGCGGTCGAATATGACGGAAACACTGGACGGCAGACATATCGTGGTGACCGGCGGCACCGGTGCCCTTGGCGGCGCGGTCGTAGGGAAACTGCTGGAGCAGGGCGCGATCTGCCATGTGCCCAACGCTCACGCTGCCGCGCCTGCGAATTTTCCCTTTCCGGCGCATGACCGTGTCAGGCTGGCGCATAATGTCGACCTTGCCGACCCTGCCAAGGTCGACGCCTTCTATGCCAGCGTTCCGAATTTATGGGCATCGGTGCATCTGGCCGGCGGCTTCACCGCGGCGCCGGTCGAGAAAATCGAGCCCGCCTCCTTCGCCGAGATGATGGACACCAACGCCCGCACCACCTTCCTGTGCTGCCGCGCGGCGATACGCTCGATGCTGGAATCTTCCGTGCCGGGCCGCATCGTCAATGTCACCGCGCGAGCCGGGCTCGATCCGCGGCGCGGCTCCGGCAAGGTGGCCTACGCCGCCGCCAAGGCGGCAGTCGCCGCGATGACCGTGGCGATGGCCGAAGAGCTGAAGGGCAACGGCATTCTGGTCAATGCCGTGGCGCCCTCGACGCTCGACACGCCGGCCAACCGGGCTGACATGCCGAACGCAGATTTCAGCAGATGGGTCAGCCTTGAAGCGGCGGCCGAGGCCATTGCCTACCTTGCCTCGCCGGCCAACATGGCGATCAGCGGCACGCTGGTGCCACTCTACGGCCGGGCCTGAGCCTGCGGTCCGTTCGCAAGCAAAGGGTCACAAGCAAAAGCCCCGCCGGATCGTTCCGGCGGGGCTTTTTGTTTCGTTTTATAACCCGCGCGAGGCGCGGTGTTGGCTTAGCTGCCCTGCTTCTTCAGCGCGGCACCCAAAATATCGCCCAGCGAAGCGCCGGAATCGGTTGAGCCGTACTGAGCGACCGCTTCCTTCTCTTCGGCGATTTCCAGCGCCTTGATCGAGACCTGCAGCTTGCGGGTCTTCTTGTCGAAGGCGATGACGCGGGCGTCGACTTTCTGGCCGACGGTGAAGCGCTCGGGGCGCTGCTCGTCGCGGTCACGGCTGAGGTCGGAGCGCTTGATGAAGGTCTCGATGCCGCTGTCGACCAGCCGCACTTCCAGACCGCCATCCTTCACGCCGATAACCTCGCAGGTGACGACTGCGTTCTTGCGCAGTTCGCCTGACGTCGCTGCTTCGCCGACCGTGTCCTTGGCCAGCTGCTTGATGCCGAGCGAGATGCGCTCCTTGTCTATATCGACGTCGAGCACCTGCGCCTTGACCATGTCACCGCGATTGTACTCTTCGATCACCTGCTCGCCCGGACGGGTCCAGTCGAGGTCGGAAAGGTGGACCATGCCGTCGACGTCGCCTTCGAGGCCGATGAACAGGCCGAACTCGGTCTTGTTCTTGACCTCGCCCTCAACCTGGCTTCCGACCGGATGGCTGCGCGCGAAGGCTTCCCACGGGTTCTCCAGCGTCTGCTTGAGGCCGAGCGAGATACGGCGCTTGGCCGGATCGACTTCGAGCACCACCACGTCGACTTCCTGCGTTGTCGACAGGATCTTGCCGGGATGCACGTTCTTCTTGGTCCACGACATTTCCGAAACGTGGATGAGGCCTTCGATGCCCGGCTCCAGCTCGACGAATGCGCCGTAGTCGGTGATGTTGGTGACGGTACCCTTGATCTTCTTGCCGATCGGGAACTTGGTGCCGATCTCGGACCACGGATCGCTCTCGAGCTGCTTCATGCCGAGCGAGATGCGGTGGGTTTCCTGGTTGATGCGGATGATCTGCACCTTGACCGTCTGGCCGATATTGAGGATTTCGGTCGGATGATTGACGCGGCGCCATGCCATGTCGGTGACGTGCAGCAGGCCGTCGATGCCGCCGAGGTCGACGAACGCACCATAGTCGGTGATGTTCTTGACGACGCCTTCGACCACCTGGCCTTCTTCGAGATTCTGCACGATTTCCGAACGCTGTTCGGCGCGGCTCTCCTCGAGCACGGTGCGGCGCGACACCACGATGTTGCCGCGGCGGCGATCCATCTTGAGGATCTCGAAGGGCTGCGGGTTGTGCATCAGCGGCGAGACGTCGCGGATCGGGCGGATATCGACCTGGCTGCGCGGCAGGAAGGCCACGGCACCGTCGAGGTCGACGGTGAAGCCGCCCTTGACCTGGTTGAAGATGACGCCTTCGACGCGTTCGCCCTTGGTGAACTTCTCTTCGAGACGGACCCAGCTCTCTTCGCGGCGGGCCTTTTCGCGCGACAGCATGGCTTCGCCAAGCGCGTTCTCGATACGCTCGACATAGACCTCGACCGTGTCGCCGACCTTGAGGGTCGTGTCCTTGCCCTTGACGCCGAATTCCTTCAGCGGCACGCGGCCTTCGACCTTGAGGCCAACGTCGATGATGGCCATGTCCTTTTCAATGGCAGTGATGATGCCCTTGACGACCTGGCCTTCGCCGGAATGGCCGGCGGAAAATGATTCTTCGAGCAGGCTCGCGAAATCATCGCGAGTGGGGTTTGCAACTGACATAGTTTCTCCTGGAATGCCCCGCATCTGTCGCGGGGCGGGCGCCGTGGGTTAGCGTTGCGTTGGCCTGCCGGCGTTCCGGGCAAAAAGCCCTTGGCCGCCCTTGAGCGGCAATTCCGGCGCATGAAGAATGCTGGCAGGCTGGTTCATGCCTGATATGGGAATTCTGTTTGTCGCCGGCAATCGGCGGCGGCAGGAAAACCCGGCTCAGGTTTCGTTTCTCTTGGCCAGGACATCGTCGATGATCGCCTGAGCTGCCAGAAACGCGGCCTCTATAGCCATTTCCGACGTGTCGAGCAAGTGCGCATCGGCGGCCGGCTTCAAGGGCGAGTCCATGCGGCCCATGTCGCGTTCGTCGCGGCGCACGATATCGGCAAGGATTTCATCGAAATTAGCGGTGCCGCCGATGCTCTCGATTTCATCCAGCCGCCGCTTTGCCCGCACCTCGGCGCTGGCCGTGACATAGAGTTTTACGTCGGCGTCGGGACAGACGACGGTGCCGATGTCGCGGCCGTCGAGCACCGCACCGGGAGGGGTTTTTGCAAAGTCACGCTGTTTGTCGACCAGGATGCGCCGCACCGACGGGATCACTGCCACTTTCGAAGCCGCCTCGCCAACGGCGTGTGCCGAAAGCACGGCGCGGTCGAGCTTTGCCAGATCGACCTGGCGAGCCGCGGTTTCAGCGGCCGAGACATTGTCGAGCGGCAGGCCGAGCCGGAGCAGCGAATGCGCCACCGCGCGATAGGTAAGACCGGTGTCGAGCAGGTTCAGCCGGTAGTGATCGGCCAGCCGCCGGGCAAGGGTGCCTTTGCCGGCACCGGCAGGTCCGTCGATGGCGATGGTGAAGGGAGTGGTCATCTTACGTTGAATAATTCTTGATTAAATAACTTGAAAAATGATCAGTGGTTACCCCGACCATGCCCTCAACACACTCACTTAAATGTAAAAACAATTCCCGTATTAGATCGGGCAGATGTCTATTTATTGGTTTTCCCCGCGGGGCGTCCGTCCCAACGAAAGAAATTCCGTTTAGATTTACGTTGAGAGTTCCGACAGAGATCGATTTGTAGTGCGCTAAATCATCCCGAATTGAACGTGAATCGTCTCCATCCTTCATCAACCATCCGTCAAAATTTGGACGGTGTCTATAATAAGTGGCAAGCAGATCTTCAGAAAGACCAATCTCATCGGATCGATTTGATATCGATTTGCCGAATTTGCGAAAGCTTGTACACTCATTTTTATAAAGACTGGACAGAGCGTAAGTAAGTTGATCCAGGCAACGTCGGCATGAAAGTATGAACGCCTGATATTCCGCGTTTAATATTGTTATATCTCCGCCTGCGACAGTTTCATTGGCGCGCAAATTCAAACCATGCAGTGCGATTACGATAGAGTGGTCAAGGTCGTGTATTCTTTTATAGTGATATGCAGCAATAGATAGGCTGTTTCTTGTATTGGAATTTATCCCATCCGAAAGAATTTGCTTTCTCTTACCATTTTTAAGTCCCCATTTTACAAAAGCTTCTGAAGTCGGAGGTTCATTCATCATTTTCAAGAAGCGATCAATTGATGTAGTGCGCGATGGATGAAGAACGCAACTCACGATTGGATTGACGCGGCGAGCGTATTCCTGGACGCTTGCCATCGCAGCGAGCTGCCATTCGTCAAGTTGTTGCTGCTCATCGCTCATATCAAGTCACGCAGCCCATCCTAATCATCCGATCTCCGCACCGAGCCCCTTCATCAGGCCCATGAACTCCGGAAAACTCGTCGCGATCATCGCCTGGTCGTCGATGGTCACGGGCTTTTCCGTCGCCAGCCCCATCACCAGGAAGCTCATGGCGATGCGGTGGTCGAGATGGGTCTGGACGATGGTGCCCCGTCCGTTCGGATGCTGGCCGAGGCCCTTGCCGCCGGGCTTTCCGCGCACGACAAGCGAAGCCTCGCCTTCGCTGCAATCGACGCCGTTGAGCTTCAGCCCGTTGGCGACCGCCGACAGCCGGTCGGATTCCTTCACCCGCAGCTCTTCCAGCCCGAGCATCAGCGTCTCGCCCTCGGCGAAGCTGGCCGCCACGGCAAGCACCGGATACTCGTCGATCATCGTCGGGGCCCGTTCCGGCGGTACGGTGACGCCTTTCAGTTCGGAGTAACGCACGCGCAGATCGGCAACATCCTCGCCGCCTTCGTTGCGCGGATCGATTATATCGATCCGGCCGCCCATTTCCTGCAGCGTCAACAGAAGTCCAGTGCGGGTCGGGTTCATCAGCACGTTTTCGATTGTAATGTCCGAACCCGGCACGATCAGCGCCGCCACCAGCGGAAAGCCGGCCGAGGAGGGGTCGCCAGGCACCGCGATCGTCTGCCCCACGAGCTTGCCCTGGCCTTCGATGAAAATGTGGCGCACGCCGCGCTCGTCGGTCTCGACCGACAGATTGGCGCCGAACCCCTTGAGCATTTTTTCGGTATGGTCGCGCGTCATAACCGGCTCGATGACGGTGGTGATGCCCGGCGTGTTCAGCCCGGCCAGCAGCACCGCCGACTTGACTTGTGCCGATGCCATCGGCACGCGGTAGGTGATCGGCGCGGCGTGCTTGGGCCCATGAAGCGTGATCGGCATGCGGTCGCCGGGCGTCGCCTTCAGCACCTGCACGCCCATCTGGCGCAAAGGTTCGAGCACGCGGCCCATCGGCCGGCCGGACAGCGAGGGGTCGCCGATGAAGGTGGTTCCCATGTCATAGGTGCCGACCAGGCCCATGGTGAGGCGTGAGCCGGTGCCGGCATTGCCGAAATCGAGCGGGCCTTCCGGCTGCAGCAGCGCGCCGTTGCCGGTACCGCGGATCACCCACTCAGCGCCATGCTTCTCGATATGGGCGCCCATGGCCTTCATGGCAGCGCCCGTACGCATCACGTCCTCGCCTTCCAGCAGCCCGGTGATACGGGTTTCGCCGGAGGCCAGGCCACCGAACATGAACGAGCGGTGCGAGATCGACTTGTCGCCCGGCACCCGTGCCGCGCCTGAAAGGCCAGATGATTTGCGGGCGGTGGCCTGCTTCGGGGCGGCAGTGTGCGACATGGTTCTTTCCTGGAAACGCCGGCGGCCGGCCATTTTCTGCTGGTTTGCGGGGTCTCCTATCATGGCGTACCGAAATGGTCATCCCCTTGGTATGAAGGCCTTCGAATTCAAGCTTTTTGGGACGCCGGCTTTTCGCTTTGACAGCGCCGTAAACTCTGGTTAAGGGGACCAAACTTTCATCGACGAGGCTTGCTGTGGCAAAACCCGAACTTGGCACCAAACGCATCGACCCGGAGACAGGTCGAAAATTCTATGACTTGAACAAGGACCCGATCGTCTCGCCTTACACGGGCAAGAGCTATCCGCGCTCCTATTTCGAGGAAGGCAAGATCGCCGCCCTCGAGGAGGAAGAGGAAGTTGCCGAGAAGGAAGTGGACGCCGAGGAGGAAGAGGGCGTCGAGGTCGTCTCGCTCGAAGAGGCGGACGAGGACGCGAAGGCCGACGAGCTTCCCGATCTCGGCGATGACGAAGACGACGTTGACCTTGGCGATGACGAGGATGACACGTTCCTCGCCGACGAGGAGGAAGAAGACGACGACGTTGCCGACATGATCGGCGTCGGCGAAGACGACGACGAAGTCTGAGCGAACCGCATTCGCCGGCTTTCGCGGCGCTGCCTAGAAAAAGCGGTTGTTGAAGGCTTGATATTGACTGAAGGCGGGGTTAGAAGCCGCCTTCACTAACGGCGCGGTCTAGAACCCGCGCCGGATCTCTTCGCCGGAAACGGCGCCGGTGAACTGCCGGAGTGGGGCCATAGCTCAGTTGGGAGAGCGCTTGAATGGCATTCAAGAGGTCGTCGGTTCGATTCCGATTGGCTCCACCAGTTCTCTCCGCGAAAATCAGCAGAACGCCCGCCCGTCCGGGCTGGCCGCCGCCTATCGCAGAACCCAGCTGAGATTAGTGTAATCGGCCGCCCTACTTGGGCTCGCCGATCCATTCAGAAGTAATGAGCCCCTGCCCGGTCTGTGCATGTTTCTGGCTGTGGTTTGAACCGCGAGCACCGGTCTGGACCAGGCAGCGGGCTGAAATGACGGCTGAGCAAAACGCCGTTACTTGTTGCAGTTCTGCATATCCGACGTCATGGCGCCGCTGGGGGTATTGTTGTCGGTATCGCTGCTCGCCGTATCCTTACAGCGGTCCTCCATACCGTTTGTCTGCGGCGTGGTGGCGTTCGTTGCGTTCGGATCGATCGTGTTCGGGGTAGTTGCGCTGCCGGTCCCGGTGTTGCCGCCGGAAGTGCCTGTGTTGACGCCGGTATTGCCATCGGCGCTACCGGTCCCGGAGCCCATGGATTGTGCCATGGCAGATGTGGCCAGGCCGATAGCAAGTAGGGATGCAGAGAGAATTTTCATCATCTTAGTGTCTCCATCGAGTTGCATCGCTGGATCGCGATCTATACCAACGAGAGTTTTTTCGAGATGTTCCGTTGGGCAGAAATATTGATCGATACAATCATTATGGATCTTTGTTGCTCGTCGTTTCGTGAATGCGGCTGCGAAATTCCTGCCGCATAGCGGCAATTTCGTCTGGAACCAAATCGAGCATGCCGCGTTCTTGCGCTTGCGGGGAGTTGTGTCGGCCGCAGGGGACAGTTTCACCAGGACATTCAAGAAATCCGTGAGCTGGGAGGGGCGCTGTGAGCGTGCTTGCATCCACAAGGCAATTGGACCGTCGTCAAATACTGAACGCGCTGAAGGCTTTTCGGAGCGGTGATTTCTCCGTTCGTATCGACAATGTCTACGCCGGCCTTGATTCCGAGATCGCCGACACCTTCAACGAAATCGTAGAACTCAACGATCAGGTCACGCGCGAGTTCGAACGCCTCAGCAAGGTCGTCGGCAAGGATGGCCGGATCGGCGAACGCGGCCGTGTCCGCAACGCCACCGGCAGTTGGGAATCGAGCGTCCGTTCCGTCAACGATCTGATCGAGGACATGGTTCAGCCGACGGCCGAAGTGGCGCGCGTCATCGGCGCGGTGGCCAAGGGTGACCTGTCGCAGACGATGATGGTCGAAATCGACGGCCGGCAGCTGCGCGGCGAGTTTCTGCGCATCGGCAAGATCGTCAACACCATGGTCGGGCAACTGGCCTCCTTCGCCTCGGAAGTGACGCGCGTGGCGCGCGAGGTCGGCACCGAAGGCAAGCTGGGCGGCCAGGCTCGCGTGAAAGGTGTGGCCGGAACCTGGAAGGACCTGACCGACAACGTCAACGCCATGGCGACGAACCTGACCGGGCAGGTGCGCAACATCGCCGAGGTGACGACCGCCGTCGCTTCCGGCGACCTGTCGAAGAAGATTACCGTCGACGTGAAAGGCGAAATCCTCGAACTCAAGAACACCATCAACACGATGGTCGACCAGCTCAATTCCTTCGCCTCGGAAGTGACGCGCGTCGCGCGCGAAGTCGGTACAGAAGGCAAGCTCGGCGGTCAGGCGCGCGTCGAAGGTGTCGGCGGCACCTGGAAGGACCTGACCGACAACGTGAACCTGATGGCCGAAAATCTGACAGGCCAGGTGCGCAATATCGCCGAGGTGACCACGGCCGTGGCGCTTGGCGACCTGTCGAAGAAAATCACGGTCGACGTCAAGGGCGAGATCCTCGAACTGAAATCGACCATCAACACCATGGTCGACCAGCTGAACTCATTTGCCGGCGAAGTGACGCGTGTCGCCCGCGAGGTCGGCACCGAGGGCAAGCTCGGCGGCCAGGCTCAGGTGCGCGGCGTCGCCGGCACCTGGAAGGACTTGACCGACAACGTCAATTCGATGGCCGAGAACCTGACCGGCCAGGTCCGCAACATCGCCGAGGTGACGACTGCGGTCGCTTCGGGCGACTTGTCGAAGAAGATCACCGTCGCCGTGCAGGGCGAAATCCTCGAGCTCAAGGACACCATCAACACGATGGTCGACCAGCTCAATTCCTTCGCCTCGGAAGTGACGCGTGTGGCGCGCGAGGTCGGAACCGAAGGCAAGCTCGGCGGCCAGGCCGAGGTGAAGGGCGTCGGCGGCACCTGGAAGGACCTGACCGATAACGTCAACCTGATGGCCGCCAACCTGACCGGCCAGGTCCGCAACATCGCCGAGGTGACGACCGCCGTTGCCCGCGGCGACCTGTCGAAGAAGATCACCGTCGACGTCAAGGGCGAAATCCTCGAGCTCAAGGACACCGTCAACACGATGGTCGATCAGCTCAATTCCTTCGCCTCGGAAGTGACGCGTGTGGCGCGCGAAGTGGGGTCGGAGGGCAAGCTCGGCGGTCAGGCGCATGTCGAGGGCGTCGGCGGCACCTGGAAAGATTTGACCGACAACGTCAATGCCATGGCCGGCAATCTGACCGTGCAATTACGCGACGTCTCCAAGGTAGCAACCGCGATTGCGACCGGCGACCTGACCCAGAAGATCACCGTCGATGCATTGGGCGAGATCCTGCAGATCAAGGACGTCATCAATACGATGGTCGACCAGCTGAATTCCTTCGCCTCCGAGGTGACGCGCGTGGCGCGCGAAGTCGGTTCGGACGGCAAGCTCGGCGGCCAGGCGCAGGTGCGCGGCGTTGCCGGTACCTGGAAAGACCTGACCGACAACGTCAATGCGATGGCCGCCAATCTGACCGGCCAGGTGCGCAACATCGCCGAGGTGACGACGGCAGTGGCGCTGGGCGACCTGTCGAAGAAGATCACCGTCGATGTGCGCGGCGAGATCCTCGAGCTGAAGGACACCATCAATACGATGGTCGACCAGCTGAATTCCTTTGCCTCGGAGGTGACGCGCGTGGCGCGCGAGGTCGGCACCGAAGGCAAGCTCGGCGGCCAGGCGCAGGTGCGCGGCGTTGCCGGCACCTGGAAGGATCTGACCGACAATGTGAATTCGATGGCCGAGAACCTGACCGGCCAGGTCCGCAACATCGCCGAGGTGACCACCGCTGTGGCGCGCGGCGACCTGTCGAAGAAGATCACCGTCGACGTCAAGGGCGAGATCCTGGAGCTGAAATCGACGATCAACACCATGGTCGACCAGCTGAACTCCTTTGCCGGCGAAGTGACGCGTGTCGCCCGCGAGGTCGGCACCGAGGGCAAGCTCGGCGGCCAGGCGCGGGTCGAGGGCGTCGCCGGCACCTGGAAGGACCTGACCGACAACGTCAATCTGATGGCGACGAACCTGACCAACCAGGTGCGCGGCATCGCCGATGTCGTGACCGCGGTCGCGCAAGGCAATCTCAAGCGCAAGCTGACGGTCGATGCCAAGGGCGAGATCGCCTCGCTCGCCGACACCATCAACGGCATGATCGAGACGCTGGCGACCTTCGCCGACCAGGTGACCAACGTCGCCCGCGAAGTGGGCATCGAAGGCAAGCTCGGCGGCCAGGCCCGGGTGCCCGGCGCTGCCGGCCTTTGGCGCGACCTGACCGACAACGTCAATCAGCTCGCGGCCAACCTGACCACCCAGGTGCGCGCCATCGCCGAGGTGTCGACGGCGGTGACCAAGGGCGATCTGACCCGCTCGATCAGCGTCCAGGCCTCCGGCGAGGTGGCGGCGCTGAAAGACAACATCAACGAGATGATCCGCAATCTGAAGGACCAGACGCTGAAGAATGCCGAGCAGGACTGGCTGAAGACCAATCTCGCCCGCTTCTCGCGCATGCTGCAGGGCGAGCGTGACCTGGCCACGGTCTCGCGCCTCATCATGTCCGAACTCGCCCCGCTGGTGAATGCGCAATATGGCGTGTTCTATGTGACCAACCGCGACGAGGATGAATTCTATCTGGAGCTCGCCGCCTCCTATGGCGCCGAAAGCAAGGCGGAAATCAAGCAACGCCTCGATCTGCGTGAAGGGCTTGTCGGGCAGAGTGCCGCCGACAAGCGCGCCATCATGCTGGACAATGTGCCGCCGAATTTCCTGCGCGTTACCTCCGGCCTTGGCAATGCCGCGCCGGCGAACGTGATCATTCTTCCGGCTCTGTTCGAGGACGAGGTGAAGGCCGTCATCGAACTCGCCTCGTTCAGCGAATTCCGCGACACGCACCAGTCCTTCCTCAACCAGCTGATGGAATCCGTCGGCATCGTTCTCAACACCATCGCCGCCACCATGCGCACCGAAGGCCTGCTCAAGCAGTCGCAGCTGCTGACCTCGGAATTGCAGGCGCGTCAGACCGAACTGACCAAGAAGCAGGAGGAGCTGCACGCCACCAACGAGGAGCTGCAGGAAAAGGCGCAGCTGCTCGAGAACGAAAAGAAGCAGGTGGAGAACAAGAACCTGGAAATCGAGATGGCGCGGCGGGCGCTGGAGGAGAAGGCCGAGCAGCTGGCGCTTACCTCGAAATACAAGTCGGAATTCCTCGCCAATATGAGCCACGAACTGCGCACGCCGCTGAACTCGCTGCTCATCCTTTCAAACCTGCTCGCAACCAACCAGCAGGGCAATCTCAACGACAAGCAGGTCGAGTTCGCGCGCACCATCAATTCGGCCGGCACCGACCTTTTGAGCCTGATCAACGACATCCTCGACCTGTCGAAGATCGAATCGGGCACCGTCTCGATCGACATCAACGACATGCCGGTGGTGCATCTTCGCCAGCACATGGAGCGAACCTTCCGGCAACTGGCGACCGACAAGGGACTTGGCTTCACCATCAACGTCGATCCCGAGCTTCCGGAGACCGTCCGCACCGACGAGAAGCGATTGCAGCAAATCGTGCTCAACCTTTTGTCGAACGCGTTCAAGTTCACCTCGCAAGGCGAGGTCCGCTTGAATTTCCGGGCCGAAAAGGCGGGCCGTCACAACGGTTCGGCGCAACCCATGGAGGCGCTCGCGATCGTCGTCAGCGATACCGGCATCGGTATTCCGCAGGACAAGCAGAAGCTGATCTTCGAAGCCTTCCAGCAGGCCGACGGCACCACAAGCCGCAAATATGGCGGCACTGGGCTTGGGCTTTCGATCAGCCGGGAGATTGCCCGGCTGCTTGGCGGCGAATTGAGGGTCGAGAGCACGCCGGGCAAGGGTTCGACGTTCACTCTGGTCATTCCATTCGACGGACCCCGGATGGCCTTGGCCCCGCAAGCGGCGTTGCTGCCGGCGATGGAGGTGGCCGCGACGACGGCGCAGCCGAGCCCGCCGTCCTCCGAATTGCTCGATGACCGCGACACGATCTCGTCGGAAGATCGGATCGTGCTGATCGTCGAGGACGATCCGACCTTCGGCGGTTTGCTGCTCGGCCTTGCACGTTCGGCCGGGCTGAAAGGCGTCCTGTCGACCGCGGGCTCCGGCACGCTGGCTTTGGCACGCAAGCTGGTTCCCGACGCGATTACGCTCGATCTCGGACTATCGGATATCGACGGCTGGGTGTTGTTCGATCTGCTTCGCCATGACCCGAAAACCAAGGACATTCCCGTTCATGTCATCTCGGGCGCCGAAGACATCGAGGTGCTTGCCCGCAAGGGTGCATCCAGCATTTCAACCAAGCCCGTATCGTCGGACGAACTGATGAAGGTCTTCCACGACATTCATTCCAGAAAGCTCCGCGTCCAGCGCCGCGTCCTGATTGCCGATCCCGATCCCGAGCGCCGCCTTTCGCTGATCGACGCGATTCGCGACGGCGTCACCTCGGTCATGGCGATCGGCCGCGTCGCCGCGAATGCGGACGATATCGGCATCGCCGGCTATGATGCCGTTGTGCTCGGCTTTGGCCGCTCGGCCAAGGACAACGCCCAGATGCTGGATGAGATTGCCGTCCTGTTCGGACAGTCGGTGTCGCGGCTGCTGTTCTTTGCGCCTCATCCGGAAGCGCTGCAACAGTCGCTTGCCTTGCATCCGGCATTGGCAGACGTTCCCCGGGCGGAGAATTTCGCGCAGCTGGCTCTCCTGATATCCGCGACGCTCCCGGGGCGGGGCCACGACAACAATAGTGCGGCAGCCGAACAGCCGGACAAGTTCGACCTCGCCGGCGCAAAGGTCCTCATCGTCGACGACGACATCCGCAACATCTATTCACTCACCAGCGTTCTCGAGACCTATGACATCCAGGTGCTGCATGCGGAGCGTGGCCGGGAAGGTATCGCGCTTCTGGAGCAGAGCCCGGACATCGATGCGGCACTGATCGATATCATGATGCCGGAAATGGATGGCTACGAGACGATGCGGCAGATCCGCAGCATGCCGGCGATCGCCCATATCCCGTTGATCTCGGTCACAGCCAAGGCAATGAAGGGCGACCGGCAGAAGTGCCTCGACGCCGGCGCCTCCGACTACATCGCCAAGCCTGTCGACCTTGATCTGCTGCTGGCACTGCTGCGTGTCTGGATCGGCCGTTCGCGATCCCGTGTTCATGGTCCGGAAAAGACGCTCATGGCAGTGAACTGACGGCCGCTCGATGCAGAAACTGTCGAGAAACGGAGCAAGGAAGCTGGAGGTTATGGCGCCGGCAGCAGGGCCGGCAAAGGCGCGCATCCTGGCCGTGGATGACGACGAGCGCAATCTGCTGGCGATCGGCGAGGTTCTGGCCCCTATCGGTGAAGTCGTCTGCGTGCAGTCGGGCGAAGAGGCGTTGCGCGCACTGCTGAAGGAGGATTTCGCAGTCATCCTGCTGGATGTGCTGATGCCCCGGCTGGATGGCTACGAGACCGCGGGATTGATCCGCCAGCGCGAGCAATCCAGGCGAACGCCGATAATTTTTCTCACCGCCATCAACAAGGAAGACGCGCACATGTTGCGCGGCTACGACGCCGGCGCGGTCGATTACGTGTTCAAGCCTTTCGACCCGGCCATGCTGCGTTCCAAGGTCGCCGTGTTCGTCGAACTTCATGAGAAGACGCTGGAAATCCAGCAAAAGGCGGCTGCCGAGCAACGGCTGCTGGCCCAGGCACTGCAGGCGCAGAAGGAAAAGCTCGAGGCCGAGCGAGCCCTGCGCAGCGCCCAGGAGCGGCAGCATGCCATTTTGAGCTCTCTTCCGGTCTGCTTCCACGCAAGGGCGGCGGAGCCGCCGTTCGGCGCCAGCTTTGTCACCGAAGGGGTCGAACGCCTGACCGGCTTTCCTCCCGAACGCCTGACATCCGATCCAGGCTTCGGCCTGAGCCGGGTTCATCCCGACGATCTGCCGAGAGTGAGGGAGGTCCTGCTCGCAGCCAAGGCCGCCGGCTCCTACACCTGCGAATTCCGCTGGCAATGCGCCGACGGCAATTACCGGATTTTTCTCGACCAGGGCGTCCTGTCGAATGGCTCCGACGGCAAAGAGCCTGAGATCCTCGGCACGTTGCTGGACGTTACCGAGCGGCGCGAGCTTGAGAACCAGCTGCTGCAATCGCAGCGCCTCGACGCGATCGGCAAGCTTACCGGCGGGCTGGCGCATGATTTCAACAATCTGCTTGCCGCAATTCTCAGCGGATTGGGATTGCTCGAGCGCCACGCCGAGTTCGATGGACAGACCAGGCAGGTTCTGGAACTGACACGCCGGTCGGCAAAACAAGGCGCCGAGCTCGTCAACCGCATGCTTGCGTTCTCGCGCCGCCAGACGCTGAGGCCGCAGGCCGTGCGCCTCGCCGCGCTCGGCGATACAATGAACGGGTTGGTGGCCCCGGTCCTGGGCGGCCTGATCCGTTTCGATTGGCTTGTCGACGACACTGTGTGGCCGGCGCATGTCGATGCCAGCCAGCTGGAGCTCGCGCTGATGAACCTGGTCTTCAACGCGCGCGATGCCATGCCGTCCGGCGGCACGATAATCGTGGAGGCGCAAAATCGAACGCTAGGCCGTGCAGCCGAGGATATTTCGGCGGGCGACTATGTCGTGGTCACCGTCAAGGACACCGGGTCGGGCATACCGGCTGACATTCTCGCCAAGGTCGTCGAACCGTTCTTCACCACAAAACCGGTCGGCAAGGGCACTGGCCTCGGTCTGAGCACGGTGCATGGTTTCGTCAAGCAATCGGGCGGCACGCTTCGCATTGAAAGCACCGTCGGCAGTGGAACATCCGTCCAGCTCTGGCTGCCGCGTTCAATCGAGCGTCCGGTCGAAATCCCCGAGAAATCCGATGCCGACGACAGCGTCGTGAATGCCGGCGAGGACTATCCATCGGTCCTGCTGATCGACGACAGCAACGTACTGCGGGAACTGACGGTGCAATCGCTTCGCCAACACGGCTTTGCGGTTACCTGTGCCGCGGGCGGTGCCGAAGCGCTGGCGATGATCGAGCGCGCGCCGTACGATTTCGATGTCATCGTCACCGATTTTGCCATGCCGCTCGTCTCGGGCCTGGAGGTCATTCGGTTCGCCCGCAATCTGCGGGCCGATTGGCCGGCGGTGATGATAACCGGATATGCCGATGCCGACGCGATCGCCGGCCGGCCCCCCGACGTGCCGCTGCTCGGCAAACCGCTGCGCGATAAGGATCTGGTGGAGAGCATTCTTGCAGCGGCCGCGCGCGCCGGCTCGCAGAAAGCCAGGCAGGCCCAGCCGGTGAAAGGCGGGTACCGGTTTTCGACCTGAGGAGACAAGCCTCATCGAATCGAAACGGTACGTTCCGTATCCTCGATCGTCCGCGACATCCAGCCTGTGCGCAACACGGAGCGCCGGCCATGCCGCGCTCGACGGGCTGTGATGCGATTGATAAGCCCTCTCCGCAAGGAGAGTCGAGACATGACCGTTGCGATCGAGATGGGCCAGACGAGCGCAGGCGCCCCGGCGGCGCTGGATCTCGAGGAGCTGCTGGCGACCCGCCTTTTGGTGCAGGGCAATTCGGGCTCCGGCAAGTCCCACCTGCTGCGCCGGCTCTTGGAGCAGAGCGCGCCCTGGGTGCAGCAGACCATCATCGACCCCGAAGGCGACTTCGTGACGCTGGGCGACCGTTTCGGCCACCTGGTGATCGACGCCGAGGAGCATACCGAGCGCGGCCTGCAGAGCGCCGGCGAGCGGGCGCGCATCCACCGCGTCTCCACGGTGCTCAATCTCGAGGGGCTCGACGCCGAGAACCAGATGCGGCGCGCCGCCGCCTTTCTCGGCGGGCTTTTCGAGGTCGCCCGCGACCACTGGTACCCGATGCTGGTGGTGGTTGACGAAGCGCAGCTGTTCGCGCCGGCTGTCGCCGGCGAGGTTTCCGACGAGGCGCGCAAGCTCTCGCTCGGCGCCATGACCAATTTGATGTGCCGCGGCCGCAAACGCGGGCTGGCCGGCATCATCGCCACCCAGCGGCTGGCCAAGCTTGCCAAGAACGTCGCGGCCGAGGCTTCCAATTTCCTCATGGGCCGGACCTTTCTCGATATCGACATGGCGCGCGCCGCCGACCTGCTCGGCATGGAGCGGCGCCAGGCGGAGGCTTTTCGCGACCTCGAGCGCGGGCAATTCATGGCGCTCGGCCCGGCGCTGTCGCGCCGTCCGCTGGGCTTGCGGATCGGCCCGACCGATACAAGTCCGCGCAACGCGACCCCGCGCCTGATGCCGCTGCCGGAATCGGCGTTGGAGGACGCGCGCGCGATCATCCTGGCGGCCCCGCCGCCCGAAACCGTCCGGCCGCAGCGCCGGTCGTCGCCGGACCTGCTCGACCAGCTGATGGCGGCGAAATCGGCGGCGCTGGAAATCCGCCCCGAAGCGGTGGAGCCGCCGATCAGCGCCGAGGATTTGGCGGAGCGCCGCGAGCGCGTCGACCGGGTGCTGCGCGCCGTGCTGGCGCAACCCGATGCCGGCTTCCGGGTCATCGGCGTGCTTTATCAGGAGTTCGTGGTCCGCTGCCGCATCGAGGGCCTCGCCTCGGTCGTGCCGGACCTGCCGGAGTTCCGCCGCATGCTGACCCGCGCCCGCGCCGGCCTCGGCTCCGACATGGCAGGCGATGACGCTTGGCAGGACGTCTCGGCGCGCGCCTCGCTGCTCCCCGAGGACATGCAAGGCGTGTTCATGATGATCGCCCGCGCCGCCAAGGAAGGCTGGCCCTGCCCGAGCGACGCGGCGATCGCCCGCGCCTACGGCTCGCACTCGCTACGCCGCGCCCGGCGCCTGCTGATATATATCGAGGAGCAGGGGCTGATCGTCTGCCAGCTCGACGGGGTTGGAAGGCGGACGGTGACGCTGGTGGAGCTCGCCTGGGCGACCGCGCCGGGCGATCCCAATGCAGAGGACGCGGAGCAGGGGAGTTTGGCGGTGTAAGGGCTGATGCGGTTCCGATAGCGAAATGGCGGCTTTAACGTTTGAAGAAGGGTTGCGGACGTTCAGCCCGACGGGACCAAGGTCTGTTCCCAGGTCTAGCCGCCCCCTCTCAATGGCATCCCCGGACCGCCCGGTGGATCTGCATCGCAAGTGGCGGGTGGCGGGGCAGCCACAGGGTGGACATTTCAGCCCACATCGAAAATGATCATGTTGCCATGCACACACTGTAGTGCTCTGATTTCGACGAAAAGCCTGAGCGTAGAAGCGGATCAACCGACCTCCGGGTCCAGCGAGCGAGGACGCAAATGGACACCCAAGAGAATGGGCAATTGCATCGCGACGCGGGCGGGCGACCCTGTCGATCGGCCGGCTGGCTTACCCGCGCCGCCGTGTTGGCGGCATTCCTGCTCGGCATGGCTTTCAGCAGCACTGCGTTTGCGCAGGACCAACAGTTACCCGTGGTGACGGCGGCCAAGCCGGTGGTCCGTGAAATCGTCGAAGACGACGAGTTCGTCGGGCGCTTCGAAGCCCTCGACCAGGTCGCCATCCGTTCGCGCGTCAGCGGCTATCTGGACAAGGTCAGCTTCCAGGACGGCGCACTGGTCAACAAGGGCGACCTGCTCTTCACCATCGATCAGCGTCCGTACCAGGCGGCTTATGATGCCGCCAAGTCGCAAGTGGACGTCGCCAAGAGTCTGCTCGAATTCTCCAAGATGCAGCTGGATCGCGCCGACGAACTCGCCAAGACCGGCAATATCTCAACCGCGACGGTCGACGACCGCCGGCGGGAATACCTTTCGGCGCAGGCGCAGATGCAGGGCGCGACGGCTGCGCTGACGACGGCCAGACTGAACATGGAATTCACCGAGATCAAGGCACCCTTGTCCGGCCGCATCGACCGCCGGCTGGTGTCGGTCGGCAACCTCGTGCAGCCGGATTCCACCTTGCTGACGACCATCGTTACGCGCGATCCGATCGACTTCTATTTCGACGTCGATGAGCGCCTGTATTTCAGCTACGCCCGCGACGCGAAGGAGCGCGGCGGCAGCATGCAGGAAGGCGCCGGCGGGCTCGAGGTGGTGGTTCGCGTCGCCGACCGCGCGGAGGCAGTATTCAAAGGCAAGCTCGATTTTGCCGAGAACCGGATCGACAACGCGACCGGCACCATGCGGGTGCGTGCAAGGTTTCCCAACGCCGACGGCATTCTCCAGCCAGGCATGTTCGGACGCATCAACGTGCCGGGGTCGCTGCCGCATAGCGGCGTGCTGGTGCCCGACGAGGCGATCGGCGCCGATCAGGATCGCCGCATCGTGTTCCTGGTGGATGAGGCCGGGATGGTGTCGGCGAAGCCCGTGCGCACCGGCCCGCTTCTCGACGGCTACCGGGTGATCCGCCAGGGCCTGACCGGCGATGAGACGATCATCGTCAACGGGCTGATGCACGCCAGGCCCGGCACCAAGGTCAAGGTCGAGATGGTGACGTTGCCGCCCAGGGCCGAGACCGCCGAGTTGCAGCAATGAGGTTCGCACATTTCTTCGTCGACCGTCCGATCTTCGCATCGGTCGTTTCGATCGTCCTGCTGATCCTCGGCGGGATTGCTTATACCCAGCTGCCGGTCGCGCAATATCCCGAGATCGCGCCGCCGACCATCGTCGTTCGCGCCCAGTATCCGGGCGCAGACGCCGAGACGGTCGCAGCGACGGTGGCAACGCCGATCGAGCAGGAGATCAACGGCGTCGAGGGCATGCTCTACATGTCGTCCTATTCGTCGGGCGACGGGGCGATGGCGCTGACCATCACCTTCAAGCTGGGCACCGATCTCGACCAGGCGCAGGTGCTGGTGCAGAACCGCGTGTCGGTCGCCGAGCCGCGCCTGCCCGAAGAAGTCCGCCGCCTCGGCATCACCACCACCAAGACCTCGCCCGACCTGATGATGGTCGTGCACATGCTGTCGCCCGACAATACCTACGACCAACTCTACGTCTCGAACTACGCCCGCTCGCGGGTGCGCGACATACTGCTCAGACTAGACGGCGTCGGCGACCTCATCATCTTCGGCGAACGCGAATATTCGCTGCGCATCTGGCTCGATCCGGAAAAACTGTCCGCCCTGGGGATGACCTCGGGCGATGTGGTGCAGGCGCTGCGCGACCAGAATGTCCAGGTGTCGGGCGGCTCGATCGGCGCGCCGCCGACCAGCACCGGCACGGCGTTCCAGTACACGGTCACAACGCAAGGCCGCTTCAACGACGCACGCGACTTCCGATACGTGATCGTCAAATCGACCGACGACGGCCGCCTGATCTCGCTCCAGGACGTGGCGCGCATCGAGCTCGGCGCCAAGGATTACGTCACCAACTCCTATCTCAACGGCAAACCGGCGGTGGCGCTCGCCATCTTCCAGCGGCCGGGCACCAATGCGCTCGCCGCAGCCGCGGAGATCCAGGACAAGATGAAGGAGCTTTCCCGCGACTTCCCGAAGGGGTTGAGCTACGACATCGTCTACAATCCGACCGAGTTCGTCGCCGAGTCGATCCAGGAGGTCTACAAGACGATCCTCGAGGCGATGCTGCTGGTCATCATCGTCATCATCGTCTTCCTGCAATCGTGGCGCATGGCGATCGTGCCGATCGTGGCGATTCCCGTGTCGCTGATCGGCACGCTGGCGGTACTTTACGCCGCCGGCTTCTCGCTCAACATGCTGACGCTGTTCGGCCTCGTTCTGGCGATCGGCATCGTCGTCGACGATGCGATCGTCGTGGTCGAAAACGTCGAGCGCAATATCGCCAGAGGGCTGGCGCCCAGTCCGGCGTCGCACCTGACCATGGACGAAGTCGGAACGGCCGTCATCGCGATCTCGCTGGTGCTGATAGCCGTGTTCGTGCCGACAGCCTTCATCCCCGGCATTTCTGGGCAGTTCTATCTGCAGTTTGCTATCACCATCGCGGTGTCGACGGCGATCTCGGCATTCAATTCGCTGACGCTTTCGCCGGCGCTGGCCGCACTGCTGTTCAAGCCGCATCACGCCGCGGCGGCGCCGCCGCGCTTTTTCCTGGCGCGGTTCGGACGGGCGCTCGCCGACGGCTTCAATCGCGGCTTCGACAGGGTCGCCCATTGGTATTCGAGCATTATCCGCGTGCTGGTCGGCTCGTGGATAACGATGGCCGCCATGCTGGCCGTTTTCGCGGCCCTCATCTACGCCACGGTCTACATGGTGCAGGCGGTGCCGCGCGGTTTCATTCCGTCGCTTGACCAGGGCTATGCGATCGTCGTCGTCCAGTTGCCGGACGGCGCTTCGCTGTCGAGGACCGATTCGGTCATCCAGCAGGCGTCGCAGATCATCCAGAAAACGCCAGGCGTCGATTACGCTGTCGCCTTCGCCGGCTTCTCCGGCGCGACCTTCACCAACGCCAGCAACGCGGGCGTGATCTTCGCCAGGTTCAAGCCGTTTGACGAGCGACTGAAAGCCGGCCAGTCGGCGACCCAGGTCATCGGCAATCTGTTCGGCAGCCTGCAAAGCATCAAGGAAGCCTTCATTATCGCACTGCCACCGCCGCCGATCCGCGGCGTCGGCAATGCCGGCGGCTTCAAGCTGCAGATCCAGGAGCGCAACAGCGCCGACATGCGGCAGATCCTGGCGCTTGCCTACGAAATCGCCGGCAAGGCCAACAAGACGCCGGGGCTGACGGGCGTGTTCACCACCTTCTCCGCGTCGAGCCCGCAATTCTTCCTGGAGATCGATCGCGACAAGGCGCGCATCCTGAACGTGCCGATCCCCAACATCTTCGAGACGCTGTCGATCAATTTGGGCACCGCCTACGTCAACGACTTCAACGCGTTCGGGCGCGTCTACCAGGTGCGGGCGCAGGCCGACCAGGCGTTCCGCCTCGATCGCGCCGACATCTTGAAACTGAAGGTGCGCTCGGCGACCGGCGCGCTGGTTCCGCTCGGCACGTTGATCGAGATCCGCGACGTCACCGGCCCGGCGCTGGTCCAGCGCTACAACATGTACGTCTCAGTGCCGCTGCAGGGCAACGCCGCGCCCGGCGTTTCCACGGGCGACGCGCTGGCATTGATGGAAGAGATCACGGCAAAGACGCTGCCGGCCGGTACCTCCTATGAATGGACCGAGCTCGCCTATCAGGAGCGCAACACCGGCAATGCCGCTGTCTATATCTTCGGACTGTCGGTGCTGTTCGTGTTCCTGGCGCTGGCGGCGCAATATGAAAGCTGGGTGCTGCCGTTCGCCATTGTGCTGGTGGTGCCGCTCGGCGTGCTCGCGGCGTTGCTCGGCGTGTCTTTCCGAGGGCTGGACAACAACATCCTCGTGCAGATCGGCCTCATCGTGCTGATCGGGCTTGCCGCGAAGAACGCGATCCTGATCGTCGAATTCGCGCGGCAGGCGCAGGAACGCGGGCTGTCGGCCGCCGAGGCTGCCGTCGAAGCCTGCCGGCTCAGGCTGCGGCCGATCCTGATGACCGCCTTCTCGTTCATCCTCGGCGTCGTGCCGCTGATGATCGCAACGGGACCGGGCGCAGAAATGCGCCAGTCGCTCGGCACCGCGGTGTTCTCCGGCATGCTCGGCGTCACCTTCGTCGGCCTGTTCCTGACGCCGGTGTTCTACGTCACGCTCAGGTCGCTGTTTTCACGGCGCAAGCCCCGTGCCGAGGCCGAACCTTCGGGGCCGGCAGAGGCGCCATCGGAGACGGCCGCCGAGTAGGGTTACGAATTCGCCGCGCGAGCGCGGTTATCACTCCAGAAAATCGGCGCGGCGCGGCAACGGCTACGATCTGCGCAACCTCGGCGTCGAGGTGCCGCGGAGACCCTGCTCGGTCTGATCCAGCCTGACAGCCGCATCCAGTTCAGCGAGACGATGCCGGGCGGAGAGGCCAAATGCGATCTTCTATCTGGTCGACCAGGCGGGGCTTGAGGGCGCAACCGCGACCTCCGGAGTCCTCGCTTGCGATGTCTGCTTCCGCCCGACGCGATCACCGTGCGCCGACAGACCTGCAGGCAGCCGATCAGGCGGGTGCGGCGCCCGCGGCGTCAACTTCGTGGCGCCGGCCGTCGTCCAATTCCTCAGGCGGCGCCTGGACGCCGGCTTTGTTTCCGTGAATCTCGCCATGCCGCATTGCACAATCGTCTCGCCTGCGCAAAATGCGGCATGATCCGCAAATCCCTCACTGTTCTGGTGATCGATGAAAACCACATCCGCGCTTCGATAATCGAAGCGGGATTGCGGGAGGCCGGGCATCAGCAGGTCACGGTCATCCACGACGTCGCCGGCATCGCGCGGCGGATCGCCGAGATCGAACCCGACGTGATCGTCATCGATCTCGAAAATCCCAACCGCGACATGCTCGAAAACATGTTCCAGCTTTCGCGCGTGGTGAAGCGGCCGATCGCCATGTTCGTCGACCGCTCGGATCAGGCTTCGATCGAAGCTGCGGTGGAAGCGGGGGTATCGGCCTATGTCGTCGACGGCCTGCGCCAGGAGCGGGTCAAGCCGATCCTCGACATGGCGATCAGCCGCTTCAACGCCTTCTCGCGCATGGCGCGCGAACTGGAAGAAGCCCGCAGCGAGTTGGAGAGCCGCAAGGTGATCGATCGCGCCAAGGGCATCCTGATGAAATCGCGCGGCCTGTCGGAGGACGCGGCCTACACGCTGCTGCGCAAGACAGCCATGAACCAGAACCGCAAGATCGCCGAAATCGCGCAGAGCCTGGTGACGGCGGCAGGGCTTCTGGATCCCGAGGAGAGTTGAGAATGGCGGCCGAGCACCGGATCAATGCTGGCTTCATGCCGCTCTTCGACAGCGCCATCCTTGTCGCGGCGAAGGAAATCGGCTTTGCTTTGCGCGAAGGCATCGACCTCACCCTCAACCGGGAAACGTCCTGGGCCAACATCCGCGACCGCATCGCCATCGGCCACTTCGATCTGGCGCACATGCTGGGGCCGATGCCGATCGCCTGCAATCTGGGGCTGACGCCGCTCGCCTCCGATACCGTCGTGCCGTTCTCGCTCGGCCTCGGCGGCAATTGCGTGACGGTTTCGAACGCGGTCTGGGCCGGCATGGCCGCGCACGGCGCCCAACCCGATCTCGATCCGGCGCGGGCCGGCAAGGTATTGCGAGCGCTGATTCGCGAACGGGCGAATGGCGGCGGCGATCCGCTGCGCTTCGCCGTCGTCCATCCGCATTCCGGGCACAATTACGAATTGCGCTACTGGCTCGCCGCCTGTGGCATCGACCCGTCGCGTGAAATCGAGATCGTCATCGTGCCGCCCCCCTTCATGGCCGACGCGCTCGCCGCCGGCAGGATCGACGGCTACTGCGTCGGCGAACCCTGGAACAGTGCCGCGGTCGTCGCCGGCACCGGCCGCATCGCCACGGTCAAGGCGGCCATCTGGAAGACCAGCCCGGAGAAAGTCGTTGGCGTGCGCAAGGCATGGGCGGAAAGAGAGCCGGACGCGCTTTCAGCCCTGCTGCGTGCGCTTCATCACGCGGCGCGCTGGTGCCAGGATCCGGCAAACCGTGACGAACTCGCGGCCCTGATGGCGCAGCCGGCCTTCCTCGGGCTTGCGCCGGCGCTGCAGATGCCGATTCTCAGCGGGCATCTGGCGCTCGGCGGCGGCGCCGAACTCACCGTCGGCGACTTCTTTCTGCCCTTCAACAAGGCGGCGAACTTCCCGTGGAAGAGCCATGCGCTGTGGTTCTACACGCAGATGGTGCGCTGGGGGCATGTCGCGCACACGCCGGAAAACCTCGCTATTGCCCGCGACTGCTACCGCCCCGATCTCTACCGCTCGGCGTTGAAGCCGCTTGGCGTGGCGCTTCCCGGTGCCAATGCCAAGGTCGAGGGCGCGCTGAAGGCCGCGACTCCGGTCGGTTCGGCGGGGGCAAGCCTGGTGCTCGGTCCCGATGGCTTCTTCGATGGCCAGATATTCGATCCCGACGAGATCGACGCCTACATTGCCGGCCAGAAATTGGCGCGCGCTGAGGCCTGATCATTTCTCCGGCATTCTTGTGCGCTGCACAAAAAATGTGCGTGCAACTGCGCTAATGAACAATCCTTGGCTTGCTCGCCCAGCGGGCCGGCGCGCCGAAGATTGTGGCATGCCGTTGATCTCATTGATGTTTGTCACCCATTCCGAAACTGGCACGGTTCCTGCTTTGTAATAGGCAGACTCTTCTCGGGTCACGGAATAGGCGTCCAATGGCGGGCGCTACAGGCAAAGCTGCCGCTCAGGTCAACACGCGATCCCGGATGGACGGACGCGCGCGGCCTGGCCGGCGGCTTTTTTTGTTTTGGTCGAACACGCAATCGACGGCGCCGATCCCAAGCCGCGCCCAACCGGAGATGACGATGACGAAAAGCACCAATAGCCATTCCGCCCAAACGGCGATCAGCCGCCGGGATTTCCTGAGGATCAGCGCGGCCACCGCGGCAACGCTGGCCGCGGCGCGTGCGCTGCTGCCCTCCGGCGCCTATGCGGCGCCCGCCGCGCCGGAAGTCACCGGCGCCAAGCTCGGCTTCATCGCATTGACTGATGCAGCACCGTTGATGATCGCCAAGGAGAAAGGCCTGTTCGAGAAATTCGGCATCCCCGATGTCGAGGTGCTCAAGCAGGCCTCCTGGGGGGCGACGCGCGATAATCTGGTGCTCGGCGGCGAAGCCAACGGCATTGACGGCGCCCATATCCTGACGCCGATGCCTTATCTGATGCACACCGGCAAGGTGACGCAAAACAAGCAGCCACTGCCGATGGCGATCGTGGCGCGGCTCAACTACGACTGCCAGGGCATTTCCGTCGCCCAGGAATATGCCAGCACCGGCGTCGGCCTCGACGCCTCCAAGCTGAAGGACGCCTTCGCTGCGAAAAAGGCCGCAGGCAAGGAGGTGAAGGCCGCCATGACCTTCCCGGGCGGCACGCACGATCTTTGGCTGCGCTACTGGCTGGCTGCCGGCGGCATCGATCCCGACAAGGACGTCTCGACCATCGTCGTGCCGCCGCCGCAGATGGTCGCCAACATGAAGGTCGGCAACATGGACGTGTTCTGTGTCGGCGAGCCGTGGAACGAGCAACTCGTCCACCAGAGCGTCGGCTTCACCGCCGCCACCACCGGCGAACTGTGGAAGGGCCATCCGGAAAAGGCGCTCGGCCTGCGCGCCGCCTTTATCGACAAGTACCCGAACGCCACCAAGGCGATCCTGATGGCCGTCATGGAAGCCCAGCAATGGTGCGAGGCAAAAGAAAACAAGGACGAGATGGCCGCCATCATCGGCAAGCGGCAGTGGATGAACGTGCCGACTGCCGACATCATCGGCCGCCTCAAGGGCGACATCAACTACGGCAATGGCCGCGTCGCCAACGGCACCGACCTCTATATGAAGTTCTGGAAGGGCGGCGTGTCCTATCCCTTCAAGAGCCACGACAGCTGGTTCCTCGCCGAAAATATCCGCTGGGGCAAGTTCGCGCCGACCACCGACATCAAAGCACTGGTCGGCCAAGTAAACCGTGAGGATCTGTGGCGCGAGGCGGCCAAGGATCTTGGTGTCGCCGCGGCCGATATTCCGGCGTCTACGTCGCGAGGCACTGAAACCTTCTTCGACGGCAAGATATTCGATCCGGAGAACCCGTCGGCCTATCTCGACAGCCTGAAAATCAAGGTGTCGGCCTGAGCCTGACAGGGATGCGCGGCAGGCGGTGGCAGCGCCGCCTGCCTTGCACCTGCCGCCAAGGAGTTTTTCGAGAAATGTCTATCCAAGCCATCGAGGACCGCAAGGTGAAGCCGTTCCCCGCACCGGCCAAGCCCGCCGAGGTCATCGCCTTGACCGCCAGGGCGCGGCGCCGCTTCGACCCGGCCGCGGTCGCCGCCAAGCTGGCCAGCACGCTGGTGCCGCCGGTCATCGTCATCACCATTATGCTCGTCGTCTGGCAGGTCGCCTGTTCGTCGCCCACGGCCAGCCTGCCACCGCCGAGCCGGGTGTGGAACGAGGCCTATGACCTGATCGCCCACCCGTTCTTCGACAATGGCCCGCAGGACATCGGACTCGCCTGGCGGGTGCTGATGTCGCTGCAGCGCGTCGCCATGGGCTTCGGCCTGGCAGCAATCGTCGGCGTCGCGCTCGGCGCGCTCGTCGGCCAGTCGATCTGGGCGATGCGCGGTCTCGATCCGGTCTTCCAGATCCTGCGCACGGTGCCGCCGCTCGCGTGGCTGCCGCTGTCGCTGGCGGCGTTCCGCGATTCCAGCCCGTCGGCGATCTTCGTCATCTTCATCACCTCGATCTGGCCCATCATCATCAACACCGCGGTCGGTGTCCGCAACATCCCCGAGGACTACCGCAACGTCGCCCGCATCCTCCGGCTCAACCAGTTCGAGTTCTTTGTGAAGATCATGGTGCCGGCGGCCGCGCCCTATATCTTCACCGGCTTGCGGATCGGCATCGGCCTGTCCTGGCTCGCCATCGTCGCCGCCGAAATGCTGACCGGCGGCGTCGGCATCGGCTTCTTCATCTGGGACGCGTGGAACTCGTCGCGCCTGCCCGACATCATTGTCGCGCTCGCCTATATCGGCGTCACCGGCTTTTGCCTCGACCGCCTGGTCGCGGCGGTCGGCGTCTTCGTCACCCGCGGCACAACGGCAAAGTGAGGAGAGGGACGATGACGGCCTATCTGAAACTCGACCACATCGACAAATCCTTCGCCCGCGGCAGCCAGGTCAGCGACGTGCTGAAGGACATCCGGCTGACCATCGACAAGGGCGAATTCGTCTCGATCATCGGCCATTCCGGCTGCGGCAAGTCGACCTTGCTCAACCTGATCGCCGGCCTGACCAAGGTCTCGGCCGGCGCCGTCCTGCTCGAAGACAAGGAGGTCGACAGCCCCGGCCCGGAACGCGCCGTGGTGTTCCAGAACCACAGCCTGCTGCCATGGCTCACCGTCTACGAAAACATCAGCCTCGCGGTATCCAAGGTCTTCGGCGGCAAAAAGAGCCGGGCCGAGCGGCATGAATGGATCATGCGCAATCTCGATCTCGTGCAGATGGCGCATGCCAAGGACAAACGTCCGGCCGAGATTTCGGGCGGCATGAAGCAGCGCGTCGGCATCGCCCGGGCGCTGGCCATGGAGCCGAAGATCCTGCTGCTCGACGAGCCCTTCGGCGCGCTCGACGCGCTGACCCGCGCGCATCTTCAGGACGCGGTGATGGATATCCATTCGAGGCTCGGCTCGACGACGATCATGATCACTCACGATGTCGACGAGGCGGTGCTGCTGTCCGACCGCATCGTCATGATGACCAACGGGCCGGCGGCCACCATCGGCGAGGTTCTTCCCGTGCCGCTGGCCCGGCCGCGTCGGCGCATTGAGCTTTCCTCCGACCGCACCTTCCTGCGCTGCCGCGAGGCGGTGCTGAAATTCCTCTACGAACGCCACCGCTTCGTCGAAGCCGCGGAGTAAGGCCATAATTGGAAACTCGTCATCATCATTGGCAAATCTGCATCGGCAATGGGCAATCTACCGCATTGCACAAATATTATGCTGCTGTGCAAGGCATTTTGACTAATCTTTGATCCGCTGCCGAGCTTGGTCAAAAGTCGCGCGGCTGCGGTTCATATTGATTTCATTCTATAATTAAGAGCGCTGTCGAATTGGCACGCTTCCTGCTTTCCAAAATGTAGGGTCCGCAAGGGCCAAGTGACACGGCGTCCAATGGCGGGCGCCACAGGCAAAGCTGCCGCTCAGGTCCACACGCGCTCCCGAAATCCCGGACGCGAAGACCTGGCCGGCGGCTTTTTTGTTTTGACGCAATCGACACGCTGGTCCCAAGCGGCGCCAACCGGAGACGACGATGACGAAACGGATCGGAACTGGCGCGTCCCTCGCGGACTTCACGCGCCGCGATTTTCTGGCCGCCAGCGCGCTGACGGCGGCGCTGTTCACCGCCGCGCTCCTCCTCTTTCCCGCCGGCGCCAAGACTGACGGCAAGGGTCTTGAAGTGACCGCGCAAAGGTCGGTTTCAACCAGTTCGCCGATGCTGCGCCGCTGACAGTCGCGAACGAACAGACAAGGGCGGTGCCTCCCACGCCGCAAACCGGAGCCAGAAAATGACCGTAAATCTCCCAGCCGCGCCCAGCCAGGACAGCGCTCCCCGGCAGGCGCTTGCCATGTCCACCATCGCCTTCACCGTCTGCTTCGCGGTGTGGACGATCTTTTCAATCATCGGCGTGCGCATAACGCAGGAGCTGGGGCTGAACGAGACGGAGTTCGGCCTGCTCGTCGGCACGCCGATCCTCACCGGCTCGCTCGTGCGTATGGTGCTTGGTGTCTGGACCGACCGTTTTGGCGGACGGCTGGTATACACCGCGACCATGCTTGCGGCGGCGGTCGCGACCTTTCTGCTCGCTTTTGCGCACACCTACGGGCAGATGCTGGTCGCCGCACTAGGCGTTGGGCTCGCCGGCGGTTCCTTCGCCGTCGGTGTCGCCTATGTCTCGCGCTTCTTCCCGGCCGGCAAGCAGGGTACGGCGCTTGGCATTTTCGGTGTCGGCAATGTCGGCGCCGCGGTCACCAAGTTCCTGGCACCGTTCGTGCTTCTTTCCTGGGGCTGGCAGTCGGTCGCGCTGATCTGGGCGGCAGCACTAGTCGTCATGGCCGCCGTCTTCTGGTTCACGACTGGCGACGATCCGGTCATCCGCGAGCGCCGCGCCGGCAAGGCAGCGCCCAAGAGAAGCTTCTTGCAGGAATTCGCGCCGCTCAAGAACCTGCAGGTCTGGCGCTTCGCCTTCTATTATTTCTTCGCCTTCGGTGCATTCGTGGCGCTCTCGCTGTGGCTGCCCCGCTACCTGATCGGCGTCTACGGCTTCGGGCTTGCGACCGCCGGCATGATTGGCGCGGCCTATTCAATTCCGGCAAGTATTTTCCGCGCCTATGGCGGCGTGCTTTCCGACCGGATCGGCGCCCGCACCGTGCTCTACTGCACCTTCGCTGTCAGTGCCGTCGCGACTCTCGTTCTGTCTCTCCCCTCGGCAGACTACGTCGTGCGCGGTATCAGCGGGCCGATCGCCTTCCATTTCGAGATCGGCCCGCTTGCCTTCATAGCCGTTGCCTGTGTGCTCGGCTTCTTCATGAGCCTTGGCAAGGCCGCCGTCTACAAGCACATCCCGGCTTACTATCCGCAGAGTGTCGGCGCGGTCGGCGGCGTTGTCGGCATGATTGGCGGGCTCGGCGGCTTTATCCTGCCAATCGCCTTCGGCGTGCTCAACGACCTCACCGGCGTCTGGTCGAGCTGCTTCATGCTGCTCTTCGTCATTGTCGCCACCTGCTTTGCCTGGATGCATTTTTCCATCCGGCGGATGGAGCGCACGGCGTCTGACGAAGCTTCAGGCCTTTCCTACGCGGCTGAGTGAGAGCGGAGTGGATCAGGACATGACCGAGAAACTCGTCATCATCGGCAACGGCATGGCCCCCGGGCGCATGCTGGAGCATCTCCTGGAAAAGGCGCCTGGGCGCTACCAGGTCACCATCTTCAACGCCGAGCCGCGCGTGAACTACGACCGCATCATGCTGTCGCCGGTTCTGTCGGGCGAAAAGGCCTATGAGGAGATCATCATCCATGGCGACGGCTGGTACATCAAGCACGGCATCACCCTCTACAAGGGCCACAAGATCGTCGCCATCGACCGGCAGGCAAAGACCGTCACCTCCGATCATGGCGTGACCGAGCCCTACGACAAGCTCGTCATCGCCACCGGCTCGGTGCCGTTTATCATTCCGGTGCCAGGCCATGACCTGCCGGGCGTGCTCACCTATCGCGATCTCGACGACGTCCGGGCGATGATGCTTGCCGCCCAGTCGCGGGCCAAGGCTGTCGTCATCGGCGGCGGCCTGCTCGGTCTGGAAGCGGCTGCGGGTCTGAACGCGCAGGGCATGGACGTCACCGTGCTGCACGTCATGCCGACGCTGATGGAGCGTCAGCTCGATCCGGCCGCCGGATATCTCCTGCAGCGCGCCGTCGAGCAGCGCGGCATCAAGGTCATCACCAAAGCCAACACCCAGGCGATCACCGGCAACGGCAAGGTCGAGCGGGTGGAGCTTGCCGACGGCACAGTCATTCCCGCAACGCTCGTCGTCATGGCGGTGGGCATCAGGCCGAATGCGGCGCTGGCGAAGGAAGCCGGCATTGCGGTCAATCGCGGCATCGTCGTCGACGCCGGCATGCGCAGCAACGATCCCGATATCTACGCAATCGGCGAATGCGCCGAGGTCAACGGCCAGGTCTACGGGCTGGTCGCGCCGCTCTACGAGATGGCGCGCGTCGCCGCCAGCCATCTGGCCGGCAATGAGGCGGCGGCTTTCGTCCACATGGACACGCCGACTAAGCTCAAGGTCACCGGCATCGAGCTGTTCTCTCTCGGCGACTTCGCCGAGGGCGATGACCGTCAGGAGATCGTGCTGCGCGATGCCGCGGCCGGCGTCTACAAGCGCCTCGTACTCAAGGACGACCGCATCATCGGCACTGTGCTCTATGGCGAGACGGCGGACGGCGCCTGGTTCAACGACCTCAAGAAGAAGCAGACCGACATATCCGAGATGCGCGATACGCTCATCTTCGGCCAGTCCTACCAGGGAGGCGCCCCCCTGGACCCTATGGCGGCCGTTGCAGCCTTGCCGGATGATGCGGAAATCTGCGGTTGCAACGGCGTATGCAAGGGAAAGATCACCGGCGCGATCACGGCCAGGGGCTTGACCTCGCTCGACGATGTGCGCGCCCACACCAAGGCGTCGGCCTCCTGCGGCTCCTGCACCGGGCTGGTCGAAAAGCTGATGGTGCTGACCATCGGCGACAAATACAACCCCGCGGCGGTCCAGCCGATGTGCAGCTGCACCGCGCTTGGCCATGACGAGGTCCGCCGGCTGATCAAGGCCAAGGGCCTGAAGACCATTCCCGCCGTCATGCAGGAACTGGAGTGGAAGACCTCCTGCGGCTGCGCCAAATGCCGGCCGGCGCTCAACTATTATCTCGTCTGCGACTGGCCCGACGAATACGCCGACGATTACCAGTCGCGCTTCATCAACGAGCGCGTCCACGCCAACATCCAAAAGGACGGCACCTATTCGGTAGTGCCGCGCATGTGGGGCGGCGTCACCAACGCCGCCGAATTGCGCGCCATCGCCGACGTCGTCGACAAGTTCGAGATCCCGATGGTCAAGGTCACCGGCGGCCAGCGCATTGACATGCTCGGCATCCGCAAGGAAGACCTGCCGGCGGTATGGGCCGATCTCGGTCAGGCCGGCTTCGTCTCGGGCCACGCCTATGCCAAAGGACTGCGCACGGTGAAGACCTGTGTCGGCTCGGACTGGTGCCGCTTCGGCACGCAGGATTCGACCGGCTTGGGCATCCGTATCGAAAAATTCATGTGGGGCTCGTGGACCCCGGCCAAGGTCAAGATGGCGGTGTCGGGCTGTCCGCGAAACTGTGCCGAGGCGACCTGCAAGGATGTCGGCGTGATCTGCGTCGATAGCGGCTACGAGATCCATTTCGCCGGCGCCGCCGGTCTCGACATCAAGGGCACCGAAGTGCTCGGCCTGGTCAAGACCGAGGACGAGGCGCTGGAGCATATCGTGGCGTTGACGCAGATGTATCGCGAGCAGGGTCGCTATCTTGAGCGTATCTACAAATGGGCCAAGCGCGTCGGCATAGCTGAGATCAAGCGTCAGATCATGGACGATGGCGAGAAGCGCAAAGCCTATTTCGACCGCTTCGTCTTTTCGCAGAAATTCGCCCAGGTCGACCCATGGTCGGAACGTGCTTCCGGCAAGGACAAGCATGAATTCCGGCCGATGGCTTCGGTCGGCTTTGCCCAGGCGGCGGAGTAGGCGCGTGTTCCCGAAAAGTGGAATGCGGTTTTCGGACAAGAACACGCGCAAAAGAGGAATGGCCACATGAATTGGGTATCGATCGGCACGCTCTCGGACATTCCGCGTCGCGGCGCGCGCTGCGTCGCCACGCCGGAAGGAAAGATCGCCGTCTTTCGCACGGCCGACGATCAGGTCTTTGCCATCGACGACCATTGCCCGCACAAAGGTGGGCCGCTCAGCCAGGGCATCGTCCATGGCACGGCGGTGACCTGTCCCTTGCACAATTGGGTGATCTCGCTGGAGACAGGCAAGGCGCTCGGCGCGGACGAGGGCGCGGTGCGCACCATTGCGGTGCGGATCGACGGCGAGCGGCTGTTCATTGCGCTGGAAGCGCTGGCCAGCCGCGCGGCGTGAACCATGCAGATTGATGAAGCGCGCGAGGTGAGGACCACCTGCCCCTATTGCGGGGTGGGTTGCGGCGTGCTGGCGAAGGTCGCCGCGGACGGTGAAATAACCGTTCGCGGCGACCCGGACCACCCGGCGAATTTCGGCCGGCTCTGCTCCAAAGGCTCGGCGCTGGCTGAGACCATCGATCTCGACGGCAGGTTGCTATACCCGGAGATCCACGGTCGCCGCACCGACTGGGACGAAGCGCTCGACCTT
Source organism: Mesorhizobium sp. M0768 (assembly GCF_040320195.1). Taxonomy (NCBI): domain Bacteria; kingdom Pseudomonadati; phylum Pseudomonadota; class Alphaproteobacteria; order Hyphomicrobiales; family Phyllobacteriaceae; genus Mesorhizobium; species Mesorhizobium sp. M0768. Next base: position 304,542 of record NZ_JAMYPD010000002.1, on the reverse strand, counting down.
GTCGCTTCGACCTTCTCGCAAACCATTGCCGAACACGGCCCTGGTTCGGTCGCCTTTTATGTTTCCGGCCAGTTGCTGACCGAGGACTATTACGTCGCCAACAAGCTGATGAAAGGCTTTATCGGCTCGGCCAATATCGACACCAATTCGCGCCTGTGCATGGCCTCGTCGGTCGCCGGCCACCGCCGCGCCTTTGGCTCGGACACCGTTCCGGGAAATTACGAGGATCTGGAACTTGCCGACCTGATCGTGCTGGTCGGCTCCAATCTCGCCTGGTGCCATCCTGTACTCTACCAGCGCATTGCCGCCGCCCGGGAAAAGCGGCCCGAGATGAAGGTGGTGCTGATCGATCCTCGCCGCACCATGACCTCAGACATCGCCGACATGCATCTGGCGATCGCGCCCGATGGTGACGTCGCTTTGTTCACCGGCCTGCTCGCCTATCTCGGCCAGCACAACGCGCTGGACCGCACCTATATCACGGCGCACACGACCGGCTTCGGGCAAGCGCTTTTCGCCGCCTCGGCGCTCGATCTTGCCGGCATCGCGGCTGCCACGGGTCTCAGTGAGGACGAACTGGCCCGCTTCTACAGCCTGTTCGCCGCGACGGCGAAGACCGTGACCGTCTACAGCCAAGGCGTGAACCAGTCGTCTTCGGGCACCGACAAGGTCAACGCCATCATCAACTGCCATCTGGCCACCGGCCGCATAGGCCAGCCCGGCGCCGGGCCGTTCTCGGTGACCGGCCAGCCCAACGCCATGGGCGGCCGTGAGGTCGGCGGCATGGCCAACATGCTGGCCGCCCACATGGAGATCGAAAACCCCGAGCACCGCGAACGCGTGCAGCGCTTCTGGAATGCCCCAACCGCCGCCGAAAAACCCGGCCTGAAAGCGGTCGAGATGTTCCAAGCGGTGGCCGACGGACGCATCAAGGCGCTGTGGATCATGGCCACCAACCCCGTCGATTCGATGCCGGACGCCGATGCCGTCGAGGCGGCGATCAAGGCCTGCCCGTTTGTCGTGGTGTCGGACGTGCTGGCCAAGACCGACACGGTCCGCCACGGCCATGTCCGGCTGCCGGCCACCGCATGGGGCGAAAAGGATGGCACCGTCACCAATTCGGAGCGCCGCATCTCGCGCCAGCGAGCCTTTTTGGCCACGCCTGGTGAGGCAAGGCCAGATTGGTGGATCATCGCTGAAGTCGCCAAGCGGATGGGCTTCGGCGAGGCTTTTTCGCATGTGTCGCCGGCCGACATCTTCGCCGAGCATGCCGCGTTGTCGACATTCGAGAATGACGGGGCACGCGATTTCGACATCGGCGCCTACGCCGGGATCGATGCAGGGACGTATGAGGAGTTGGCGCCATTCCAATGGCCAGCGCCGAGCCAGGGAACCCCCCTCTGGCCTGGCGGCCATCTCCCTCTCAAGGGGGGAGATTGGATGTCGCCACCGGTTTCGCCAATCGTTGCCATTGCTGAAAAGGCGGTGCCGGCAAAACTGTCAATCTCCCCCCTTGAGGGGGAGGTGGCCGGCAGGCCAGAGGGGCGCGCGCGGCGCCAGCTGGAGGACAAAAGCACCCGCTTCTTCGCCAACGGCAATTTCTACACACCCGACGGCAAGGCACGCTTCATTGCCATCCGCCCAGCCGCACAAACCCGCACCAGCCCGGACTTCCCGCTGGTGCTCAACACCGGGCGCGTGCGCGACCATTGGCACACCATGACGCGGACCGGCAAGAGCCCGCGCTTGTCGCAGCACATGGCCGAACCGTTCGTCGAAATCCACCCGTCGGATGCGCAGCACTTCGGCATCGGCGATGCCGAGATCGTCCGCGTCTCGACTGCCCATGGCGAGGTGCTGGTCCGCGCCCTGGTGACGGTGCGCCAACGCCAAGGCTCTGTATTCGTTCCGATGCACTGGACCGATCAGTTCTCCGGCCGCGCGCGCGTCGATGCACTGGTCGCGCCGACGACCGATGCGATTTCAGGCCAACCGGCCTCGAAGAATGTTGCCGCCCGCATCGAGCGGTTCGCCGCCACAGCCTTCGGCTTCGCCGTGCTTGCCGAACGGCCCGCATCGATCGACGCCGATTACTGGAGCCTCGCCCGCGGCCCCGCCGGCTGGCGGCTTGAAATTGCGCTGCAGGACAGCCGCGACTGGACCGGGTTTGCCGCCGCGCTATTAGGCATGGAAGGCGAGACGCTCGCCTATCACGACATCGCCGGCGGGCACCATCGCTTCGCCCGTTTCGCAGGCAATAGGCTGGTCGGCGCGCTCTATCTTGCGCCAACCCCGGTGGCGGTGTCGCGCGGCTGGGCAGTCGAACAACTTGGCGCTGACCATGCCAATCGGCAGGCGCGGCTGGCGATTGTCGCCGGGCGGCCGGGCGGCAACAGCGTCGACCGCGGTGCCATCGTCTGCGCCTGTTTCGGGGTTGGTGCCAACCAGATCGCGGAAGCGGTACGCGGCGGCTGTACCAGCGTCGCGGCAATCGGCGCCGTCCTTCACGCCGGCACCAATTGCGGCTCTTGCCGCGCCGAGATCAAGACCATTATCGACGGGCGGCGTCTGCAAGCTGCGGAGTGAATGCGCCGAGAACTCTGCCGTGCCGCCGCATGATGCTTACTAGCAATTTACAAACCATGGGCTACCAACGTTCTGACTTCGATTCGCTCGGAACGGGAGCCTCATGAGCAAAGCCCTGACCTCATTCGCGCTTGCCGCCGCGCTGACGGCCTTGCTGATGGCGCTCAGCCTGATGGTGGCCAGGCATGGCTATCCCTATGGCGCGATCGGTGCCAAGCGCTTGAGCGACATCGCCGATGCGGGGACGTTCATTCCGCTCGCGGCGATGTATTTTTTCAGCGCACTGCTGATGATGGTTCTGCCGATCAGGCTCGCTGGCATCGTCCTGACACATGCCGCCGATGCGATCTTCTGGACGGTCATCTTGTTGTTTGCGGTCATCGTTGGATGTCTCGCCGCGAGATTTGCTTTCGGTCAGCGCGATGTGCTCCCGGCACTGCTGAACTGGCGGTTCCTGTTTGTCGCAGCCGTCGTCGGATGCCATCTCTTCATCAACGAGCTGCGCCGGAACATCCTGTTGCGAAGCCTGTTCTTCGTCGTCTTCGCCGCAGCGACACTGGCCTGCCTGTTTTGGTCCTTCACCATCTGAGCATGTGCGACCCGTCGGGCAGACGGCCTAATTCTTGTCGACCGGCTTCGAACGCATTCGCGAAACGGTCTCACGCTCGGCCCGCTTCGAACGCATCGGCGGCAGGCCGCGGTCGACCAGGTCCATGTCTTCCAGCACCATGTCGCCCATCCGCTTGAAAGCGATGTCGAGCGCACCGGCCCGGTGGGCGGAGCGCAGGAACCCCGGCAATGTGCGGACCGGGTGATCCTGGGCAAGCGGCTCCTCAGGAAAAACATCGCTGGCGGCGACGATATGGCCGCTGCGGACGACGTCAATCAGTGCCGGGAAATCGACCACGCCGGCTCGGCTGAGCAGGATGAAAGCGGCTCCCTTGCGCATCCTGGCAAACGCCTCGGCGCCGAGGAAGCCCTGGTTTTCGCTAGTCACCGAAGCGACAACGAAGACGAAATCGCTGTTCGACAGAACGTCGTCGAGAGAGGCGGGCTCGACGCCGTTTTCGATCAGGATCGACGGCGGCAGCCACGGGTCGAAGACTTTTGTCCGCGTGCGAAAGCCTGACAGCAACCGGTTGAGCGCACGGCCAAGATCGCCGAAGCCGATAATGCCGACATCCGCGCCGGAAAGAAGCCGCGCCGCCCGGTTGCCGTCGCCGCCCCACAGCTCCTTGCCCTGTCGAAAGGCGAGGTCGGCGTCGACGATGCCGCGGGCGAGGTTGAGCGCCATGGCAAGGCCGAGCTCGGCCACCGGTTCGGCAAACACCAGCCCGGTGGTGACGACATGGATGCCGCGCGAAAACAGCGTCTCGTAGGGCATGTTGTTGATGAGGTTGCTCTCGACATTGAAGATGCAGCGCAGCGCCTTCATTCTTTCCAGCGTCTCCGGCACGATAGGTGGCTGGCCGACGATGTAGCGCGCCTCGGCAAGGATATCGGCCGGCAGCGCCGCCACCGCTTCGGGCGATATTTCGACGATGCGGTATTTCGATCGAAATTTCGCCAGCGCAGCCGGCGTGAAGATCAGGTCGAGCGTGCGCGGTTCGGGTGCGCTGATCACCAGCGGTAAGGCGCTGTCGGACATGATGATTTCCTCCCGTGCGATCCGCGTCGCACCACACTAGAATCGTCTTCCCCGCCCTGACACCTATCACATGCCTGTCGAGGAGGAGAAGTTTGCCTGCCTTCGGCCTTGCGGTGCGGCGGTCGGTGGTCCAGATAGACGGCGATCGAAGGACGACAAGGAAGACAGCGACATGATCCCGTTTCGAAAGAACCTCATCGATGGAGAGTGGGTAGGCGATGCCGGCTCCCGTAACATCAACCCGTCCAATCTCGACGACGTGGTCGGCGAATATGCATCGGGAGGCGCCGAGCACGCCCGGCAGGCCATCGCGGCGGCGAACGCGGCATTTCCGGCGTGGTCCCGATCGGGCCTGCTGGCCCGCCATGCGGTGCTGAGGAAGGCGTCGGACGAGATCACCGCGCGGAAAGATGAAATCGGCCGGGCGTTGGCGCGCGAGGAAGGCAAGACGCTGGTCGAGGGCATCGGCGAGACTGTTCGCGCCGCCCAGATATTCGACTTCTTCGCCGGCGAGACGCTGCGCCTGTCGGGCGAGCTGGTGCCGAGCGTGCGGCCCGGCGTCGGCGTCGAGATCACCCGTGAAGCGGTCGGCGTCGTCGGCATCATCACGCCGTGGAATTTTCCGATCGCCATTCCGGCTTGGAAAATCGCTCCGGCGCTGGCCTACGGCAACACCATCGTCTTCAAGCCGGCGGAACTCGTTCCGGAGAGCGCCTGGACTATTGTCGACATCCTGCACCGCGCCGGGCTGCCCAAGGGTGTGCTTAACCTGGTGATGGGCAAAGGTTCGGTGGTCGGCCAGGCCATGCTCGACAGTCCTGACCTCAACGCGATCACCTTCACCGGATCGGTCGGCACCGGCAAGCGCGTCGCCGCCGCCAGCGTCGAGCACATGCGCAAGTTTCAGCTCGAAATGGGCGGCAAGAACCCGCTTGTCGTGCTCGACGATGCCGACCTTGCCGTCGCTGTCGACTGCGCCATCAACGGTGCCTACTTCTCGACCGGCCAGCGCTGCACGGCGTCGTCCCGGCTGGTGGTGACGGACGGCATTCACGACCGCTTCGTCGAGGCGCTCAAGGACCGCATGGCCAAGTTGGTCGTCGGCGACGCTCTCGATGCCAAGACCCAGATCGGGCCGGTTGTCGACCAGAGCCAGTTGAAACAGGACGAGGACTATATCGCCATCGGACGTCAGGAAGGTGCCGATCTCGCCTTCGGCGGCGAGCGGCTCGATCGTGAAACCCGCGGCTTCTATTTGCAGCCGGCGCTGTTCACCGAAACCACCAACGCCATGCGCATCTCGCGCGAGGAGATTTTCGGACCGGTCGCCAACGTCATCCGCGCCAAGGATTATGACGAGGCGCTGGCGGTGGCCAACGACACGCCGTTTGGCCTGACCTCCGGAATCTGCACCTCGAGCCTCAAGCATGCCACGCACTTCAAGCGCAATTCGGAAGCCGGCATGGTCATGGTCAATCTGCCGACGGCGGGCGTCGACTTCCACGTGCCTTTCGGCGGGCGCAAGGGATCGAGCTACGGCCCGCGCGAGCAGGGCCGCTATGCCGCAGAGTTCTACACCACGGTGAAGACCGCTTACACGTTTGCCGGCTAGGAAAAGGCGGCAGACCAGCCAGGCAGCGAGCAAGTCAATGGCATCTGAGAATACGGACCTGACCTGGCTCAATCCGCCGCCGCACCACGCCTTCGGCAACAATACGGTGCATGTTCGGACCGGCGAGGAGACCGACTTCTGGCGCGAGACGTTCTACGGCTTCTGGCGCGACAATGGCCATTTCCTCTATCGTGAGGTCGAGGGCGATTTCAGCGCCGAAGTCACGGTCAAGGGGCACTATGAGGTGCTTTACGATCAGGCCGGGCTTATGGTCCGCCTGAGCGAGACGCACTGGATCAAGGCCGGCATCGAATACACCGACGGGCTGATGTATTTTTCCGTCGTCGTCACCAACGATGCCTCCGACTGGTCGCTGGCCAGCATTCCGGCCGATCCGGACGGGGTCAGGATCCGCCTGACTCGCCATGCCGAGACGATCCGCGTCCAGTATCGCGACGCATCCGACAAGCACTGGAAACCGGTGCGGCTTGCCTATTTCCCCCCGTCGAAAACGGTCGATGTCGGCATGATGTGCTGTTCGCCGCAGCGCGAGGGCTTCGAGGTGACATTCAGCGATTTTTCGATCGGCCCGCCGATCTCGCGAGAGCTTCACGACTAAGGCGCCGCGATCCGGTCGGGCGGTTTGCGTCCGGCCTGCCTCAGTAGGTCGCCCGGCCGCCGGAGACGTCGAAGACGGCAGCCGTCGTGAACGAGCATTCCTCGGACGCGATCCAGCAAATCAGCGCCGCCACCTCCTCGACCTCGCCGAACCGCGCCATCGGTATTTTGGACAGCATGAAGTCGATGTGCTGCTGGCTCATCTGCTGGAAGATCGCGGTGCGCACGGCCGCCGGCGTGACGCAGTTCACCGTCACCTTGGTCTTGGCCAGTTCCTTGCCGAGCGACTTGGTCATGCCGATCACCGCCGCCTTGGAGGTGCTGTAGGCCGAGGCGTTCGGGTTACCTTCCTTGCCGGCAATCGAGGCGATGTTGACGATCCTGCCATAATTGCGTTCGAGCATATGCGAGACCAGCGCCTTGTTGCAGAAGAAGACGCCATTGATGTTGATGTCGATGACCCGGCGCCAATCCTCTACGGAATACTCCCAGGTCGTCATGTTCGGTCCGGTGATGGCAGCACTGGTGACAAGGACGTCGACTGCGCCAAGCGCTTCGATCGTCTCTCCGGCGGCGGCTTCGACGGCTAGGGGGTCGGCAACATCGAGGGTCACGCTGTGCAGGCCTGGAACAATGGCCTTGGCCTGCTCGATCTGGGCGGCATCGCGATCCCATACCGAAACACGCCCGCCTTCGTCAGTGATCCTTTGCGCGACGGCCAGGCCGATGCCTGAGGCGCCGCCGGTGATAACAGCAGATCGTCCGGCAAATCGTCCCGCGAAACTCATCGGCATGTGGTCTTCCTCCCAATGGGCGGCGAATGTGAAGTCAACGGCGGACAAGTTCAAGCGCGGACTTGCAACTCAGAACAGCTTATGATGGGCCAGCACCGGTCAATTGTACGGCACTGCCTTCTGGCCAAATCGTCTCGCCCGGTATGGAGAGCCCGATACGGAGAGAACGGCTGGAACGACGCGCCCGGTTGGCATCCGGGTGACAGGCGGCGCCGGATGGGTTATATTGCACTGCACAATGCGAGCGCCTGCAGGCGAGGCTCCCATCGGTCCGACGAATCGGCCCACGAGCGGCCCATGAAATCGGCATTGAGCTGCAAGGACGGAAAACCGCTATCGAGATGAAGATTCCAAAATCTCTGTTGATCGATCCGGACAAGAACACGGTCTACGGCAGCTTTGCCGTTGCCGTCTCGATCTGGGCGTTTTCCTACTCGACCATTTTCGGCCAGGCCATGATCCTGGCCTACTATGCGGTCTGGCTACCGCTCATCCTGGTCGACTACCGCAAGATATTAAGGCACGCTTCCAGCGCCTGGCTTCCGCTGGCCTTCGCAACCTATGTCTGCTTCTCGGTGTTCTGGTCGGCAGCTCCCGGCACCACGGCAAGGACGGCCGTCCAATATTGCTCCCATATCGCCTGCGCCTACATTGCCGCGCGCACCGTCAGCGTCCGGACCTTGACCATAGGTGCCCTGATCGGGATTTTCGTCGTCCTGCTCTACTCGCTCAAGGTCGCGGGCTATTCCTACGATGTTCTCGATGGGACGTATAATTTCGTCGGCGCGTTCAGCTCCAAGAACCAGATCGGCTTTGTCGCATCGCTTGGCATCTATTTCTGCGTTGTCTACCTCGCCTTTCTCAGGCGCGGCCGGATAAGCTGTTTGTTGATCGTACCGATTGTCCTTCTATCGGGCTATCTGCTGGTGGTGTCGCATTCCGCCACTTCAATGGCATCTACCCCCGCGGTTCTCGCTCTGGTCGCCCTGCTTTCCATCGGCAAGCTGCTTTCGCTCCGCCATCGCCGGGTGATTTTCATGATCGGTGCGGGCGGGCTGGTCGCCTGCACCGTGATTGCGCTGAATCTCGGGCTGATGGACTTTGTCCTTGGCCTTTTCGGCAAGGATTCGACGCTCACCGGACGAACCTACCTCTGGCAACAGGGCTGGAATGCCGCGCAGCAATCGCCCATCCTCGGCGTCGGCTACGCGGCTTATTGGGTTCAGGGCTTCTCCGAGGCCGAGCGGCTGTGGAACGAATTCTATATCGCCGCGCGAAGCGGCTTCCACTTCCACAACACCTACATCGAGACCTTGGTGGAACTCGGCTTCGTCGGCGCGACACTGCTTTCGCTGATCATCCTGCGCACGCTCTGGGGTCACGTCTCGGCGCTGATATTCAGGACATGGCAAGCCGAGTCCGTGATTCTTGCCGGCGTCATGGTGCTTCTGTTCATCCGATCCTTCGTCGAGGTCGAGACCCTCAATCCCTACATCATGGGATCGTTCCTGCTGTACTACAGCTACTTCAAACTGGTGAGGGTGCCGGCCGTCGCTCCTTCCCGGTGGAGCGCCGTGAACCATCTAGAGGAACCGGACGCCGTGCGAGGCTAGAGCGGGCGGATCCAGGCGGTTCGTTGCCCGAAGGCCGGCTTGTTTTCTGATCCATAAGATCCCAAACGCAAAAACCCCGCAGACCGCTGCCTGCGGGGTTGGTGTTTTGCTCCGGTGGAAAGAAGCTACTGGATGGCCAGGGGCGCCGGTTTGACCTTGATCACGTCCCCTGGCAGCACCGGTGTGTCTTCATCGGCGGTGATTTCGCTGGTCTTGCCGTCGACCACCCGCACCAGGGAAAATGATAAGGCCGCTGGTTCGTTGTTGCCGTAGAATTGCGGCATGGGGCTGCCCGACAAGGCTTCGGACATCAAGGCCTTTTCCATATTCAGCTTCAGCGTCACCTCGTTGAGATCGGCTTCCGTCTGTTGCCGGTCGGTCGCGAGGCTGGAGTTCTGGGTATTCTCGAGATCGATGGCGTCCTGGGTGGCCTTGCTGATCGACTGCTTGGCCGTGAGAATCGCCGTTTCGTAATCCAGGATCTGGCCCTCGAGATCGGCGATGGTTTGCTGCGAGTTCAAAACCCGCGTGTTGACGACCAGGCCCTTTTGCGCCAGCGAGCCGATGCCGTTGAGCTGCTCCTTCGCCAGATCAACCTGCTTCTGCTGGTTGACGATCTTTTTCTGCAGCGAATCGATCTCGCTCTGCAGCAGCGCCTTCAAATCGTCGAGCGCCTGCAAGCGCAGCTTGAGTTTCTTCTGGTCGGCCGCCAGGATCGCCGTCTCATCGGCAACGATGCTGGGCAGCTTCGGATCGTCGGCCACCTCTTTCGGCACCGCGAATGCCGGCTTGTCCGCCAGTTCCGCTTCGATGCGGGCGCGCTTGACGGTCAGCCTGACCAATTGGTCTTGTAATACGTCGAAATTGCCCTTCGCATTGATCAGGTCGCGGTCGTAGCGCTGCCCGCTCTCCGGGTTCCGCCGGGCTCCGCCGGCAATGCTCATCGCTTTCAGCACGGACAACCCAGGCACACAAGGATACTGGCCGGGCGATTGCACCTCGCCGGAGATGTAGAATGGCCGGTACTGTGCCATTTCGACGGAAGCCTCCGGCTTGTCGGCCAGAGCGAGCTTGCGCTGCAGCGCCTCGCCGAGCGATGCGGCGATCTCCGAAGTCGTCTTGCCGGATGCGGGCATCTCGCCGACGAAGGGAACCGACAAGGTTCCAGCGGGCCCGACCGTGTATTCTCCATTGATGGCCGACCAGTCACGGAACGTGCCTTCGACGGTCTGCCATTCCGCCACGCGAATGGTCAGCTTGTCCTGTGCTCCTAGGCGATAGTCGTCGGCGAAGGCAAACTGTGGCAAGGCGAGCGACAGCGTCAGGCCGGTCGCCATTGTAAGGCAAGTCGTCAAAAGCCGTACTCGCCGCATGCGTCTGGAGAGAATACCGGTGCAAAAAATATCGATTATATCTGCTTTCAACTGAGCGTTTCCGATCTGGTTTGCCCCGCCCGATGAGCTGCCGATGCCTGAGTTAGGGGCCTGAGTTCCAGGCCCGAATTCTGGACAGTCGCTCCTCGATGCACGGCCAGCAAGCGGCCGTCAGTAGCAGCCTCGCGACATCCAGACCGCGGGTACGGTCTTGATGATGATGCGGATGTCTTCGAACATCGACCAGTTCTCGACATAGTGCCTGTCGAATGCGACGCGGCTGTCATACGAAACATCGTTGCGTCCGCTGACCTGCCACAGCCCTGTCAGGCCGGGGCGCGATTTAAGATAATAGACGGCCGAATTGCCATAAATCTCCAGCTCATCGCGCACCACGGGACGAGGCCCGACCAGGCTCATATCCCCCTGCAGGATGTTGATGATCTGCGGCAACTCATCGAGGCTGAGCTTCCTCAGCACCGCTCCGACGCGCGTGATCCGCGGGTCGTTCTTCAACTTGCGGGTCGCTATCCATTCGGCGTTGGCCTCCGGATTCGCGGCGAGATAGGCAGCAAGCACCCGCTCGCCGTCTGGAACCATGGTGCGGAACTTGAGGCACGGAAAAATCCGTCCTCCGCGGCCGATCCGGCTGTGACCATAGAAAATCGGCCCGCCATCGGAAAACCTGACAAGCAGCGCTATCATCACGAACAGCGGGCTGAGAGCGACCAGGCCGATCAACGAACCGACAATATCGAAGCTGCGTTTGAGCAGGCCGCCAATCGGTGGCGGAAAATCGACGCCGGCCTGCGAAAAATCCGCATCGGCCGGCTTGGCTACGTCCCTCATGCGTAAACTCCATACGTTGAACGGATGGTTTACCGCACGATACCAAAAAAATGTTGCAGCGCAACACACAATTTCCCAGACGGCTGTAATAGTCGCGTCATGAACTGACTAAATAATAAACTCGTCCTGCACAAAATTTCGCCGTTATGTCGCAAAAGAGGCAGATTATGGGCAATTTTGGAAAAACTAGTCCAATTTTGGGGCTGATTTTAGGCGAATCGCTCTTTATACCCTCCTGTGGAGCTTTGCCGTCATTTAGAATTTCAAGATAATGACTGATGTTATGCTAAAATACTATTCAATATTATAAATCTTACTGGAGCGAGTCGATATCCGGCAATCAGTGGTGATGCCGACGTGTGCGTTGCACCATGGCAGAGTCGATCCCGAGGATTCGTTTAAAATTTATTGCGCAGCTGCCCTTGCCGCCTATTGCGCGGCTCAATAGAGTTGCAAATTGTTTCTGTCGGACTATGGACAGATTGGGCTAGGCCGGAAGCAACCGGCCAGAAGCGGGCAACCTAAATAAGCTCGCAGAGTTTAAGGGAGGTGCTCGGGGTGGGCTTGTCGACATTTTTTCCCGAGCCGGTTGATGGGCTATCGGGTATGTCACTGCCAAAGTTCATTATCGGAATGTGTTTTGCGCTGGCGATCGTGATCGTCTGGTCCTATTTAGGCGGCGCCTCGCTCGGTACGACGCTGTTTCGTGTCATCGGCTGCGCTATAGTCATCCAACTGGGTTATTTTCTGCTGGTCTTTGCCATGGTTGCCAGAAATGCCCCGACCCCGGCCGACAAAATCCGCGACGCTGAACGAAAGCTGAGTTCGAACGAAGCGGCCGAAGCCGAGAAACTCAGCGCCAGGAGAGGCCTTCACTGATTTCGGGCCTGGCCGCGGTCTGCGATGTCCATGTGACCTGTGGTTAAGCTCGCCGGTCCCCTGACGAATTGCTCACCTCAACGACACCGGCAGTCGGCATTCCTGTTCTTTCAATTCCTTGACACTGCGGGCCTCGACGCGCTCGCTCCGCCCCGCCGCCGTCCGGTCGGCGAGGATCAGCAACTGGTTTCTGCCAGTTGAGCGCTCTGATGGAGCGTGTAGGAACGGCTCTGCCAAGCGGCGCATTTCTGGAGCCATCCCGATTGAGGCTCGCCGCCTACCCAACCGGGCCATGACACCCAGCAAAATGAAAAACTGGACGGCGCCGATGATTTTGGCGATGCTTGCTTCGCACTTGCAGCATAGGCGTTTGGGCCGATGCATTTCAGGATGGGCGGTGGGGCATTGAGCGGACGGGGCGAGGAAATCCGCAACGGCTTCTGCAACCGAGAGGCATGTCTATGACATCATTCCAGGTCTGCGTGATCATCGCCGCCCGCAATGCGGCGCGGACAATCCCGGCTGCCATTGCATCGGCATTACGCGAGCCTGAGGTTGCGGAGGTTGTCGTCGTCGACGACGCGTCCACCGACGATACCGCGAAAGTCGCCCACGCGGCCGGCGACGGCACGGGCCGTCTTTCCGTCATCCGCTTCGACGCCAATCGCGGCCCATCCTTTGCACGCAACGCCGCGATTGCCGGTTCCAGGTCGCCGTTCATCAGCATTCTGGACGCTGATGATTTCTTTTTCGAAGGCAGGTTTCACAGACTGTTCGCCAGCACCGATTGGGATTTCGCCGCAGACAACATCATGCTTGTCAGGGATGACGCGGCAACCGACGTTTCGAAAATCGTGGCTCCACCGTTCTCGCCCGAGCCGGAATTCCTCGATTTCGAGGGTTTCATCGACGCCAACATCTCCAGGCGCCGTGTGCAACGAGGGGAACTGGGGTTCCTCAAACCCGTGATCAGCCGCGCCTTCCTCGATCGGCATGGGCTGCGCTACGACGAGAAGCTGCGCCTGGGTGAAGACTATGAACTCTATGCGCGCGCGGTTGCCCTTGGCGCGCGCTTCAAGGTCATCAAATCCTGTGGCTACGGCGCGATCGTGCGCGCCGATTCGCTGAGCGGACGGCACAAGACCCAGGACCTGAAGCATCTGGCCGATGCCGACCTGGCACTGCTTGCGATCGACAGTTTGCCGGAGGCATCGAAGGCTGCGCTGAGAAGGCACGAGCGGCACATCCGCGACAAATACCGGTTGCGGAAGTTTTTAGACGTGAAGGCTGAGCGCGGGTTGGCACCGGCCGCGGCCTACGCCTTGGCCGGCTCGTCCAACCTCACAGCCGTCGTCCGCGGCGTTGCCTCCGACAAGCTGGATGCGCTGTTTCGCCGCGCTGGTCTCGCTGCGAAGCGTCAGCATGTGCCGCCGCTGCGCTTCCTCATGGCCGGAACCAGCACGGCCAACGAAAGCTAGGCACGTCAACGTGCGATGGCGGTAGCCACTCCCTTACCCTTCGGTCGGCTCGCACCATTTCAACGAGATTCATGAGTTTACGATCTAGTGGTTGCCTATGCGCGCAGGGAATGGCAATCTATGTTGCGGTGCAGCAATTTTGGACGGCCAACCGAACTGGCCCGAGACATACCCTGTCGGAGGAGCTGGACGATGCAAGAAATGTCTTTTGAATGTGGACGGGCACTAAGGCCGTTCACCAGCTCGACGATGATGGGGCGCTGACTGCATGGCCTCGATCTTTCGCTTCCGGTCGAGAGATCCGGCGCGCGACACGCAGACCGACACCTCGCGCCTTGATCGGTTGGCAAAGCTGCTGGACCAGATCTCGGCCGAAGTCGAGGCGGAGAAGAGCGGCCTTGAGAACCGCTACAGGACAACCGCTACCAATGCCGCCTTTCTGGTTGAGGCGATGGAGAACGGAACGGTCTCCTCTCGCAGGTCTTCCGAAGTCGGCGAACTGACCAGGTCGATCCTGAATTGCGAGCGGCGCATCGCAGCGCTGTCGCGCCAGATGCAGAAGATGAAGGATCTCCGTCATTCGCTGGATGAAATCTTCGAAGAGAAGCGGCAGAACGGTCCCGACATAAGGACCGATTTTGTGAAGCCCGCCGATTCCGGCACAGGCTGAGCGAACACCCGGGTCGGCGCAATGGTTTTAGGCACAACACGGAGCTTGGGAGCGACAGAGGTCAAGATCAGGTTGTTTCGTCACGGTTCGAACGATCGCTTTGGGGGCGCACAGCACAAGGTGAGTTTGATATGAACGCAGATCTTAAAAGCACGCCCGCCCCGGCAACCCGAGGCACCCCGTTCACGCGCCCGATCCCAGGCAAGCTGCGGCGGCTCCGTTCAGACGGCGCGTTTCTGCTGGTCGTTCTCGGCAGTCTGGTTGCGGGCCTGGTGCCCGCCGGCGCGCAGGATCTCCCAACCGCGCCGTCCTTTGTCGATGATTTCACCAGCCTCAGTCGCGCGCGCTGGTACATTTCCGACGGCTGGACGAACGGCAAGCATCAGAACTGCACCTGGTCCAAAAGCCTGATCGGGCTTTCCGACGGCATGCTGACGCTCGGTTTCGAGAAGCGCAAGCTGAAGGATCGCGAATTCGCCTGCGCCGAGATCCAGACCAAGCAGCGCTTCGGCTACGGCACCTACGAGGCGCGGATGAAGACCGACACGGGCTCTGGCGTCAACGCGGCATTCTTCAGCTTCGTCGGCGATGCCGACAAGCAGCCGCATGATGAAATCGACTTCGAGGTGCTGACCAAGGACACGTCCAAGGTCCAGGTCAATGCCTATATAGCCGGCAAAGGCAAGAACGAGAAACTGGTCGACGTCGCCGGCGGCACCGACAAGGCCTTCAACGACTACGCCTTCGTCTGGGAAAAGGACCGGCTGCGCTGGTACGTCAACGGCAAGCTTGTCCACGAGATCACCGATCCGGCGAAGCTGCCCACCCATTCGCAAAGGATCTATTTCAGCCTGTGGGGCAGCGATACGATGAAGGGGTGGATGGGGCCGTTCTCGGATCCGGGCCGCAAGCTCACCATGCAGGTGGATCGTGTTGCATTCACCGCACTTGGCCAGCCCTGCCAATTCCCCGAATCGCTGGCATGCAACACAAACTAGAAGCGCATCTGAACCGGCCGGGCCGAAGGTGGTCGGAAAACCGAAGCTCGAACAGGCCCGAAGCCTTGAACAGGGATGAAACCGAATGAATTTGACTGTCTTTGGAATCGGCTATGTCGGTCTTGTACAGGCGGCGGTGCTTGCCGAAGTCGGCCATCAGGTGGTCTGCGTCGACATCGATGCAAAAAAGGTCGAGCGGCTCAACCAGGGTCATGTCCCGATCTTCGAGCCTGGGCTCGAAAACATCGTCAAGGAGAACCATGCCGCCGGCCGCATCAAGTTCACCACCGACGCCGCCGCGGCGATCAAGCATGGCCAGATCCAGATGATCGCCGTCGGCACGCCGCCGGGCGAGGATGGTTCGGCCGACCTCAAATATGTGCTGGCCGTCGCCGAGGCCATCGGTCGTGAGATGGACGAGCCCAAGATCGTCGTCGGCAAGTCGACCGTGCCCGTCGGCACCTGCGAAAGGATAAAGGCCAGGATCGCCGCAACGCTGAAGGCGCGCGGGCGCGAGGATCTGGCTTTCGACGTCGCCTCCAATCCGGAATTCCTCAAGGAAGGGTCCGCTGTGAGCGACTGTATGAAGCCCGACCGCATCATCGTCGGCACCAGCAACGAGGACACCGAGGCGGTGATGCGCGAGCTCTACGCGCCGTTCAACCGCAACCACGAAAAGATGATCGTCATGGATGTGCGCAGTGCCGAGTTCACCAAATACGCGGCCAATTGCATGCTGGCGACCAAGATCAGCTTCATGAATGAAATGGCCAACCTGGCCGAACAACTGGGCGCCGACATCGAGGAAGTCCGCAAGGGCATCGGCAGCGACCCGCGGATCGGCTACCACTTCATCTATCCGGGCCTCGGCTATGGCGGCTCGTGTTTCCCGAAGGATGTGCGTGCCCTGATCAAGACCGCCGAGGCCGTCAAGTTCGACGCCAAGCTGCTGCGTGCCGTCGAGGAGCGCAACAACCAGCAGAAGTCGGTCCTGTTCGAGAAGGTGGACCGCTATTTCAAGGGCAATCTCAAAGGCAAGACATTTGCGCTGTGGGGCTTGGCCTTCAAACCCAATACCGACGACATGCGCGAGGCCCCGGCCCGCACGCTGATGGAAGCGCTCTGGGCCGCCGGTGCCAATGTCCAGGCCTACGATCCCGAGGCGATGCAGGAATGCCAGGCGATCTACGGGCTCCGCGATGACCTGCAACTGTGCGGCACCAAGGAGGCCGCGCTGCGAGGCGCCGATGCGCTCTTGATCGTGACCGAGTGGAAAAGCTTCAGCGCGCCGTCTTTCGATGCGCTGAAGAACGCGCTGACCACGCCCGTTATCTTCGACGGACGCAATCTCTACGACCCCAAGGTCATCGCCCGCCACGGCATCGAATACCACAGCATCGGCAGAATGGCGGCGTGACGCTAGGGCGGTCCAGCAAGGAGCCAGGTCCATGAAAGTTCTGTTTGCGGGCGGCAACGGCTACACGCCGCAGTTCAGCGGTGGCGTTCAGTCGAGCACGCATCATCTGGTCGAGCAGCTGCGCGAGCACGGTCATGACGCCTCGGTTCTGGCGGCGCTGTTCGGTGACGGCATGTTCGGCTTCAAGGCGCGCGCCAAGATGAAGCTGCTTCGCCAGCGAGCGGTCATCGACAGCTATCCCGGCTATCCGGTCGTGCGGGCATGGTTTCCCTGGGAGGCGGCGCGCTTCGCGGTCGAACGGCTCGATCCCGATGTCGCCGTCGTGCAGTGCCACAAATCGGTGCCGATCGGAAAGGCGCTGCAGGCGCTCGGAATACCGCTGGTGGTCTATCTGCGGAACGTCGAATTCCACGAACTGGCCGGCGACCTGCGCGAATTGCATTCGGCGCTTTATATCGCCAATTCCGAATTCACTGCCCGCACCTATAAGGAAAGGTTCGGCATCGACTCGACCGTGATCCCGCCGACCATCAATCCCGGGCTCTACAGCACGCCGACCACCGGTGAATTCGTCACGCTGATCAATCCTTACAACGAAAAAGGGTTCGAACTCGCCGTGCGCATCGCCGGCCAATGCCCCGAAATTCCGTTCCTGTTCGTCGAAAGCTGGAAGCTCGACGACGACCATCGGGCGCAGATCGAACAGATCATCGCCCCGCTGCGCAACGTCAGGCTGGAAAGCCGCACCAGCGACATGAAGACCGTCTATGGCCGCACCAAGATCCTGCTGGCGCCCAGCAAATGGGAAGAAGCCTGGGGGCGGGTGGCATCCGAGGCCCATTGCAGCGGCATTCCAGTCGTCGGGTCCCGTCGCGGCGGCCTGCCGGAGGCGATTGGCGCCGGCGGCGTGGTGCTCGACTATGACGCACCGCTCGACGACTGGGTCGCCGCGGTCAGGCGACTATGGAGCGACAAGGCCGAGTACGATCGGCTGTCGGCGGCGGCGCAGCTGTTTTCGGGGCGGCCGCAAATGAACCCCGACGGCCAGTTCGCGACTTTTCTCGGCGTTCTCGACCGCGCCAGGCAAGGCGCGCTGGAGCGTGCCGCCTGATGTATTTCGTCCAACGCCATGCATGTCGCCTAAAAGCCGGCTCTCGCGCCTGACCAGGGTGGGAGCTGCTTTGGGACAACGACACGCACAACACCGGACGCTTGAGGCGCCTCGCACGGCGGCGACGGGCGTCATCCCTCATCCGCGCGAGCAGATCGCCGACCGGCCTCGAAAGATCGTCCATTCGATGAAGATTTGCTTCGTAGTTGATAAGTTCCCCTCTTTGTCGGAGACCTTCGTCCTCGACCAGATAGAAGGGTGCCTCGAGCGCGGCATGCAAGTCGGCGTCGTCTGCAACGAGACTTCCTTCGGCAAGGACAGCAACATCGACGATCGCCGCTGGCAGGCTCTCCCTGGCAAGGTCGTCTGCTGGTGGGGCGGGCTGGGGCGCTTTCGGCCGACGCTCAGGAGATGGTCGGGCAGGTTCTGGGATAAGCTCTCGACCGCTGTCGACATCGCTTTTGCGCGCAAGTTGCAGAACGCCGATGTGATCGTCGCGCATTTCGGCAATAACGGCATGCGCGTCGCCCGCGCCATGAAACGAGGCCGGATTTCCGCTCCGCTGGTGACCATATTCCACGGCCGCGATGTCGGCGAACCGCTGCATGACAACACGCTCACGCGCTACAAGGTTGTCTTCGACAAGGGCGTTCTCCAGCTCCCGGTGAACGCGTTTTTCCGCGACGCCCTGATCGGCGTCGGCGCACCCCCGGCGCAAGTCATGGTTCACCATATGGGCGTGCGGCCCGGTGAGATCGGCTACCATTGGCGTTCCTGGGACCGGGACACGCTGTCCTTCATCTCGGTCTGCCGGCTGACCGAAAAGAAGGGCATCGAATTCGCCCTTCGGGCGCTCGCCAGCCTGCCGCGGCGCGACTGGGTCTATTCGGTGATTGGCGGCGGCGAATTGCTGGAAGAGTTGAAGAAGCTCGCCGCAAATCTCGGCATTGCCGACCGGGTGACTTTCCTCGGGCCGCGTCCGCATGCCGAGGTCAAGCAGCGCCTGCGCAATGCCCACGTATTCCTGCTGCCTAGCGTAGCCGCGCGAGACGGCGATCTCGAGGGTATTCCGGTGGCGCTGATGGAAGCTATGGCCGCCGGGCTGATCGTCGTCAGCACCTATCACTCGGGCATCCCCGAACTGATCGAGGATCAGGAGACAGGCTTCCTCGCACCGGAGCGAGACGTTGCGGCGTTGGCCCGCAAGCTTGTCTGGGTGGCAGAGAACCCGGACAAATGCGAGCGCATCGCATATGCGGCGCGCCGCAAGATCGAGCAGGATTTCAACGCGGACGTACTCAACGAACGTTTTGCGCAGATCGTTGCTCAACTGGCCGAAGCCAGGCAGCCGGCATGAACGCCAACCCGCCCCCCCAGTTCGGTCGCGTCGCCCTGCGCGGCGGCATGGTGACGATCGGCGCGCAAGGCTTCAAGATGGCGATCCAGTTTCTCTCGGTCATCGTGCTTGCCCGTCTGCTCGTGCCCGAGGATTTCGGCCTAGTGGCTTCCGTCGGGCCGATCGTGGCCTTTGTCGGGCTGCTTCAAAATCTTGGCCTGCAACAGGCTGTGGTCCAGCGCAAGGATATCAGCACCGAGCAGCTCAACCAGGTATTCTGGATCAGTGCGCTGGTGGGGATGGGCAGTGCCGTGGTGGTTGCATGCCTGGCGCCCGCCATCGCTGCCTTCTATGGCGATCAACGCATGGTCGGGATCACCATCGGCTCTGCCTTGCCGCTGCTGCTTGGCAGCCTCGCCGCGGTGCCGCTGGCGCTGATGAACCGTCACTTGCGCTTTGGCCAACTCGCGCTGAACGACGTGATAACCGCCGCTGCCGGACTTGCGACTACCGCAATCGCCGCCTATGCGGGGCTGGGCTACTGGTCGCTGGTCATTGGCCCGGCGGTTTCGGCTGTTGTCGCGCTGGCCGCGGCATGGCAGGTGGCGCGCTGGACGCCGTCGCGGCCGGACCTGAAGGTCGATACCGACATATTGTCGTTCGGCGCCAATCTGACCGGCTTCAATCTGGCCAACTTCTTCTCGCGCAATCTCGACAACATCCTGATCGGAAAATATTCGGGCGCGATCGAGCTCGGCTATTATGACCGCGCCTACAAGCTCCTGCTGTTTCCGCTGCAGAATATCAACCAGCCGCTGACACGCGTGATGGTGCCGCTGCTGAGTCGCATCCATGAGGACAAGGCGCGGTTTCGCGACATCTATGTGCGAACCAATTGGATGCTGGCGGCCATCACTATGCCCGGCATCGCGGCGCTGACGCTGACGTCGGACCAGGTCGTCGGGCTTCTCTTCGGCGAGCGCTGGACGGCGGTGGCGCCGATCTTCGCCTGGCTGGGCATCGCCAGCCTGATCCAGTCCGTCTCGAGCACCACCGGCTGGATCTTCATCTGCCAGGGCAAGACCAAGACCATGTTCCACTGGGGCATCTACTCGTCGCTGACGACGGTCGCCGCCTTCATCATCGGCCTGCACTGGGGCGCCGTCGGTGTCGCGGCGGCCTACGCGATCAGCGGTTATGTGCTGCGCGTCCCGGTACTTGCCGTTCTTGTCCACCGGGTCGGCCCGGTGACGGCAGCCGACTTCCTGGTCATGCAGGGACTATTCATCGCGTCGTCGCTGCTTGCCTGGTCCGTGTACCGCGAGTTGCCGGCATCGCTGACCAGCCAGTCAGACCTGCTCGCGGTGGTCCTGGCGGGTGCCCTCAATTATTCGATCGGCCTGGTCCTCATGCTCGCCCTTCGCCAGTCGCGCAGCGCCCTGTTCACCACGCTTTCCAGCGCCATGCGCAACGCCCGCTAGGCCGGCAATCACCGGCCTCAAAAGCTCACCTGCCGACATCGCCGACGCATGCTCCTCAAGCACTGCCTGAAGGCTCGTCCTGCGATAGAGGTCGAGATTGGCGGTAAGTCTGCCGAGCTTCGCGCTCGCTTCCTCGGGCGTCACCGTGTCGATGTCGAGCAGCAGGTCGGCGACGCCGATCCGCTTGGCAAGTTCCTTGGTCTTGAATTCATAGGCAATCGGCAGCACCGGCGTGCCGACGCAGAGCGACATGATCATCATGTGCATGCGCGTTGCGACGACGAAGTCGAAGCCTTTCACCAGTGCCATCAGTTGCTCCGGCGTGTGGAACGAAGCGTCCACGCGGACATGCTTGGCGATCTCCGGATCGAGTTCGGCAACGATAGCCCGCGCCGTCTTGGAATCATCATGGGCGTATTCCGGCACGCCCTGGCAGGTGGAGACGAAGGTGACCTCCTTGGCGTGGTCCCTGACCAGGATGGTCGCGATCGCGCGGATCGAGTCGATGTAGCGGCGCATGCCGCCCTCGCCGTCGCTGACATAGTTCCAGTGACGGACGGAAATGGCGACGCGGCCGGTGACGGTCGCCGACTGGCAGGAGGCCAGAATTTTTCCGATCCTGTCAGTATCGGCCAGGGCAAAGACGGCGTCGGCCACGACGTGGCATTTGCCGGGGTCTTTCACCATGTCCACAATGTGGCCTCGCGAACGTTCGTCGCGCAGCAGGATGAGCGGGCTCCGGTCGAAGATCGGGCTCAACTCCTGGCGATTGTAACTTTTGTTGAACGGGCCGAGCGATTGCGTGAAGAAGACGGGGTCCTTGCCCAGAATCGCGTCGATCCGGAATTGATTAAGTCGCCGTTCCAGATTGTAAGTCTCGACAAGATAGGTTCCGCCTGTCGTGACCACGAGGTCGGCGTCTTTGTAGATATCGAGACCACGGCGATTGCTTGAGCTGAACAAACGCCCGAGAACGCCGCGGGTGCCGAACCGCCGCAGGGCATTGAGGACGAGCCGATTGTAGATCGGCTTGAACAGGTTCTTCAGCCCGCTGCCGTATTTGTAGCGGAACAGAGATTCCGACAGCAGCTTGTGAAATTCGAGATCAGGATACTCTTTCTTCGTGTAGAGCCTCGCCGCCACCTCCGGCTGGCTGTCGAAAACGTAGAATTGGATATCGTCTTGCACGATCGTCTTGAAAACATGGCGGATCGCCAGGAGAATCGCTGCATCCCCGGTATTCAGGCAGACGGTGTTTTCAACCGCGATCTTCATGGAATGACCTCATTTCGTGAGTAGTCCCGTGCTTCCATCGACGGGTGCGAAGGGCGGATTGCAGGCGGGTTGGCCGAAAATGCTGCACGCCAAGGATGGTCCTCGCGTCGTGATTATTGGCGCGCAGCCCGATGGCAGGCCAACGCGCGGTCCATGTGGCCCAAGCAGAGCGAGATTAACCCATCGATTTTGCAGTGCAACAAAAAACGGGGATCTTTGCTACGCTGCAACCAAAAATGTTGCGATGCAGCAAGAGCTGTACTAGCATTGTCGCGGGCGGGCCAACAGCGGTCGAGTTTTCATGCTGCATGTCTTGTACTTGGTACACGACGTCTCCGACCCGGCAGTGCGCCGGCGGATCATAATGCTCAAGGCAGGCGGCGCCCAGGTTACGCTGGCGGGCTTTCGTCGTACGGCAAGCGCAGTTGCTGATGTCGAGGGCTTGCAGCCGATCGATCTCGGGCCGACTCGTGATGGCCGATTCGCCCAACGTCTGGCCGCGATCATGAAGGCAGTTGTCTCGACCGGCTCGAAGCTGAGCTCAATGCCACGGCCCGACCTCATTGTCGCGCGCAATCTGGAAATGCTGGCGCTTGCCCGCCGCGCCAGGTCGGCTTTCCAGGCAACGGTGCCGATCGTCTACGAGTGCCTGGATATCCATCGCCTGCTGCTTCGCGACGATCCGCTGGGATGGGCGATGCGCGGCGCAGAACGCTTCCTGGCTAGGGATGTGAAGCTTCTGGTGACCAGCTCTCCGGCCTTCATCGCCAACTATTTCAAGCCGTTCGGGCAGATTGCCGCCCCGGTCGAACTGCTCGAAAACAAGTATTTCGAGCCAGCCGCGGCCTCGCTGGATGACCGCGCGGCACCGGAGAACCCCGTTGCGCCGCCTTGGCGGATCGGCTGGTTCGGGGCGCTTCGCTGCCGTCGCTCCCTGGAGCTTCTGGCCGAATTTTCGCGCCGCCTCGACGGCCGCTTTGAAATCGTCCTCAGGGGCCGCCCGGCGCTGTCCGAATTTCCCGATTTCCACGGTTTCGTCGAATCGGAACCCTGGCTCTCGTTTGGCGGGCCCTACCGCAATCCCGAGGATATGGCGGCGATCTACCGCGAGGTTCACTTTTCCTGGGCCATCGACTTTTTTGAGCAGGGCCTGAACTCCGAATGGCTGCTGCCCAACCGGCTCTATGAGGGCTGCCGCTTCGGAGCCGTGCCGATTTCGATGGGAGCCACCGAAACCGGCCGGTTCCTCGACCGGCAAGGCATAGGGGTTCTTTTGCCAGAAGCGACGCCCGAGGCGCTCGAAGCCGCCGTCGGCACGATGGAGCAGCATCGGTTCGGGACATTGAGGGCGCGTGTTCTCGCCCGCAATCCGCGCACCTGGAGCTACGACCGCGCCGATTGTCGGGCGCTCGTCGAAAAGCTCCGCGGGCTGACTGCGGCTCCCGGTCCATATGCTGCCGAAGCATTGGCATAGAAGGACTGCCGATGACGCAAACCGAAATTCCATCCTGCACGATCGTGGTTCCGTGCCTGAACGAAGCGGCCCATATCGGCGCGTTGCTTCGAGAGCTCCGCCCTGCGGCCGAGAGGCTGGGCGCCGTGATCATCGTTGCCGATGGCGGCAGCACGGACGGCACCAGGACGATCGTCGCGGACATCGCCGCAAAAGATCAGCGGGTGACCCTGCTGCACAATGAAAAGCGCTTGCAGAGCGCGGCAATCAATCTCGCCGTCGCCAGGTTCGGGGAAGGCGTCGACTATCTCCTTCGCATCGACGCGCATGGCGGCTATCCTGCGGATTATTGCGACCGGCTGGTCGAAGAAGCGCAGGCCACCGGTGCGGATTCGGTCGTCGTCTCGATGCTGACCAGTGGCAGCGGCATGGTTCAGAAAGCAGCGGCAGCGGCGCAGAACTCCAGGCTCGGCACCGGCGGCTCCAAGCACCGGCATCTTTCGGCGGGAGAATGGGTCGATCATGGCCACCACGCACTGATACGGATATCGGCCTTCACCGCGGTCGGCGGCTATGACGAAACGTTCAGCCACAATGAGGATGCCGAACTCGACTATCGGCTCCGCCAGGCCGGTTACCGCATCTGGATGACCGGCAAGACGCAAATGGTCTACTACCCGCGTTCCTCGCTGAAGGGCCTCTATTTTCAGTATCTCGGCTATGGCCGTGGCCGGGCGAAGAACGTTCTCAAGCACCGCATGATCCCGAAGATCCGGCAGATGGTGCCGCTTCTAGTGTTCCCCGTGGTTCTTCTCGCCGCCTTTTCCTTCGTCCACTGGCTGGCGGCCGTGCCGCTTTTGCTATGGGCGTCAGTCTGCCTCGGCTACGGCTTTTGGACCGCTCTCAGCCAGCGCAAAGCCGACATTGCCCTTGCCGGCGTCTCGGCAATGGTCATGCATTTCGGCTGGTCGGTCGGTTTCTGGCTGCAACTGCTCGCACCGCGACCGCAGCGCGGGGTAGCGTGATGGACCCGGTCAGGAAAAATCGAAGCATCGATATCTGCGTCTGCACATTTCGCCGGCCGGAGCTTGCCGACACGCTTCGCTCCATAGCGGCCATGGATATGCCCGCGGGATTCGACGTCGGTGTTATCATCGCGGACAACGACGATACGCCGACGGCCGAACAGATGGTGACGACGCTGGCTGCGGAGTTGAAGCTGCCAATGACCTACCGGCACGCCCCGGCCCGCAACATCTCGATAGCGCGCAACGCTTGCCTCGATGCCAGTGCGGCGGATTTCGTCGCCTTTATCGACGATGACGAGACGGCCACCGCTGGCTGGCTTGCCGAACTGGTGGCGACGGCGGAAGCAACAGGTGCTGCGACGGTGCTTGGGCCGGTGCAAGCCCGTTACCTGCCGGATGCGCCCGCCTGGATGCGCAAAGGCGATTTCCACTCGACCTTGCCGGTCTGGGTGAGCGGCGAAATCCGCACCGGCTACACCTGCAACGTCCTGCTCAGGATTGGCGCTGAGAGCCTGCGCGGCCGGCGCTTCAGCCTGGCACGTGGCCAGACCGGCGGCGAAGATACGGAATTCTTCGACCAGATGGTCAAGGCCGGCGGCCGCATCGCCTTTTCGCCGGAGGCTTGGGTCGACGAAGCGGTGCCACCTGCCAGGGCGGCATTCGACTGGCTCGGCCGCCGCCGGTTCCGCGTTGGGCAGACGCATGGTCATCTTCTGGGGCGCAACGCACACGGCCTTGCCCGGCTCAAGCAGGTCGGCATTGCCGCGGCAAAGGCCGCCTACAGTTTCCTGTCGGCAATTCCGGTCGCCATCGACCCCGTACGTCGGAACCGCAGCGTGCTTCGCGGCATTATGCATGTCGGCGTCGTCAGCGGCCTCGTCGGGGTTCGTGAAATCCGCCAATACGGCCTGTCTTCGCCGCAGCAAGGGGGCAAGCGTGCAGCCTGACGTGAGCTTCGTGATTGCCGCCTACAATGCCGAGGCGACCATCGATCGGGCGATTGCCAGCGCCGTCGCCCAGCGCAATATCAGCGTCGAGGTCATCGTCGTCGACGACAAGTCGCGCGACCGGACGCTCGACCTGGCGAGATCCTACCCCGAAGACATCGTACACGTTGTCGCGCTTGAGCAAAACCGTGGCCCCGGCGGCGCCAGGAATGCCGGCCTTGAGCTTGCCCGCGGCAGGTGGGTCGCGGTCCTAGATTCGGACGACGCGGTCTATCCCGGGCGAATCTGCACCATGATCGAGCGCGCGGAGAAAGCGGGCGCCGAGATCGCGGTCGATAATCTGCAGGTCGTTCGCGAGGATGGCGTTGCCGAAGAGACGATGTTCCCGGCCGACTATCTGGAAGGCCTCGGTTCAATCTCGCTGGCGGATTTCATCGGCGGTAACGTCCTCTTCGAATCGAGGTTCAATCTCGGCTACCTCAAGCCGATCTTCCAGCGCCGGTTCCTGAACGAGAACGGGCTTCGTTACGATGAAAGCCTGATCATTGGCGAAGACTATATCCTCCTGGCCAGTGCTCTGGCTAAAGGCGGCAAATGCGTCGTCGAGCCGACGACGGGCTATATCTACCACATTCGCACCGGTTCCATCTCCCGGGTGCTCGAACTTCATCACGTCGAGGCGATGCGCAGGGCCGATGCCACCTTCGCCGCGACCCATTCCATGGATGCTGCGGCCGAGGCGGCGTTCGCCAGGCGCGCTCGCAGCCTGCGCCGGGCGGCATCATTCCTGTCGCTGGTCCAGCACATCAAGGCGCGGTCCCCGCTCAAGGCGATATGGACGGCGCTCAGCGATCCGGCGGCGGTTCGGCATATGAGCATGCCGATCGCCGTCCGGCTGCGAAGGGTAGCGGCACAGTTTGCCGTGGTGGCGGGGAGGTGAAGGGCTGCAGGTGAATGAAGACAGTTTCGCCGCCTGCGACAGGGTTGAAATCGATCTCCTCAGAAGGAACATGCAATGAAAAAAGTCAGGAAGGCAGTCATACCGGTGGCGGGGCTCGGAACGCGGTTCCTGCCGGCGACCAAGTCCATGCCGAAGGAAATGCTGCCGGTGGTCGACAGGCCTGTCGTGCAATATGCGGTTGACGAGGCGTTCGAGGCCGGCATCGAGCACATCGT
Source organism: Mesorhizobium sp. M0768 (assembly GCF_040320195.1). NCBI lineage: Bacteria > Pseudomonadati > Pseudomonadota > Alphaproteobacteria > Hyphomicrobiales > Phyllobacteriaceae > Mesorhizobium > Mesorhizobium sp. M0768. Next base: position 278,200 of record NZ_JAMYPD010000002.1, on the reverse strand, counting down.
CTTCGTCACCGGCCGCAACAAGGCGGTGATCGAGGACTATTTCGACCTGCATCCTGAACTGATCGGAACCCTGGAGCAGAGCGGCAAGAAGGCGCAACTCGAATCGCTTGAAAGCCTGCTTCCCGTCGCCGGCGCGACGAGCTTCATCCGCCAGCAGTCGCCGCAAGGCCTCGGCCATGCCGTCTGGTGCGCGCGCGAAGTCATCGGTGACGAGCCCTTCGCGTTGCTGTTGCCGGACATGGTATCCTTTGGCGGGCGCGGCTGTCTCGCCGAAGTCGCCGATCTTTATGCGCAGACTGGCGCAAACGTTATTGCCGTCGAGCGTTGCGACCCGACCGAGACCAGCAAATACGGCATTGTCGGGCGCGGCGCGGATGTCGGCACGGGCTTCGAGGTGACGGCCATGGTCGAAAAGCCGGCTCCTGCCAACGCGCCGTCGAACTTCTACATCAACGGCCGCTACATCCTGCAGCCCGAGATATTCTCGTTGCTTGCCAGCCAGCAACGCGGCGCCGGAAACGAGATCCAGCTGACCGACGCAATGGTGCGTCTCGCACAGACCCAGGCCTTCTTCGCCCAGCCTTTCGACGGCCGCATGTTCGACTGCGGTTCGAAGGAGGGTTTCATCCAGGCCAATATCGCTTTCGCGCTGGCGCGGGAGGACATGAAGGGCCCGATCTTCGAGATGCTGCAGGAATTCGTCCGGTCGCATCAGCGTCGGGAAGAAGCCGCATAATGTCCATTTTTTCGAGGCATTGTGGGTGCGGCTGATGACGCAGGACAGGCCGTTGCGCCGCGCGTAACGCGCACTGTGTCCGGCGCAAGGTTTGCACCTTATGTCCCGACCTTCGAGGCGGTAGCGCCTGCAAACTAGAATTGGACCGAAGATGAACTATGCCAATTTTCCTGTCGACAAGAGGACGCCATTGCCGGCTTCTAATGCGGCAAACGCCGAAGACTTCATCGACATCGAGCGCCTGCTTGGCATGGCCGCGCGGCAGGCGAAAGTGGTTGCCGCCTGCGCCGTCATCGGTCTCTTTCTCGGCGTGCTCTATTTGCAGACGACGCCTCCTACCTATGTGGCGACGAGCAGCGTGCTGATCGACGAAGGATTGAACAAGGTCGTCGACGACATTTCGGCGGCGTCGGTCAGCATGCAGACCGACTCCGCCGTTCTGAGCCAGATCGAAATACTACAGTCGGCCAGGCTGGCTGGGGTGGTCGTCGACAAGCTGAAGCTCGATCAGAACGACGCTTTCATGAACCCTCCGACGTCGGCCCTGTCGAAGGTTGCTGGCTTTGTGCGCGGTATCGTCCAGTCTGTCCGCCCCAAGCGCGCCGCTAGCACAACCGATGTCACTCAGCTTGATGCTGCGACGCGTGACGCGATCACCGCATCCTCATCGCCCCGTGACTACGCAATCTTCAAACTGCAGACCCAACTCGATGCCGAGCGGATCGGCCGGAGCTTTGTCATCAGCATCTCCTTCCAGGCGACGGATCCGGCGCTTGCGACCGCCATCACCAAGGCCTATGCCGATGCCTATCTAGCCGATCAACTCGATGCCAGCTTCGACGCGACCGAGCGGGCGGCGGTCTGGCTGCAAGGCAGGCTGACCGAGCTTCGTGAGAGCTCCCAGGCGGCTGCACTGGCGGTCGAAAAGTTCAGGGCCGAACACGGATTGGCCGTCAATGACGGCCAGCTGATCAGCGACAAGCAATTGTCCGATCTCAACACCCAGTTGATCGTCGCGCAGGCCGATACTGCACGTGCCGGCGCCCGCTATCAGCAGTACAAGTCGATCGTCGAAAGCGGCTCGGACAACGCGTTCAAGGACGCTGCGATATCGAACGACCAGCCGAGCAGCTCGGTCATCACGACGCTGAAGAACCGCTATCTCACCGTATCCAAGCGACAGCAGGATGTCGAAGCCAATTTCGGCCCGCAACATCCGCAGGCCGTCGCGCTCGCCAAGGAGAAGGCCGACATATCGGCGCAGATTTTCGGCGAGCTGAAGCAACTGACCGAAAGCTACCGCAACGAATACGAGGTCGCTCTGGCGCGCGAAACCGCGCTCCGCGCAAATGTCGCCTTGGCGGCTGGCAAGAGCTCCATCGACAACCAGTCGCAGGTCAAGCTGCGTGAGCTGGACCAAAAGGCGACGGCGCTGTCGACGCTCTACCAGACGTTCCTGAACCGCTATGAGGAGGCCGCCCAGCAGCAATCCTTCCCGGTCGGCAAGATCCGGGTCATCTCGGACGCGACGATGCCGCAGTCGGCCGCAACCCCCCGCACAGCCATCGTGCTGGGGCTTTCGCTGGCGCTTGGCATGATGCTGGGGGCAGGGGTTGGTGGCCTGAATGAATTCAGGGAACGCTTCTTCAGGACCGGCGAGGATGTGCGCGACCGGGTCGGCCTCAAATTCCTCGGCTACCTGCCGGTCATCGGCAAGGCTGGCAAGGATGACCAGCGCAATGGCGGTCAGCCTGACGTCAAAGTCGTTGAATCCAAGACCGCCAAGTCCTCCAAGTCCCAGCCCTCCAAAACATTGTCGGCAGCCGAAAAACGTGCGCGGATGCGGGTAACCGTCGATGCCCCGGCATCGATGTTCTCCGAGACGCTGCGCAACGCCAAGATCGCCTTCGATGTCGTCATGGAAGGCCAGGGCAGCCGGGTCATCGGCGTGGTCTCGGTGCTTCCCGGCGAGGGCAAGTCGACGGTGGCGGCCAATCTTGCCGGGCTGCTTGCCGTCAACGGATCGAAAACGCTGCTGATCGACGGCGACCTGCGCAATCCCGGCCTCAGCCGCAGCCTCGGTATGGAGGCCGAGCAGGGCCTGATGGAAGCTGTGGTGAGCGGGCAGACATGGCAGTCGGTCGGCAAGATCGACCGGCAGACCAAGCTGGCTATCATCCCGGCCGTCCTGCGTGGCCAGTTTTCGCATACCAGCGAGCTTCTGTCTTCAGCCGGCATGCGGCGTTTCATCGATAACGCCAAGGAAACCTTCGAATACATCATCGTCGATCTGCCGCCGCTCGGGCCTGTCGTCGACGCCAAGGCCTTCGCTCCGCTTGTCGACGGCTTCGTGCTGGTCACCGAATGGGGACGCACGCCGCGTGCGATGGTGCAATCCATGCTCAGCTCGGAGCCCTACATCGCCAAGAAGATCATTGGCGCGGTGCTGAACAAGGTCGAACTGAAGAAGCTGGCCAAATATGGCGCGATCGGCGGCTCGGAAAAATTCTTCGACAAATATTCGAGCTACTATCTGGAAAAATCGGAAGCGCGCACCAAGGCAGCCGCCTGAGCGACGACATCGCGCTCAGGAAAATATCAACCTGGCGCGGTTGTCGACGATCCTGAGGGCGGTCAGCTGGCCGGTTTGGAAGGCGCCGGTGTCTATGCCAAGCCGGCGTCCCTCGAGCTTCGGAGTGTCGACCGGCGTATGTCCGTGCACGACATAGCGGTCGAGAAGATGCGCAGCGTCGAAGAAGTCCGAACGGATATTCAGCAGGTCGTCCTCGTCCTGCGCGGCGAGGTCGATGCCGGGCCTGATGCCGGCATGGACGAACACGAATTTCGCCGAACAGACCATGACCGGCAGCGCGCGCATGAAGCTAATGTGGTCGGCTGGAATGACTTCCCGAATGCGCTTGTCGACCTCCTCGCTTGACCCATAGAGATCGGCCATGCGCGACGGGTCGACGCCGTAGGAAAACAGCGTTTGCAGGCCGCCTATCGCCAGCCACGACTCTCTCGAAATGATCCCGTCGACGTAGTTCAGCATCACGACTTCGTGGTTGCCGGCAAGGCAGATGCGCTGGAAATCACGGAGCGGTGGCGCCAGCAGATGATCGAGCACACGCGCCGACTGGGGTCCACGATCGACGTAGTCGCCAAGCATGATTATGAGCTTGCGCCCTTCGAAGGGCGCCGAATCGAGCACGATCTTCTGCTCCAGGGCGCGGAGTTCCTTGTAGCAGCCATGCACGTCGCCGATCGCATAGACGACTGCGCCCCGCATATCGATCTCCAGCCGCTGGCGTGCCGCGGCCTGGGGCTTTCTCGATCGCTGGAACAGGGTCACGTATGGCGTCTCGCATGGCTGTGGGTGCGTCTCGATTCCGAAACAACATGACGACACCGCGCGTGGATACCACGTCCGGCGCCGTTCGTTCCATACCGGAGCTTCGGACGCAACTCGGCTTCGGCGCCCATTACAGGCCGATGCCGCGGCGGTTCAGCGCGGCGGTGATCTCGTCGAGGATGGCCGGGTCGTCGATCGTTGCCGGCATGGCCCATTCCTCCTTGTCGGCGATCTTCTGCATGGTGCCGCGCAGGATCTTGCCGGAGCGCGTCTTCGGCAGGCGCTTGATCGTCACCACCGTCTTGAAGGCAGCGACCGGGCCGATCCGTTCGCGCACTAGAGTGACAACCTCGTTTTCGATGATGCCGGCGTCGCGGTCGACGCCGGCATTCAGCACGACGAAGCCGAGTGGAACCTGGCCTTTCATAGCATCGGCAATACCGACGACGGCGCATTCGGCGACGTCGGGATGCGCGGCCAGAATCTCCTCCATGGCGCCGGTCGATAGCCGGTGGCCGGCGACATTGATGATGTCGTCGGTGCGAGCCATGACATAGAGATAGCCGTCCTCGTCCATCATGCCGGCATCCGCGGTTTTGTAGAAGCCGGGGAACTCGTCGAGATAGGCTTGGCGAAACCGCTCGTCGGCATTCCACAGCGTCGGCAGGCAGCCGGGGGGCAACGGCAATCTCACCACGACATTGCCAAGCGTACCACGCTTGACCTCATGCCCGGCATCGTCGAGCACGCGGATGTCATAACCGGGCATCGGCACGCCGGGCGAGCCGTATTTGACCGGCAACAGGCCCAGTCCGGCGGGGTTGATGGTCATCGGCGAGCCGGTCTCGGTCTGCCACCAATGGTCGATCACCGGCAAGGTCAATTTCTGCTCCGCCCATTTGATGGTTTCGGGATCGGCGCGCTCGCCGGCGAGGAACAGCGTCCGGAATTTGGACAGGTCGTATTTCGGGACGAATTCGCCCTTCGGGTCCTGTCCTTTGATGGCGCGAAAGGCGGTTGGCGCGGTGAACAGCGCGACGACGCCATGCTCGGCGATCACACGCCAATAGGTGCCGGCATCGGGCGTGCCGACCGGCTTGCCCTCGAACAGGATCGTTGTGCAGCCATGCAGCAGCGGGCCGTAGACGATATAGGAATGGCCGACCACCCAGCCGACATCGGAAGCCGCCCAGAACACTTCGCCCGGTTTGACGCCGAACTCGTTTTCCATCGACCATTTCAGCGCGACCATATGGCCGCCATTGTCACGCACGATTCCCTTCGGCTGGCCGGTCGTGCCCGACGTGTAGATGATGTAGAGCGGATCGGTGGCAAGCACCGGAACACAGTCGACATTGGCACCCGCGGCCCGCTCCCGCGCCACGGCGTCGGCATAGTCGATATCGTGGTTTTCCCTGAGTTCGCAGCGCAGTTGGTCGCGCTGCAGGATAAGGCAGCTTTCCGGCTTGTGCCGCGACATCTCGATCGCCTTGTCGAGCAGCGGCTTATAGGCAACCACGCGCCCTGGCTCCAGGCCGCAGGAAGCGGAGATGATCAGCTTCGGCTTGGCGTCGTCGATGCGGGTGGCGAGCTCATGCGAGGCAAAGCCGCCGAAGACCACCGAATGCACGGCGCCGATCCGCGCACAGGCAAGCATGGCGAAGGCTGCTTCCGGCACCATCGGCATGTAGATGATGACGCGATCGCCTTTTTGGATGCCACGATTCTTGAGCACCGAGGTCAGCGCGATCACCTCGCGCTTCAACTCGGTATAGGTGAACTTCCTGATTGTGCCGGAAATCGCGCTGTCATGGATCAACGCGATCTGGTCGGCACGGCCGCCCGCCACATGACGATCGACGGCATTGAAGCAGGTGTTGCACGAGGCGCCAATGAACCACCTGCCATAGACGCCGGCATTGGCGTCGAACACCGTCTCAAAGGGCGAGAACCAGTCGATTTCGCCCGCGGCATCGGCCCAGAATTTTTCCGAGTCGCGTTTCCAGTCGTCATAGACCTCGTGGTAGCGTGACGCCATCCAGCTTCCTCCCCAGGAATGTTTGCTGTCCTTGAAATAGCGTATGCTGGTTTGTGTAACCATGTATTTGTGCGTTTCGTTTGCCGTCGTTCTAACTTGGCCGCAAGTGCGGGTCATGGTGGTCTGGGGGCCGGTATCGTTCGAATTTTCGGCATTAGGGGGCAGGGCGCGATGAAATTGCGATATGAGCTTGGGTTTGCCGCGGTTGCGACGCTGGCGGTGGTGCTCGCTTCAGCTGCTCAGGCAGGCGACGCGGCGGCTCGGCGCGTCATCGGCTTTTCGCCAGACGGCAACTACTTCGCCTTCGAACAGTACGGCACGCTCGATGCCGGTGCTTCGGATTCGGGCTGGTCGGAGATCGACATCATCGACACGCGGACCGATGAGTTCGTCGGCGGCAAGCCGATCGTCATCGCCGACGAGACGGAGGATTCGACATTGACGCTTGCGCAGGCGAGGGCACAGGCCGCCGAACTGGCGGCGCCCTTGCTGGCCAAATATGCCATCGCGCCGCGCGGCGAGCGGACTGCCTTGGACAGGTTCACCTTTCCCGACGACATGGTCGCCTACAATGACATTGCGCGCCTCGAGCAGGTTTCGCAAAAATGGCTTTCGCTGGCCTATGACGAGCTTGGCACCATCCAGCTCGAGCAGATCCGTGCCGACAGCACGGCGGATTGTTCAGCGAGTTTCGACGCGACGCAGCAAGGCGAAACGACCGGCAAGGCGCTCGGCTTTCGCCTGACGCTGCAGGGTCAGGACGGCAAGCCGATCAAGCTGCTGCATGAGGACAAGGCGGTGCCCGGTTCGAGGAATTGCCCGACTTCCTACAGCCTGTCGGAATCTTACGCATTCACCCCAGATGGAAAACCGGGCGTGCTTGCGGTGCTCGTGCAGCGCTTCAGCCAGGGATTTGAAGGGCGCGACCGCCGTTTCATCGCCGTGACTGGCCAGGCGCACTGAGGCAACGCGCTGAGACGTAGTCCGCTACCCGAGTTTGTTGTCCCTAAAGCGGGAGGGCAGCGAGCATAAGTCCGACCCCGCCGACGATCAGCAAGGCGGCTGCCAGCACCTTTCCATGGCGCTCGAAACCCGTCGGCGCCCGATCCCAATTGTAACGCATGCTCGAACTCCCCAAACCCGCAGATCCTTTATCTTACGCAGGGTGAGGAGGGCAACTGTCTGGCGATGCGCGGCGTTGCCGATACCGGTCTTGTCACCGACTATTTCTGGGGCATTCTCCGCCGCTACATGCCCCAGCGCAGCGCGGCCGTATGTACCGGTGCATCCCACCAAACAGCCGCCTCGTCGTCGAGCATGCTCAGCGTGATCGAACAGCCGGCCATATCGAGCGAGGTCACATAGGACCCGACCAGCGACCGGATCACCGTCACGCCGTGCTTCTCGAAGATTTTGCGGGCGCTGTTGTACATCAGATAAAGCTCCATCAACGGTGTGCCGCCAAAGCCGTTGACGAAGAGTAGCGCCTGGCCTCTGGCACCGTCGCCCAGGTCACCCAGGATTGCGGTACAGATCTCCTCGGCGATAGCATCGGCGCTTTTCAATGTGTCGCGCCGCCTCCCAGGCTCGCCGTGGATGCCGACCCCGAACTCCATCTCGCCGTCGCCGATATCGAAGGTCGGCTTGCCCGCCGCCGGCACGGTGCAACTGGTCAGCGCCACGCCCATCGAGCGCGTCGCGCCGTTGACGCGCTCGCCGAGCGCCTTCAACGGCTCCAGTGCCATGCCTTGTTCGGCCGCCGCGCCGACGATTTTCTCGACCACCAGCGTGCCGGCGACGCCGCGCCGGCCGGTGGTGTAGGACGAGTTTTCGACCGCAACGTCGTCATTGGTCACGATTTGCATCACGCCTTCCGACATTTCAGCGGCCATGTCGAAATTCATCACGTCGCCCTCGTAGTTCTTGACGATGAACAGGCAGCCGGCGCCCGTATTGACGACTTCGGCCGCCGCCATCATCTGGTCAGGCGTTGGCGAGGTGAATACCTGGCCGGGGCAGGCCGCATCCAGCATGCCGTGCCCGACGAACCCGCCATGTAGCGGCTCGTGACCCGAGCCACCGCCGGAGATCAGCGCCACCTTGCCCGGTGTGAGCAGCTTGCGGCGGACAAATTTGTGTTCCTCGCCAAGCGCCAGGATATCGGCATGCGCGGCAACGAAGCCGTCGAGGCTCTCGGTCAGCACCGTATCGACCGAATTCAAAAATTTCTTCATGGCCGTCCTCCCGAAATAGCCCAGCGTCAGCTGCCCTTGCCGGCGATGCTGGTGATCTTCTGGATGAAATCGTTGACCGCCCGGTCGAGCGCCGCGTTCTGCTTGTCGTCGCCGAAATCGGGAACGATCAGCGAGACATGGCGTGTCTTGCGCAAGCCTGCGGCCAGCGACATCTTTCCCGGATGCGCCCGATGGTAGGCCTCAAGGAAATGATCGCGTTCGGCCGGGCTGAAATGGCAGACGGAGAAGATAGCCGGCAAATGCTTCGACGGGATCGGCGTCGAATAGGCCGGGCTGGAAATCTGCGTGACGAAGCTGCGATGCTTGCCCAGCGCATCAGCGAGGCGCTGGCGCATGCCGGACGGGCGCTGGTCGATCACCTGCGACAGGATCGTCTTGTAGGCGCGGATCGCCTCTTCGGGGCCGGATTGCGACGCCTTGTCTGCCATACCGGGGCCTAGATCGAAACGTCCGCGATGGCCGCCTTGGCCATCGCGAGTTGGGCGGGAGCGACGGAGAGGTCACGCAGGCCGGTTTCGAGCAGCGCCGGGATCGAGGCGGGGTCGCCGCCGGCATCGCCACACAGGCTGACCGGGATATTATGCTCGCGGCCGAAGGCGGCAACCGAGGCGATCAGCCGGAGCACGGCCGGATGCCTGACGGAATTCAAATGTGCGACCGACGCATTGTCGCGCGCGGCGGCCATCACGTATTGGGTCAAATCATTCGAACCGATCGAGAAGAAAGCGGCCTTGGCGAATGCCTCCGGTGCGATGGCCACCGACGGCACCTCGACCATGATGCCAAGCGGCGGCATTTTGTGCGCGATGCCGCGCGCCAAAAGGTCAGCCTGCTCCTCAGCGAACAGCGCGGTGGCGTGTTCATACTCTTCCGGAACAGCGATCATCGGGAACATCACCTTCAGATTGCCGTGCATGGCGGCACGTAGCAAGGCGCGGATCTGCACACCAAAGACCTCCGGACGCATCAGCGACAGCCTGATCCCGCGCAGGCCAAGGAATGGATTACCTTCCTCGACGGTCAGGCCCGGCACAGGTTTATCGCCGCCCGCATCGACAGTACGGATCGTCACCGGCCTGTCGCCTGCCCATTCCAGCACTCTACGGTAGGCGCGATACTGCGTCTCCTCGTCCGGCAGCGTCTTGCCGAACAGGAATTCGGTCCGCATCAGCCCGACACCGTCGCACGCCGCAGCATCGATGCGGTCGACATCGGACGGATCGGCAATATTCACCTGCACGTGGACCGCTATGCCGGTCTTCGTTGCTGCCGGCCTTGTCAAATAGGCTGCCGCTTTGTCGCGATGCGCCGCGAAAGACGACGACGATCGCCGGAATGCGTCGATCTCCACTTTCGAAGGCGCCAACACGATGCCGCCATGTTCGGCATCGAGCAGTGCGATTCCGGCAAGGTGAGCCGGCGAAGCACCGGGCCCGGCTACCCCACGCGCTACGAGCCCCAACCCCACCACCATTGGCACGCCGCGTGAGCGTGCCAGCATTGCGACATGACTTGCGGCACTTCCGGCCGTAAGTGCTATGCCGCCGCCGGCACTCCAGTCGGTTTCGAGGAAGCGCGTCGGTGCGATATCCTCGCCGTAGAAGATCGCACCTGCCGGCGCGGCAATGTCGCCGCCCCCGGCAAGCGCGCGTAGCACCTGGTCGCGTATGTCGCGCATGTCGGCCGCGCGCGCCCGGAAATAGTCCTGCTCGGATGTTTCATAGCCGGCTATCTCGGCGTCGAGCGCTTTTCGCCAAGCCACATCAGCAGCCATGCCCTCGGCAATTCGCTCAAAGGCCGGGCCGGTCAGCGCGTCGTCCTCCAGCATGGCGAGCTGGAATTCGAGGATACCGGCCGCCTCGCTGTCGCTGGTTTCCATCAATGTCGCGAGCCGGCCTGCGGCAATGGAGATGGCGGCCTCAAGCGCCGCCTTCTCGTCCGCGGCAGTCGCCTTGCGGACATAACGCACAGCAGCCTGGTCCAGATTGAACAGCGGCCCCTCGGCATAGCCGGCCGATGCCGAAATGCCCTGCAGCCTAAGCGGTTCGGGCATGGTCCTTGCCTTCGTCGAAATCGCGCCGCACCAGCTCGACCAGTGCGCCGACCGCCTCGCCGGCGCCGTCCCCTTTGGCTCTGATATGCAGGACAGTGCCTTTCGGCGCTTTCGCCGCCATCACCTTGACGATGCTCTTGGCGTCGAACCATGGCCCGTTGGCGGCGAGCGCAATCTCGACGTCGGCCGAAAACGTCTTGGCAAGCTTGGTGAACTTCACCGAAGGACGCGCATGCAGTCCCACCTCATGGGTGATCAGGACGCTGGCTTCGGCTGCTGCGGACATGCTTGTCAAAATTCCCGTTCGTTCACGACGGCGACAATTCGTGCGCCGTCGCCACCACTTCCCTGAGCGAGGCGCCGCCGGAAGCCTCGGTCGCCGCCATCACCGCGCCTTCGACGATCGGCGCATTGCAGACGATGATCTTCTGGGCGCGTGGTTCGCCGATCATCTCGACCGCCATCTCGCTATTGGTCTCGGCACCGCCGAGATCGACGAGGATCGCGACCCCCGCCTCCGACCAGGCCTTGTCGATGGCGTCCATGATCGCCTCGACATTGGTTCCCAGCCCGCCATGGCCGTTTCCCCCGCACCATGCAAGCGGCACTTCGTTGCCGACCATCTGCCGCACCATGTCGGCGGTGCCTTCGGCGACCAGCGGCGAATGCGATACGATGACGATGCCGACATTGCTCATGCGCGCCTCTCGATTGCCTCCGCTACGGCCCGCACCAGAAGCGCAGTCGAGCGTGCGCCGGCATCCATATGACCGATCGAACGGTCGCCAAGGAACGAGGCGCGCCCACGCAGCGCCTTCATCGGCACGGTCGCGTCGGCCGCGTTGTCGGCGATCTCGACGATGTCCGCTGCCGTCTTTCCCTGCAGCAGGGCCTCATGCACCGGCTGCAGCACGTCGAGCATGGTTTTTTGCCCGGCCTGCGACTTGCCTCTGGCTGCAACCGCTTCGATCGCCTTGCCGAAGGCCGCCGCCAGGTCGGCGCGACCCGGCGCGGCGGAAATCTCCTTGCCGAGCGCCATGAACAGCGTGCCGAACAAGGGACCGGAGGCTCCGCCGACGGTCATCACCAGTTTGGTGCCGATCGCCTTCAGCGCCTCGGGCAACGGCTTTGTCGCAAACGCGCCGGCCTCGGCCCGCACTGCCTCGAAGCCGCGTTTCATGTTGAGCCCATGGTCGCCGTCGCCGATGGCCTGGTCGAGACTGGTCAGCTCGTCGGCATGTGCGGCGATCGTGTTTGCCGCCGCCTCGATCAGCCTGGAAATATCCGCTGCCGCCATGTCACCCATGCTCCTGGCCCCTGCGCTGCCGGCAGTACGAGAAAATTGCATATCCGGCAATTGAAGCATTCTTTTCCCCAGTCAAGCGGGTTCGAGCAACGCAGCGAGGGCAGTGAAGACCTCGGCGACGGCAAAGGCGCCGGGGTCGACCACGCCGTCGAGCTGGCTGCCAATATAAGCGGACCGCCCGGCCTTGGCCTTGCGCATGGCAGCGGTGGCCTCGGCTCCGCGTTGCGCCCCGACCGCCGCATCTTCCAGACTCCCCCTATCCAGCGCCCTCAAGGCGGGTTCCAGGGCATCGATCATCGTGCGATCGCCGACCCTCGCTCCACCATAGAAGGACATCCGATCGAGGCCGGCGAGAAGCGCCTTGGGAAGCGTTTCGCCAGACTCCAGCGCCTGCGCGGCGGCGGTGAAGAAGATCGACAACAGCACGCCGCTAGAGCCGCCCATGCTGGCGCTCAGGATGTCGCCGACGACGGCGAGCGTTGCGGCAGGCTCAGCGAGCGGCAGTGTCGCAATGCGGCCAAGCACGCTGCGCGCACCGGCCGCCACAGTCGATCCGGTGTCACCGTCTCCCGCCTTGGCATCCAGTCCGTTCAACGCGCCTTCAAGCGAGATCAGCCGTTCGCAGACCGCGACAACCAACCGGTCGGTGCGTGCGTCCTGGCTGGCTTTCGACGCGTTGTTCGGGCCGGCGGCTTTGGCCATCGGCACGACGCTGGCTTGGCGAACGGCTCTTGCCGGCAGCCAGGCGTGAGGGCCTACCGGCGCCCGCAACGCCGCTTCGCGCGACGCATCGAGCCGGATCAGCGACAGGGAAAAGCCGTTCATGTTGAGCGCGGTCACAAGCTGCCCGGGCCCGATTGTCAGCGTCACCTTTTGTGCCAGCGGTGAAGCCAATACCGCATTGGCGACAAGCAACATTTCCAGCGGTGGCACCGAACCGAGATTATTGATCAGCAAGGCGTAGTCGCTGACCGGATCGAGCCGCGCGGCAAGGCGCTCCGACATGATCGCAACCAGCCTTTCGGCACTTTGCACCGCAATCCGCTCAACGCCCGGTTCGCCATGGATGCCGAGGCCGAGTTCAGCGTCGTCGGCGCCAAATCTTTCGTCATGGCTCTGACCGGGGATCGAGCAGGATGACAGCGATATGCCGAGCGAAACGATATCCGCCGCCGCGGCCCGCGCCGCAGCGGCAACCGTCGCCAGGTCAATGCCGGCTTCCGACAGGTGGCCGGCGATCTTGTGCACGAACAAGGTGCCGGCCACGCCACGCGGCTGGGCAATGTCCGGCAGGGCGATATCGTCGGCGACAATCACCATCTCGACTCGAAAACCTTCGGCGCGCGCCTTCTCGGCTGCCAGGCCGAAGTTGAGGCGATCGCCGGTATAGTTCTTGACGATCAGCAGGCACCCGGCGGGACCGGTCACCGCGCGGATGGCGGCCAATACCGCTTCCACGCTCGGCGAAGCAAAGATCTCGCCCGAAACCGCCGCCGTCAGCATGCCAATGCCGACAAAGCCGGCATGGGCAGGTTCGTGCCCGGCCCCGCCGCCGGAAATGACCGCGACCTTCGTCTTATCCCAGTCCGCGCGGAGAATGACCTTGATCTCGGGATAGCCGTCGAGGCGAGCGAGATCGCCGGCGCCGGTCGTACCGAGGAAGCCGTCCAGGGCCTCAGTTACGATCGTATCCCTGCGATTGAAAAAATGCTTCATCGAATTGGTCCAGTCCGGTGCCCGAAATTGCCGGTTGAAAGGTGCCAGGAAAACACTCGCGCAGCGCTCACATCAGCCGTCGCCCATCGGCGCCGAAATACAGCGGCGAGCGATAGCGGATCATGATCCTGTCGCCCTGCGCCAGGTCGGTGTCGGTTAGCGTCACCAGCTTCCTGGCCCCCACCGTCACATGCAGATGGTTCTGGTCGCCGAGATGCTCGACCCAATCGACGACGCCGTCGGCATGGCCGTTCGCCACCTTCTCGATCGAAAGATGTTCGGTACGAGCACCGATCGTCTTTGTTCCCGCCGGCGCGCCGCCATCCGGCAGCAGTCCGACCGGCAACAAATTGATTGCCGGTTGGCCGAGCCTTGCGGCGACGTGAAGGTTTGCCGGCTCAGAATAGATCATGCGCGGGGAACCGATCTGCACCAGCACGCCGTCGGCGAGAATGCCGATGCGGTCGGCCATGGTCATCGCTTCGATCTGGTCGTGCGTGACGTAGAGCATTGTGGCGCCGAGTTCCGCCTGGATGCGCTTCAGCTCTAGCCTGAGATCGGCGCGCAGCTTGGCGTCGAGCGACGACAGCGGCTCGTCCATCAGGTAGATCGACGGCTTGCGCACCAAGGCGCGGCCGATGGCGACGCGCTGCATCTCGCCGCCAGAGAGTTTGGTCGAGCGATTATTCAGCTTGTGGTGGATGCGCACCATCTTGGCCACGTCCTCGACGCGGCGGCGGATCTGATCCTCCGGCATTTTCCGTGCTGGCGAGCGCAGCGGAAAGGCGAGGTTGTCGTAAACCGACAGATGCGGATAGAGCGAATATTGCTGGAATACGAAAGCGGTGTCGCGCTCGGCCGGCGACAGCGTCGTCGTGTCGTGGCCGGCAATATGGATCGAGCCCGCTTCCGGACGCTCCAACCCGGCGATCAGCCTGAGCGTCGTCGTCTTGCCGGCGCCGGTCGGCCCGAGCAGCACGACGAATTCCCCGTCGGCGATATGCAGGTCGAGATTGTCGACGGCGACATGCTCGCCAAAAGCCTTGGTCACGCTTTTGATGTGAACGTCAGCCATGATGTGCTCTCCCCTGGGAGGCCGAGTCATGGATTTCGGTGCGCACCGCACGCCCGGATCCTTTTGCGAACAGCGACAGCCGCGCGCTGCTCAGCGCCAGGCCCACATGATCGCCCGGATTGAGCCGGATTTCGGCCGGCACCCTGGCCTTGATGATGCCGTCCGCTGTCTCCACCGCGACGATCTGAGTGGTGCCGAGATATTCCGTGCCGTAAATAGCACCGCGCAGCTTCGAAGCGTCATCGAAGCGGATGTGCTCCGGTCGGATGCCAAGCGCCATCTCGGCCGGCGCGACGTCCTCGCGGATCTCCGGCACGGCCACCTTCGCGCCTTGCACAACAATTTCCCTGGCGCCCTTTGAAAGCCCGCCGCCGAAGCCGAGGAAATTCATCGGCGGCGAGCCGATGAAGTCGGCGACGAACATCGTCGCCGGCCGGTCGTAGATCTCGCGCGGCGTGCCGAACTGCTCGATGACGCCGTGGTTCATCACCGCGATCTTGTCGGCCATCGACATCGCTTCCATCTGGTCATGCGTGACATAGACGGTGGTGGCGTGAATGCGGTTGTGCAGTTCTCGCAATTCATGGACCATCAGGTCGCGGAATTCGGTGTCGAGCGTGCCGAGCGGCTCATCCATCAGGAAGCATTTTGGCCGCCGTACGATGGCGCGGCCGAGCGCCACGCGCTGGCGATCGCCGCCGGCAAGCCCGGAGACCGATTTGTTGAGCAGATGGTCGATCCGCAAAAGCTTCGCCGTCTCCTCCACTCGGCTCCGGATTTCAGCGCCTGGCACGCCTTGCGCCAGCAGTGGAAAGCCGATGTTCTTCCGCACATTCATGTGCGGATAGAGCGCGAACAGCTGGAAGACGAAGGCGATGTCGCGCTCGCGGGCACGTCGCATGGTGACGTCCTCGCCGCCAAGCAGGATCTTGCCGCCGGTCGGCAGTTCGAGCCCAGCGATCATGCGCAACGTCGTCGTCTTGCCGCAGCCGGACGGCCCCAGCATGACGAAGAATTCGCCGTCCTCGACGACGAAGTTGGAATCCTGCACGGCGACGAAATCGCCGAATGCCTTCCTCAGATGTTCGACCCTGATCTCGGCCATCGTCTACTCCGGAAATTTCGAGACGATGATGAACATCGCCGTGCCCGCAAGCATGGTGATGAAGGAATAGGTGTAGAGCACCAGTGCGAAGGGCTGGAACAGCATCAGGAAGCCGATGGCGATGATCGCGGTGGCGACGTTTTCCATCAGCCCGCGCCTGGCCCAGACGGGCCAGCGCGATTTGCGTTTTGCGGTCATGCTCATTTACGCACCGCGCCAAAGGTGATGCCGCGCAGCAATTGCTTGCGAAGCAGGATGGTGAAGACCAGGATCGGCACCAGGAAGATCGTCGTGCCGGCCGCGACCGCCGGCCAGTCCTGACCGCCTTCGCCGATGATGGTCGGAATGAAGGGCGGCGCGGTCTGCGCCGTGCCCGAGGTCAGCAGCGCAGCGAAGGCATATTCGTTCCAGGCAAAGATCAGGCAGAAGATGGCGGTTGCGGCAATACCGGTGGTCGCCTGCGGCAGCACCGTGCGCCAGAACGCCTGCAGTCTGGTGTAGCCGTCGATCATCGCCGCTTCTTCATATTCGCGCGGGATCTCGTCGATGAAGCCTTTCAGCAGCCACACCGCCAAGGACACGTTGACCGCCGTATAAAGCAGGATCATGCCGAGAGCCGTGTCCGACAGGCCAAGCTCCCGGTACATCAGGTAGATCGGGATGGCGACCGCGATCGGCGGCATCATCCGCGTCGACAGGATGAAGAACAGAAGGTCGTCGGCGAGCGGCACCTTGAAGCGCGAAAAACCATAGGCCGACAGCGTGCCGAGGAAAACCGCGCAAAACGTCGAGCCGAACGCGATAATCAGCGAATTGACGAAGCGCGGCATGAAGTTGGACGGGCCGGCGATCACCATATTGCGCTTGCGCACCGTCTCGTCGCACAGGCCCGTCGCCGGTCCCAGCGAGTTGATGTATTCCGGTGTTTGCCGAGTCCGGGTCGAGAACAAATTGCAGTAGCCCTCGAGGCTGGGCTGGAACAGGATCTTCGGCGGATAGGCGATCGAATCCGGCGGCGTCTTGAAGCTGGTGGCGAAGATCCACAGCAGCGGCACGATCGAGATCAGCGCGTAGGCGACGATGATGGCGCCGGCGACGCGCTTCGACGTGGCCGACGGCGCGACAACGGAATGGGCTGACGTTAGGCTCATCTCTGCTTCACCTTGTTGAGCGCCTTGACGTAGATGTTTGCGAGGCCAAACACTGCGACGAACAGGATGATGGCGAAAGCCGAGGAATAGCCCGTCCGCCAGCTTTCGAAGGCCTGCCGCTTCAGCGTGATCGAGGCCACTTCGGTGGTCGATCCCGGCCCGCCGCCGGTGAGCAAATTGACCATGTCGAACATCTTGAAGTTCTCGATGCCGCGAAACAGCACCGCCAGCATGATGAAGGGCAGCGCCATCGGCAGCGTGATCGACCAGAACTGCCGCCAGTTGGAGGCGCGGTCGACCTCGGCCGCTTCGTAGATGTATTCGGGGATCGAGCGCAGGCCGGCGAGGCAGATCAGCATTACGTAAGGCGTCCACATCCAGGTGTCGACGATGATGATCGACCATGGCGCCAGTGACACGTTGGAGAGCATGCTGATCTCGGTTGCCGGAATGCCGGTGACGAACGAAACGGCGTAGGCGAACAGCCCGATCTGCGGCTCGTAGAGAAAGCGCCAGAAATTGCCGACCACCGCCGGCGATAGCATCATCGGCACCAGGATGATGGTCGTCCAGAAGGCGTGGCCGCGGAACTTGCGGTCGATCAGCCAGGCCAGAGTGAAGCCGATCAGCGTCTGCAGCAGGATGGTCCAGAACACGAAATGCGCCGTCGTCTGCATGGCGATCCAGATGTCCTGGTCGGCGAGGATGCGCTTGTAGTTGGCCAGCCCGAGGTTCTTCACAACCTCGTTGGCCCGATTGGCGCGAAAATTGGTGAAGGACAGATAGATTGCCCAGAACAGCGGAAAGATGTTGATAGCTAACAGCAACAGGATCGTCGGCGAGATGAACAGCCAGGCGAGGCCCTTGTCGCTGATGCCCCGGACCTTGCGGGCCAACGGCTCGGGCGTAGCCCGGGCAACGCTGTCCGCCGTCCGATTGAGCATGGTCAGTCCTGCTTCGGTCACTTGGCTCGTCTTTGACAATGGAATTTATCTGAACTGTGTCCCGTGCCAAGTGGCACGGGACGGTTCGGTCATGGGCTCGGGAGGAGCCGGTTACATCTTGCCCCGGCTACATCTTGCCATCGTCCTGGAAGACCTCGGTCCAGTCCTTGACGAGGCCGTCGAGCGCATCCTTGGCCGAGCCTTGCCCGGCAACGACATAGTCGTGGAAGCGCTTCTGCGATGCCTGCAACAGCGGGGCATAGCTCGGCTCGGCCCAGAAGTCCTTCACGATGGCCATCGAGTCGAGGAAGGTCTGCGCATAGGGCTGGCTGGCCGGGAAGGCCGGGTCCTTGACGACCGCGTTGAGGCAGGAATAGCCGCCGAGCGACCACCATTTGGACTGCACGTCCTTATTGGCGAACCATTTGATGTATTTGAGCGCGGCTTCCTGCTTGTCGGAATAGGAGACCACCGAGATGCCCTGGCCGCCGAGCTGGGCGAACTGGTCCCCGTCCGGACCTTTGGGATTGACGAAATAGCCGATCTTGTCGCCGCCGACATTCTCGTCCTTCTGCAGGCCTGGCCAGGTGAAGGCGAAGTTCATGTGCATCGCCACCTGGCCGGATTTGAAGGCATCGACGCCTTCGCCCATGTAGCTGTTCGAGGCGCCGGGAGGGGTGCAGCAATCGTAGAGGGCTTTGTAGAACTCCAGGCCCTTCACCGATTTATCGGAGTTGACGAAGCCTTCCATCTCGTAGGGCTTTTTCGGGTTTTCGTACTGGAAGCCGAAGCTGTAGAGCACGTCCATGGCGCCCATGGTGATGCCTTCCGAGCCGCGCTCGGTGTAGATCGACGCGCCATAGACGGTCTTGCCGTCGATGTCGCGCTTCTGGAAGAATTCGGCGATCTGCTTCAATTGGTCGAAGGTCGTCGGCGGGCCGAGATCCCAGCCGTACTTTTCCTTGAATTCCTTCCGCAGCTCCGGCTTGGAGAACCAGTCCTTGCGGTAAGTCCAACCGACGACGTCACCCATGGCCGGCAGCGCCCAGTAATTCGGCGAGTTCTTCGGCCATTCCGAATAGCCGACGACGGTCGCCGGCACGAAATCATCCATGCTGATCTTCTCCTTGTCGAAGAAGTCGTTCAGCTTGACGTAATGGCCGTTCTCGGCGGCACCGCCGATCCACTGGCTGTCGCCGATGATGAGGTCGCACAGCTTGCCGTGCGAATTCAGCTCGTTGAGAAAGCGATCGGCATAGTTGGTCCACGGCACGAATTCGAATTTCATGCCGATGCCGGTTTCCTTGGTGAAGTCCTTGGACAATTCCACAAGCGCGTTGGCCGGGTCCCAGGCTGCCCAGCAAAGCGTCAGATCTTCTGCCTGCGCGACATTCGAAACGGCTGTCGACGCAAAGAGTGTCGATGCCAGTCCCAACGCCAATTTCAAGGTCGATTTCATGCCTTCCTCCCATTTGCGAAACACGTCCGGATGACGGCTTCAAGAGCCCGCTAAACCCCTCCTCCGGGGCCCAAACACAACGACGCGGCGGCGCACCGGATGTTTAGTAATTTGTTTAGTGATGCAATTTTTACTAAACAAGGCAAGCGAATTCGTTGCTGCACCGCAGCATGCTGGACAGGAAAGCAACGTGAGAAGTTGCGGCGACCGGTCTAGGTCACTGTCTTGTTGCTGACAGCCACCGGACGGATCACTGGGGCCGGCGGCAGCAGCGCGCGGATATCGGCGAAGGGGAAGACTGGCTCGAAGCGGAAGGCCTCGGCAAACGATCCGGCCGGGCCGTTGCACTGGCCGGCGCGAAAGGCGTTCTGCGTGCGCGCCGCGTCGACGAAACGCTCGGGATCCTGCGACTGGTGCGCCCGGATCGCCTCCGCCTTGAGATCGAAATGCCTGGAGGTGTCGACGTAGTGCGTTGGCGAAAACCCGGTGCCGCCGAACGTGTCGGCATGTAGCACCGGCACCGAGAATGACGCTGCGATGCGCACGCCATCCGACAGCGCGCGGTGGTCGCCATGATAGTCGTTCGGCGCATGCGTTATCACCAGATCCGGCCCTATCTCGCCGATCAGTGCTTTGAGCGCCCCGATCAGCGCGGCATCCGCGACCAGCCCGCCATCGGGAAAGTCAAGGAAGCGCGGCGTCACGCCAAGCAGGCCGGCCGCCGCCATCGCCTCCTTGCGGCGCGTGCGGGCCAGCGCTGACGGATCGCCGTAGCCGCCCCTGGTGCCATCCGTGGCTATGGCAAAAAAGAGTTCTGCGCCTTGCGCGGCATAGGCCGCCATCGTACCGAACATGAAGATCTCGATGTCGTCCGAATGCGCGCCAAGCGCCAATATCTTCACTCTCATCTCTCCCGGAAATGGAAAAACGTGCCCAACGGAATTCTGCTCGCACTCATCGCCTATGCAAGCTATTCGTGCAGCGACGCCGTTGTCAAAAGCCTGGGCGGGCAGTTCAACGTCTTCGAGATCGGCTTCTTCTCGACATTGTTTGCCGGCTGCTTTCTGCTCTTTGCCAGGCCGGCAGGCGAGCGCTGGCTCGATTTCTGGCGCACCAACCGGCCCTGGGCGGTACAGGCCCGGGCCTGGGCCGGCATCGCCTCGGGCGTGCTCAGCGTCTATGCCTTCACCACCATCCCGCTGGCGGAAGTCTATGCGCTCATCTTTCTGGCGCCGCTGTTCGTCACCATCCTAGCCACGCTGGTCCTCAAGGAGAAGGTCGGCCCGTGGCGGTGGCTGGCGGTGGTCGCCGGCTTTGCCGGGGTCATGCTGGTCGTCAGGCCGGGGTTTCGCGAATTGCACCTTGGTCATCTGGCGGCGTTCATCATCGCCTTCCTGGCCGCCACCAATGTGATCCTGATGCGTTCGCTCGCCGCGCAGGAAAAGCGCACGACGATGCTCGGCGTGCTGATCGGCTACGGCCTGCTCTTCAACGGCGCCGGTGCGGCGGCTACCTCGTTCTCGCTGCCGGATGGCAGGCAATGGGCTTGGCTGGTGTTGGCCGGCGCCTTTACCGCCGGCGGCCAGCTGTTGCATCTGCTGGCGGTCAAATACGCACCGGCCAACCGCATCGCGCCGACGCATTACTCGCAGATCGTCTGGGCGGTGGTTCTGGGTGCGCTATTTTTCAGGGAATATCCGGATTTTCTGTCGCTGGTCGGTTTGGCCGTGGTCGGCGGTTCCGGCCTGCTGACCATGGTGCGCGAGGAGGTGCGGCTCGGCACGGTGCGCTGGAACCCGTTTTCGCGGACCAGGCTTTGAGTCGGCGCCGAGGTTGCGCCGCGACCGCCACCGCTGATATGCGGTTGCTGCCAACTGGCTGCACAGCATAGCACAATGACGACAAAACCCTTGCCGGACCTGCCGGTCTCCGTTGTCTTGCCGGCGCTCAATGAAACGCTGAGCCATGGTAACAGCGCCGTGCTGGTGGCGCCGCCCGGTGCCGGCAAGACGACGCTGGTTCCACTGGCGCTGCTCGACGCTGAATGGCTCGGCGCCGGAAAGATCATCCTGCTCGAGCCGCGCCGCCTCGCCGCCCGCGCTGCCGCCCGCCGCATGGCCGAATTGCTCGGCCAAGACCCCGGCGAAACCGTCGGCTATGCCATGCGCATGGAAAACCGCAGTTCCGCAGAGACCAGGGTTCTCGTCGTCACCGAAGGCGTGCTGTCCCGCATGATCCTCGACGACCCGGAACTGCCTGGTGTCGCGGCGGTGCTATTCGACGAGTTCCACGAACGCTCGCTCGACGGCGATTTCGGGCTGGCGCTGGCGCTCGACGTGCAGGGTGCGCTGAGGCCCGAACTCAGATTGCTGGTGATGTCGGCAACGCTCGACGGCGCGCGTGTCGCAAAATTGCTGTCCGGCGCGCCGGTGATCGAGAGCGCAGGCCGCGCCTTCCCGGTCGACATCCGCTATGACGAGCGGCCGGCCGGCGTCACCATCGAGGACGCCATGGCCAAGGCGATCCGCTCGGCGCTTGCCGGGGAGGAGGGCAGCGTGCTCGCTTTCCTGCCCGGCCAGCGCGAGATCGAGCGCACCGCCGAGCGGCTGGCGGGCAAGGTCGGCGCCGATACCGACATCGTGCCGCTCTATGGTATGCTCGACAACAAGGCGCAGGACGCGGCGATCAAGCCGGCGCCGCTCGGCCGCCGCAAGGTCGTGCTGGCGACGTCGATCGCCGAAACCTCCATCACCATCGACGGCGTGCGCGTCGTCATCGATTCCGGCCTGTCGCGGCTGCCGCGCTATGAACCGGCGAGCGGCCTGACGCGGCTGGAGACGGTACGTGCTTCCCGCGCTTCCGCCGACCAGCGCGCCGGCCGTGCCGGGCGCACGCAGCCGGGCGTCGCCATCCGGTTGTGGCGGGCCGAGCAGACGGCGGCCCTGCCGGCCTTCACGCCGCCGGAAATCCTCAAGGCCGATCTTTCCGGCCTGTTGCTCGATAGCGCAGCGTTCGGCGTCGCCGATCCGACCAGTCTATCCTTCCTCGACCCCCCGCCGGCTCCGGCGCTCACCGAGGCGAGGGTACTGCTACATGCGCTCGATGCTGTCGATGCGGCAGGACGCCTGACGGATGCCGGTGCCGCGATGCGTAGGCTGGCGCTACCGGTGCGGCTTGCCCATATGGTCGCCGAGGCGGCAAGGACCGGAGAGGCGCTCGAGGCGGCGATGCTCGCCGTATTATTGACCGAGCGTGGCCTTGGCGGCGATGGTGCCGATCTCGAACGGCGGCTGCTGCGCTTTCGCGCCGAAAGATCGCCGCGCGCCACCGCCGCCCGGCAGCTGGCTGAGAGGCTGGCAAAGCAGGCTTCACCCTTCCCCTCTAGGGGAGGGTCGGCGAGCGAGCCGAGCGCAGCGAGACGAGCGAGACGGGGCGGGGTCGTCGATGGCGTGCCCGAAGCGGCCCCACCCCTATCCGCTACGCGGATCGACGCGCCGGGGCGAGCCACGGGTCTCGCCCGTCCTTCCGACCCCCTCAAGGGGGAGGGCAGCACAGCCGGCGCTCTCCTCATCCATGCCTGGCCGGATCGGGTCGCCAAAGCGCGCGGCGAGCGTGGCCGCTTCGTGCTTGCCAACGGCTCGGGCGCCATGCTCGACGCCTCCGATCCGCTGGCCGGCGAGACCTGGCTCGTCGTCGCCGACCTGCAGGGCAAGGCGCAGAACGCCCGCATCACCGCAGCGGCAGCCATCGATGAGGCCGACATCCGCACTGCGCTGGCGGAAAAGATCGAGGCCCGCCTCGAGGTGAGCTTCGACCGCGACAGGCGCGCGGTGCGGGTGCGCGAAACGGTTCGCCTCGGCGCCATCACGCTGTCCGAACGCATGCTGCCGGCGCCGACCGGTGCCGACGCGGATCGCGCCATCCTCGACGCCTTGCGCGAACACGGCCTGTCCCTGTTGCCGTGGAACAGGGAGGCGGAGACGTTGCGGCAGCGGCTCGGCTGGCTGCATCGCGGCCTCGGCGTGCCATGGCCCGATGTCTCCGATGCCGCGCTCCTCGAGCGCCTCGACGACTGGCTGCTGCCGTTCCTTTCCGGCGCGGCATCCTTTGCGGCAATCGATCCCAGCGCGCTTTCGCAAGGCCTGATGACGCTGGTGCCGCACGAATTGCAGCGCAAGATCGACACATTGGCGCCGACCCATTTCGACGCGCCGTCGGGCAGCCGGCTGCCGATCCGCTATGACGGCGAATGGCCGGTGCTGGCGATCCGCGTGCAGGAACTGTTCGGCCTCGACCGGCATCCGGCGATCGCCAACGGCACTGTGCCGCTGACGCTCGAATTGCTGTCGCCGGCGCACCGGCCGATCCAGACGACGCGCGACCTGCCCGGCTTCTGGCGCGGCTCCTGGGCCGATGTGCGGGCAGAGATGCGCGGCCGCTATCCCAGGCATGTCTGGCCGGAGAACCCGCTTCTCGCCGCCGCCACTAGCCGCGCCAAGCCGCGCGGTACCTGATGCTTCCAGACTGTCATCCCGAACCGAGGCCCAGCTTCGACGGTTTTCGGAAAAGACCTCCGGCTGTTTCCCCTCTATAATCACTGGCCATGATAAACATCCTGCACGCACCCGACTTCCAGCAAAGCCAGCGGCTGCGCCTCAACACGCTGATCAGGTTGCGCTGGCTTGCCATCGTCGGCCAGAGCCTGACCGTGCTTGTGGTCGCTTACGGGCTGAAATTTCCGCTACCGGTCAGCATGTGTTTTGCGCTGATCGCCTGTTCGGCCTGGATGAACCTTTTGCTGACTTTCCGCTATCCGGCGGCGCATCGGCTTACCCCGTTCTCGGCCTTCGCCATCCTGACCTTCGACAGCCTGCAGCTTGCCGGCCTGCTCTACATGACCGGCGGCCTTACGAATCCGTTTTCGCTGCTGATGACCGTGCCCGTCGTCGTCTCGGCGACGTCGCTGCCGCTGCGGCTGACCGCCATGCTCGGCGCGCTGGTGATCGTGGCGGCGACGCTGCTGGTCTTTTACCACCTGCCGCTGCCCTGGCATGAGGGGGCGCCATTGGCGATGCCGTTCATCTATGTCGCCGGCATGTGGATGGCGGTGTTCTGCTCCATCGCCTTTACCGCGATCTATGCCTTCCGGGTGGCCGAGGAGGCGCGGCTGCTTGCCAACGCGCTTGCCGCCACGGAATTGGTGCTGCAGCGAGAACAGCATCTCTCGGCCCTCGACGGCCTCGCCGCGGCCGCCGCGCACGAACTCGGCACGCCGCTCGCCACCATCACGCTTGTTGCCAAGGAGATGGAGAAGGCGCTTGGCGAAGATCCGAAATACGGCGAGGACGTGAAGCTGCTGCGTTCGCAGAGCGAGCGCTGCCGCGAAATCCTGAAGCGCCTGACCAGCCTGTCCTCCGAGAGCGAGGTGCACCTCTCGCGCCTGCCGCTGACCTCGCTGGTCGAGGAGGTGACGGCGCCACACCGCGATTTCGGCATTTCGATCAAGCTTCGGCCGGGCGAGCGCATCGGCCCGGAGCCGGTGGGCCGGCGCAATCCCGGCGTCATTTACGGCCTCGGCAATCTGGTCGAGAACGCGGTCGACTTCGCCCGCAACAGCGTGACAGTGCGCTGGAACTGGAATGAAGCCGCCGTCAGCTTCTCGATCATCGACGACGGGCCGGGCTTTCCACCGGAGATCATCGACCGTATCGGAGAACCCTATATGTCGACGCGACAAGGCACCGAAGCCGGCGGCGGCCTCGGCCTCGGCCTATTCATCGCCAAGACCTTGCTCGAACGCTCCGGCGCGACGCTCGATTTCCGCAACTCAAGCGAGCCCGGCGACGGCGCTATCGTGCAGATATCGTGGCCGCGCAGCGTCTTCCTCAATCCCGAGCAGGCTTCGGCCACCATGTTCGACACGGCCTAAATTGGACAATAGCGTTGCGAAACTATATTTGCGTAAAAATCAGGCAGCAGGATTTTCAGCACGATGAGTACTGACGAAACGATTGGCGCAATGGTCGAAGGCGAGGACACCTCGCTGCTGATCGTGGACGACGACAAGCCGTTCCTGACGCGGCTTGCCCGCGCCATGGAAACCAGGGGTTTCGTGGTCGAGACGGCGGAGAGCGTCGAGGAGGCGGTTGCCAAGGCGCGCGCCAATCCGCCGGCCTATGCGGTGGTCGACATGCGGCTGGCCGACGGCAACGGCCTCGACGTCGTCGCCGCGATTCGCGAGAAGCGCGACGACGCCCGCGCCATCATCCTCACCGGCTACGGCAACATCGCCACTGCGGTGACGGCGGTAAAGCTCGGCGCCATCGACTATCTGTCGAAGCCGGCCGATGCCGACGATATTTTTGCCGCCCTGACCCGCACCGCGGGCGAACGCGCAGCGCCGCCAGAAAATCCAATGTCGGCCGATCGCGTGCGCTGGGAACACATCCAGCGCGTCTACGAAATGTGCGACCGCAACGTCTCGGAAACCGCACGCCGCCTGAACATGCATCGCCGCACGCTGCAACGCATCCTCGCCAAGCGCGCGCCGCGCTAAAGGGCTCTCATTACAGGCTTGCCCGGCCAGCGCTGTTTGCGCATCATCGCTTGGCGGTGTCGGACCTTGCCGCTGATACGACGGAGGCGACATGCAGGACGAAAAGCGGCTGGTCTCCATGCTGCGCGAATTCCTCGACAGCGAGGCGGCCGGCGGCCTCATCCTGATGGCTGCGGCGGCCTTGGCCCTGATCGTCGCCAATTCGCCGCTGGGCGAGGCTTATTTCTCCGCCCTCCATGCCTATCTCGGACCGCTCAGCGTCTCGCACTGGATCAATGACGGCCTGATGGCGGTGTTCTTCCTGCTGGTCGGCCTCGAGATCAAGCGCGAAATGCTTGACGGCCAGCTGTCGACCTGGCCGCGCCGCGTGCTGCCCGGCATCGCCGCCGCCGGCGGCATGGCAGCGCCGGCACTGGTCTACGTCGCCATCAACCGCAACAATCCAGCCGCTCTGTCCGGCTGGGCGATCCCAACCGCCACCGATATCGCCTTTGCGCTCGGCGTGCTGTCGCTGCTCGGCAGCCGCGTCCCGGGTTCGCTGAAGATATTCCTCACGGCGCTTGCCATCATCGACGATCTCGGCGCGGTGCTCATCATCGCGGTGTTCTATACCAGCGGCCTCTCGCTCGCCTATCTCGGCGCCGCCTTCGCCGTGATCGCGCTGCTGGTGGTGCTCAACCGCATGCGGGTGCTGACGCTGCTGCCGTACATCTTGCTCGGCATCGTTCTGTGGGTTTTGGTGCTCAAATCGGGCGTCCATGCGACGCTCGCCGGCGTCGCGCTGGCCCTCACCATACCGCTGAAGATATCGCCGGGCAGCGGCCATGATCTCGACCATTCGCCGCTGCACCGGCTCGAACACGGCCTGCACAAAGTCGTCGCCTTTTTTGTCATCCCGATTTTCGGCTTTGCCAACGCCGGCGTCTCGCTCGCCGGTCTCAGCGCTGCCGCCCTGGCCGAGCCGCTGACGCTCGGCGTCGCCGCCGGGCTCGTCGCCGGCAAGCTGGTCGGCGTGTTCGGGTCTTCCGCGCTTGCCATCCGGCTTGGCTTCGCCGATCTGCCGGTCAATGCCGACTGGCTGCACATGGTCGGCATTTCGCTGCTCTGCGGCATCGGTTTCACCATGAGCCTGTTCATCGGCCTGCTCGCCTTCGCCGGCGACGTCGCCCTGCAGGACGCGGTCAAGGTCGGCATCCTCGCCGGCTCCTTCATCGCCGCGCTCCTCGGCGCCGCCGTGCTGCTGGTGGCGCCGGCCGCGGACGGGGCGCAGGAGGCGGAAGAATAGTCGCGCAGTCTCTTTCGGCCTTCAGGCCACCGTTTCGCGCTACCCGTGCGCAACCATGACGTGCCGGACGGCGGTATAGTCCTCCAGCGCGTAGAGCGACATGTCCTTGCCGTAGCCGGATTGTTTCAACCCGCCATGCGGCATCTCGTTGGTCAGCATGAAATGGGTGTTGATCCAGGTGCAGCCATATTGCAGCCGGGCGGCCGTCGCCATGGCCCGCGAAACATCCTTGGTCCACACCGACGACGCCAGGCCGTAGTCAGAATCATTGGCCCAGTTCACCGCTTCGTCGACTTCGGAAAAGCGGGTGACCGAGACCACCGGACCGAACACTTCGCGGCGCACGATCTCGTCCTCCTGCAGCGCGCCGGCGACGACGGTCGGCTGGTAGAAGAAGCCGGAGCCCTCGCCCGGCTTGCCGCCCGTGGTGATCTCGATGTGCTTGAGCTCAGAGGCGCGCTCGACGAAGCTCGAGACGCGGTCGCGCTGGCGACGCGAGATCAGCGGGCCGATCTCGTTTTCGGTATCGTCAGGATGATCATACTTAATGGTCGAGACGGCGGCGGAGAGGTCGGCGACGAGCTTGTCGTAGATCTTCTTGCCGGCGTAGATGCGGCAGGCGGCGGTGCAGTCCTGGCCGGCATTGTAATAGCCGAAGGCGCGCAGGCCGTTGACCACCGCGCCGAGATCGGCGTCGTCGAAAACGATGACCGGCGCCTTGCCGCCGAGCTCGAGATGCGTGCGCTTGACCGATTTGGCGGCAGCCTGCAGCACCTTCTTGCCGGTGGCGACGTCGCCGGTGATCGAGATCATGTTGACCTTCGGGTGGTTGATCAGCGTGTTGCCGACGCTGTCGCCGCGACCGAGCACGACGTTGACGACGCCTTCCGGCAGGATCTCGGCAAGGATTTTCGCCAGCTTCAGCGCGGTCAGCGGCGTCTGTTCCGACGGCTTGAAGACGACGGTGTTGCCGCCGGCAATCGCCGGCGCCAGCTTCCAGGCCATCATCATCAGCGGATAGTTCCACGGCGCGATCGACGCGACAACGCCGATGGCGTCGCGGCGGACCATCGAGGTGTGGCCGGGAATGTATTCGCCGGCGACCTGGCCGGGCATCGAGCGGACCGCGCCGGCAAAGAAGCGGTAGCAGTCGACGATCGCCGGGATCTCGTCATTGAGCACGGCATTGATCGGCTTGCCGCAGTTCAGCGCCTCGAGCGCCGCGAAATCCTGTGCAGCAGCCTCGATGCGATCGGCGATCTTCAGGAGATAGCCGGCGCGCTGCGCCGGTGTTGTGCGGGACCAGGTGACGAAGGCGTTTTCGGCAGCAAGCACGGCCGCCTCGATCTGCGCTGGGCTGGCCTCAGGCAGATTGAGGATGGTCGCCCCGGTTCTCGGGTTGAGGATCGGCTCCTCGGTCTCGGTGCCTTTTTCGAATTTCGAGCCGATCAGCATCTGCGTGTCCATGGAAGTCTCTCCCTTATGAACGAGATCATTTGCCCGAACCGGCGATCTGGTCGCCGTCGCGGGTCAGGTAATAGGCAGCGAGGATTGGGAGCAGCGTCACCAGCACTACCACCATCGCCACGACATTGGTGACCGGACGCTGGCGCGGACGGATCAATTCTTCGAGCATCCAGATCGGCACCGTCTGCTGCTGGCCGGCGGTGAAGGTGGTGACGATGACCTCGTCGAAGGACAGCGCAAAGGCAAGCATGCCGCCGGCCAGCAGCGCGGTTGCGATGTTGGGCAGCACGACATGCCGAAAGGTCTGGAAACCATCGGCGCCGAGATCCATCGACGCCTCGATCATCGAGCCGGACGTGCGGCGGAAACGGGCGACCGCATTGTTGTAGACGACGACCACGCAGAAAGTGGCGTGGCCGAGCACGATCGTCCAGAACGAGAACGGGATTTCGGCCAGCGCGAAGGCCGAGCGCAGCGCGATGCCGGTGATGATGCCGGGCAGCGCGATCGGCAGGATGACCAGCAGCGAGATGGTTTCGCGGCCGAAGAATTTTGTGCGGGACACGGCGGCTGCGCACAGCGTGCCGAGGATCAGAGCGATGGCAGTCGAGATCGCCGCGACCCGCACAGACAACGACAGTGCCTGCCAGACGTCGGGGCGGTTCCAGGTGACGGCGAACCATTGCGTGGTCAGGCCCGGCGGCGGCCAGACGAAGCTCTTCTCCTCGGTGGTGAAGGCATAGACGAAGATCAGCAGGATCGGCAGGTGCAGAAACAGCAGGCCGCCGGTGGCAGCGAGCTTCAGGCCGATCGGCGCGGATGGGCCACGGTCAGAGCGCATCGAAAGCCCCCAT
The DNA here is from genome assembly GCF_040320195.1 of Mesorhizobium sp. M0768. NCBI lineage: Bacteria > Pseudomonadati > Pseudomonadota > Alphaproteobacteria > Hyphomicrobiales > Phyllobacteriaceae > Mesorhizobium > Mesorhizobium sp. M0768. The sequence continues at coordinate 248,848 of NZ_JAMYPD010000002.1, read as the reverse complement.
GCGCTTGGCGCCCCAGAGATAGAACCCCATGATGACGATGGGCACCACGGTAAAGGCGGCGGCGAGCGGGATGTTGCCGGCGGTGCCTTGCTGCGAATAGACGGCCTGGCCGATGAACAGCCGCGAGGTGCCGATGATCTGAGGAATGATGTAGTCGCCGAGCGTCAGCGAGAAGGTGAAGATCGAGCCGGCAACGATGCCGGGCAGCGCCAGCGGGAACAGCACGTTGCCGAAGGTCTGGCCGGGCGAGGCGCCGAGATCGGACGAAGCCTCGACCAAATTGCCCGGCACGCGCTCGAGTGCGGCCTGCACCGGCAGGATCATGAATGGCAGCCAGACATAGACGAAGACGATGAAGGTGCCGGTTGAGGAGACCGACAATGAGTTGCCGCCGACGACCGGCAGCGATAGCCAGGCATCAAGCAGCCAGAGAAGATGCAATTTGGCCAGCAGCCATGTCAGGATGCCTTCCTTGGCCAGGATCAGCTTCCAGGCATAGATCTTGACCAGGTAGCTCGACCACAGCGGCAGCATGACGCCGAGATAAAACAGCGCCTTCCAACGGCCGCGCGCATAGCGCGCCGCGTAATAGGCGATGGGAAAGGCGATGACCGCCGCAGCCAGCGTCACCAGCGCCGCCATTGTCACCGTGCGCAGGATAATGTCGAGATTGGCGGCCTGCAGCAGGTCGCCATAGGTCTTCAGCGTGAATTGCCGGTTGATCAGGCCGGAGAACTCGTCGATCGAAAAGAAGCTCTGCAAAAGCAATGCGAAGAGCGAGCCGATATAGACGATGCCGAGCCACAAAACCGGCGGCAGCAGCATGAGGAGCAACAGCAGCTTCGGCTGTCGCCAAAAAATATCCGACACCGCGCCACGCAGGCCGCCGCTTCGCGGCAGGATGGCGGGCGGCGTGGCGCGCGGCATGACGGTGTCGAGGCTCATCCGAGCTCGTCCATCAAATGCAAATGCTCGCGCTTGAAGGTGAGCACCACCGCCTCGCCGTCCCCCGGCAGCACAGCACCCGCCGGCACGATGGCATGCAGCCGCAAGCCCTCTGCATCGAGCGCCAGTCTTGTCGTGGCGCCGAGATAGTTGGTCGAGACCAGGCGGGCGGCAACCCCTTCGCCGTTGGCCCGGCCAATACGGATGGATTCGGGCCGCAGGCTGCCCCAGCGATACTGGCCGGCATAGCGCTGGACGAAATCCGGCGGCAGCACGTTGGACGAGCCGACGAAATCGGCGACGAAGCGGGTCTTGGGGCGCTGGTAGATGTCTTCCGGCGTGCCGATCTGCATGATCTTGCCGTCATTGAAGACGGCCACGCGGTCGGCCATCGACAGCGCTTCGCCCTGGTCGTGGGTGACGAACACGAAGGTGATGCCGAGCGCCTTCTGCAGCGATTTCAACTCCTCCTGCATGTTTTCGCGAAGCTTGAGGTCGAGGGCGCCGAGCGGCTCGTCGAGCAACAGCACCTTGGGCTGGTTGACCAGCGCACGGGCGAGCGCGACGCGCTGGCGCTGGCCGCCGGAAAGCTGGCCAGGGCGACGGGCGCCGTAGCCGGGAAGCCGCACCAGCGCCAGCGCTTCTTCCGCCGCCTGTTGCCGCTCCGGTCTGCCGACGCCCTTGACCATCAGCCCATAGGCGACGTTGTCGAGCACGTTGAAATGCGGGAACAGCGCATAATCCTGGAACACGGTGTTGACGTTGCGGCGATAGGGCGGCACGCCCTCGGCGCGTTCGCCGAAGATCGAGATCGAGCCCGCCGTCGGCTGCTCGAAACCGGCGATGAGGCGCAGGCACGTCGTCTTGCCCGAGCCGGAAGGCCCGAGCATGGCAAAGAACTCGCCCGGCACGATGTCGAGATCGACCGCGTCAACGGCACGCACGCTGCCGAAATGGCGAGAGACGTTTTGGAAGGAAACGGCGGAGGTCATGGGGCTGTCCTGATCTGTCAGGCTCATCAAATTTCAGGCGGTAGCGCTGCCTCTTATCCGCCTGCCGGCACCTTCTCCTCGTATAGTGGACGGGGAGAAGGGAGGCGCTGCAACGCTGGCGACCCCCCGGTTCTTCACCGGGAGAGGGTAAGGGTGAGGGGCAGCGCCGAGCTTCGTAGGTGAGGCGAACTCACCGCCCGCCGATGACGCCGATATAGTCCGACACCCAGCGGTAATAGGGCACGCACTGGTCGTTCTGGGTGGCGCATTTCGAGACCGGCGTCTTCCAGAACTTGATCTTGTCGAAATTGTCGTAACCGTTGGTCTTGCAGCCTTCCTCGCCGAGCAGTTCGTTGCCCTCGCAGGCGGCGGGCACCACCGGCAGCGAGCCGAACCAGGCGGAGACGTCGCCCTGCACTTTTGGCGACAGCGAATGCTCCATCCACATGTAGGCGCAGTTTGGGTGGGCAGCATCGGCCTCCATCATCGTGGTATCGGCCCAGCCGGTGACGCCCTCCTCGGGGATAGTCGAGGCGACCGGCTTCTTGGCCGCGATCAGCGTGTTTACCTGGTAGGGCCAGGAACCGGAGGCGACGACGCCTTCGTTCTGGAAATCGTCGACCTGGATGGCGGCGTCGTGCCAATAGCGTCCGACCAGCGTACGCTGGACCCGCAGCAGGTCGAGCGCCGCCTTGTACTGATCCTCGGTCAGTTCGTACGGATCCTTGATGCCGAGCTCCGGCTTGTGAGCCATCAGGTAATTGGCAGCGTCGGCGATGTGGATCGGCCCGTCATAGGCCTGGACGCGGCCCTTGTTCGACTTGCCGTCGGGAAGCTTCATTTCCTCGAAGACCACGTTCCAGCTCTTCGGCGCCTCCTTGAACACTTCGGTGTTGTACATCAGCACGTTAGGCCCCCACTGATAGGGGACGCCGTAATGGACTCCGCCGACGGTGAACCAGGGCGCATCCTTCAGCCGGTCGTCGACCGTCTTCCAGCTCGGTATGAGGTCGGTGTTGATCGGCTGGACGCGCTTGCCGGCGACAAGGCGCAGCGAAGCGTCGCCCGAGGCGGTGACGAGATCGAAGCCGCCCTCGTTCATCAGCGAGACCATCTCATCGGAGGTGTTGGCGGTCTTGACGTTGACCTTGCAGCCGGTTTCCTTCTCGAACGAAGTGACCCAATCATAGGCCTTGTCGGTTTCGCCGCGCTCGATATAGCCCGGCCAGGCGACGATATTGACCTCGCCTTCGCCTTTGCCGAGCTCCTTCACCTGGGCGATGGCCTGGCCGGAGAAGCTCAGCGCGACCGTCAAGGCAGTGCATGATTTCAGCAATGAATTCATCGTCGATCTCCCATTTTTGCATGACCTCGAAACCGGTTTCGGGTTTCGGAAGAAGGTCATGCGCCCGTTCAAAAACGTTGGATGCGCGGCTCTGAAGGGCCGTGCTCCTCGCATCGACCCGAAAATCGGAATCGATTTTCGGAAAGCCCGATGCGAAAACTAAAAGTCTTAGAGCGTACTATGTGCGTCCAATTGGACGCACGTCGCTCTAACGGCAGCTTTGTTCCCTGACCGAAAAGTGCTGCGAAATTTCCGGTTTCGCAAATTCATTTATCAGAAAGCCGATATCGATTTTTCCGATACGTCAGCGGCCAATCTTCTCGGGCCGTTGGCGCACCATGCGCTGCGACTGGGCAAGTCCGATGAAGTCGCGCGCCGCCTGCGGCAGACCGGAGCCGCGCCGCCAGACCATGCCGACCTGGACGACCGGCAACGACCCCGAAATATCGCGCGATTCGATGCGGTCGCCTTCCAGCGACCATGGCCGGTAGACGAGGTCGGGCAGCAGCGCCACGCCGGCGCCGGTAGCGACGAGGCTGCGCACCGCTTCGACCGAGCGGGTGCGGAAGGCGACATGCGGCTTGGCGCCGATTGCCGTCAGCAGCTTTCCGGTATTCTCCTCGATCTCGTCGACGGTCAGCATGATCAGCGGTTCCGAGGCGATGTCGCCGATGCCGATGATGTCGGCACCGGCCAAGGGGTGGCCGAGCGGCAGCCACAGCCGGTAGGCCGAGACTTCGAGGATTTCGGACTGCAGTGCCGTGCGGTCGCGCAGGTTCGAGGTGACCATGACGGCAATGTCGAGCTTGCCGCCAATTAACAGGTGCTCGAGATAGTCGCCATTGTCCTCGATCGCCGAGACCTCGACACCCGGATAGGCGCGGCGGTAGCGGGCAAGAAGATCGGAAAGCACATAGCCGGCGACCAGCGAGGTGACGCCAAGTTGCAGCCGCCCGCTTGCCGCGGCCTGTTCGCCGAAGAAGGCGCGGCGCGCATCGGAAACGTCGGCCAGGATCTTTCTCGCATGGCGCAGGAACTGGTGGCCTTTGTGGGTGATGTTCAAGCCGCGCGGGTGGCGCTCGAACAGCTCGACGCCGAGATCGTGCTCCAGCTCCTTGATCGCCTCGGTGACCGACGATTGCGAGATCGACAGGTTCTGGGCGGCGCCCGACACCGTGCCCTGCTCGGCGACGGCGATGAAGAACTGCAATTGGCGGATGGTGAAAGCCATGGCCGGACTAAACACGGCAGACGCGGCGCTGGGAAGTGGGTGCTGGAGCAGATCTCCCGACAGAGCTCACGATAGAGCTCAGCCCTCGCTTCCGCCATCGGCAATGCTGAGCCGTGCGCCGGCCTGGGCGAGGGCGGCGCCGATGTCGTGCGGCGGCGGACGGTCGGTCGCGAGTTCGGAAAAGCCGCCGAAGCCGCAGACCTGAACAAGGCCCTGGCGGCCGAATTTGCTATGGTCGGTGACGACAAGCGAACGCTGGCCGCGCGACAGAACCATGCGGGCGAATTCGGCCTCTTCCAGATCATAGTCCATGACGCCGGTTATGGCATCGACCGCACCGGTCGATATCACTGCATGGCTGACGGAAAAGCGGCTGACGAATTCGATGGCCGAGACGCCGAAGGCAGCACCGGAATCGCTGCGCAGCTCGCCGCCGGCCATGTAGACCTTATTGCCGTTGACGGTGGCCAGTGTGCGGGCGATGTCGGAGGAGTTGGTGACGACCGTCAGCCGCCGGTGGCCGAGCAGTTCCCGGGCCAGGAAAGAGGTAGTGGTGCCGGTGTCGAGCATGATCGATTCGCCGTCGCGGATGGTGGCGGCGACCATGCGCGCTATTGCCCGCTTGGCATCGGCGTTCTCGCGCATGCGCCGCTCGAACGGCGCTTCGCCGGCAATCGACGGCAGGCCGACGGCGCCGTGCATCTTGAGGATGGAACCGTCGCTGGTCAGTGGCTTGACGTCGCGGCGTACTGTCTCCAGCGAGACGCCCAGCCGGTCGGCCAGGCTCGCAATGGTCACGGTGCCTTCCTCCTTGAGGAGGCGCAGGATTTCGCCATGCCGCTTCGAGTGGACCATCGGTTCCATCCGGTCGGATTGTTGCACCGCTGACCGCTTCTACGGCATAAATGCCACTAACTCCAAGGAATTTAGCAAAATTCGGGCAAAAAACCAGAAAATACCACAATTTCGCGTTGACAACGCCTCCAGCGTGGCGCGACATTATCGCTGTGACAGGCTCGGAACGGAGGACGACGGCTGAGCCGCACGAAAAATCGCTGCCCGAACGCCCGGGAGATCGTCGGGTGCAAGGGTACCGAAATTCAGGATCCGCGGGGGCGGATGCCGGCGTCGAAGAACCCGGCACAAAGGGGCTCGTCGGTGCGGTGCGGGATACCGATCCCGGGATCTGCACCGACGAGATCTTCGCGTTGCCTCCATTCCTCCGTCCGATTGTCATCGCTGGCCAGCCGTGACATGCGTGGAAAATTGACCCAATGTTGGACGACATCGTGACTGTCGAAGACCGCATCCGTGCGCTGCCTTGCTGGACCGGCAGCATCGACATCGCGCCGCTTCCGGGCGGGCTGAGCAATGCCAATTATCTGGTCAAGGACGCGGCCGGGCGGCACGTCGTGCGGCTCGGCCAGGACTATCCGTTCCACCATGTCTTTCGCGAGCGCGAGATGATGACGGCGCGGGCAGCGCACGCGGCAGGCTTCGCTCCGGCCGTCCACTACACTGGACCCGGCGTCATGGTGACGGAGTATCTCGGCGCCAAGGCCTATGTCGCGCAGGACGTGCGCGCCGATCTCGGCCGCGTTGCCGCGTTGCTGCGCGGTTTCCACCGGGAGATGCCCGGTCATGTCTCCGGCGCCGGCTTCATGTTCTGGGTATTCCATGTCATTCGCGACTATGCGCGCACGCTGGAGGAAGGCCGCAGCCGCAAGCTGGGCGAACTGCCGCGCCTGCTGACGCTGGCGGACGAGCTCGAGCGCGCGCAAAAGCTGCTGCCGATCGTCTTCGGCCATAATGACCTCTTGCCGGCTAACATAATCGACGACGGTCACAGGCTGTGGCTCATCGATTTCGAATATGCAGGCTTCAACACCGCGATGTTCGACCTTGCCGGCGCGGCGTCGAATGCAGGCATGAGCGACGAGGAGTCCTTCGCCTTCCTGACCGCCTATTTCATGAAGGAGCCGGACCCGGCGATACGGCGCTCGCACGCCGCCATGCAATGCGCGTCGCTGCTGCGTGAGGCGATGTGGGGCATGGTTTCCGAGCTTTACCTCGACGCGCCCGGTGTCGACTACGCCGCCTACGCCGACGAAAACCTGGCGCGGCTCGAAGCCGCCCTGGAAAACTACAGGACAAAATACGGGACGCGGACATGACCTTGCCCGCCCAGGCCGGGATCGTCGTCATCGGCGGTGGCATCATCGGCTGTTCGACGGCCTATCATCTGGCGCGCGACCACAAGGCCGAAATCGTACTGCTCGAACAGGGCAAACTGACCTCGGGTTCGACCTGGCATGCTGCCGGGCTGGTCGGCCAGCTGCGCTCGTCGGCGTCGATCACGCGCGTGCTCAAATATTCGGTCGATCTCTACAAGGGGCTGGAAGCCGAAACCGGCCTCGCCACCGGTTGGAAGATGACTGGCTGCCTGCGCCTCGCCACCAATGGCGACCGCTGGATCGAGTATAAGCGGCTGGCAACGACGGCTAAGAGCTTCGGCATGGACATGCATCTGCTGTCGCCGGCCGAGGTCAAGGAAATGTGGCCGCTGCTGGAAACCGGCGACCTCGTCGGCGCGTCCTGGCTGCCGACCGACGGTCAGGCAAGCCCTTCCGACATCACCCAGTCGCTGGCCAAGGGTGCGCGCATGCATGGCGCAAAATTGTTCGAGGAGGTGCGGGTCACCGGCTTCGAAATGAGAGACGGCCGCATCACCGCGGTAAAGACCAGCAAGGGCGATATCGCCTGCGACAAGGTGGTGAACTGCGCCGGGCAATGGGCGCGGCAGGTGGGTGCGCTCGCCGGGATAAACGTGCCGCTGCAGCCGGTGAAGCACCAGTACATCATCACCGAAAAGATCGATGGCCTGCCGACCGACGCGCCGACAATTCGCGACCCCGATCGCCGCACCTATTTCAAGGAGGAGGTCGGCGGGTTGGTGATGGGCGGCTACGAGCCGAACCCGCAGGCGTGGACGACCGGTCTACCGGGCGGCGATGTGCCGGACGGTTGGGAGTTCCGGCTGTTCGACGATGATTACGATCATTTCGAGCAGCATATGAGCCAGGCGATCGAGCGTGTCCCGGCGCTCGCCAATGCCGGCGTCAGGCAGATGATCAACGGGCCGGAGAGCTTTACGCCGGATGGCAATTTCATCCTCGGTGTGGCGCCGGAATGCGCCAATATGTTCGTCGGCGCCGGCTTCAATGCCTTTGGCATCGCGTCCGGCGGCGGCGCCGGCTGGGTGCTGGCGCAATGGGTCGTCGACGGCGAGGCGCCGCTCGATCTGTGGGTGGTCGACATCCGCCGCTTCTCCGATCTCCACCGCGACCGGCAATGGGTCCGCGACCGCACGCTGGAAGCCTATGGCAAGCACTACACGATCGGCTTCCCGCATGAGGAATATGTCAGCGGCCGGCCGCGCATCGTCTCGCCTTTGTACGAGCGGCTGCAAAAACATCGCGCCGTGTTCGGCTCGAAACTTGGCTGGGAGCGGCCGAACTGGTTCGCGCCGGAAGGCATCAAGCCGAAGGACGTCTATTCGATGGGCCGGCAGAACTGGTTCCCGGCGGTTGGCGACGAGCACCGCCACGTGCGCGAAAAGATCGGTATTTTCGACCAGTCGTCTTTCGCCAAATACGAAATGACCGGAGCCGACGCGCTGAAGGCGCTGGACTGGATCTGCGCCAACGACGTCGCCAAGCCGGTCGGCCGGCTGACCTACACGCAGCTTCTCAACACGCGCGGCGGCATCGAGGCCGATTTGACCGTGGCGAGGCTCGGTGAGGAAAAATTCTACATCGTCACCGGCACCGGTTTCCGCACGCATGATTTCTCCTGGATTGCCGATCATATCGGCAGGGAGTTCGACGTGACGCTGACCGACGTCACGGAGGATTTCGGCACATTGTCGCTGATGGGGCCGCGCGCCCGTGACGTGCTGTCAGCGGTGACCGATGCCGACGTCTCGAATGCCGCCTTTCCATTCGGCCATGTTCGCGAGATCGCCATTGCCGGTCACGCCGTCCGGGCACTGCGCGTCACCTATGTCGGCGAACTCGGCTGGGAACTGCATGCGCCGATCGCGGCGACGGGCGAGGTTTTCGACGTGCTGATGACGGCGGGCGCTGTCCACGACATTCGCCCGGTCGGCTATCGGGCGCTGGAATCGCTGCGGCTGGAAAAGGGCTACCGCGCCTGGGGCGCCGACATTACACCCAACGACACGCCGCAGGAGGCCGGCCTCGGCTGGGCGGTGAAGCTCAGGAAGAATACCGATTTCCTCGGCCGGCGGGCGCTTGAAAAGCTCGATGGCTCGACGCTCGGGAAACGCTTTGCCGGCTTCACTGTCGATGATCCGGACGTCGTGCTGCTCGGGCGCGAGACCATCCTGCGCAACGGCGAGGCGGTCGGTTATCTCACCAGCGGCGGCTATGGCTACACCATCGGCAAGAACATCGGCTACGGCTATGTGCGCAATGCCGATGGCGTCAACGATGATTTCCTCACTTCCGGCAACTACGAGCTGGTGGTGGCAATGGAACGGACGCCGGCTAAGATACACCTCGAGCCGCTTTACGATCCGGCAGGAGCAAAGGTGAAGGCGTAGAGCCTTCCGGTTTCAGCCTCAGTTCACGATGAGCACCAGCCCCCGGCTCGGCACGGTATCGGCCTCGCCTGGCATCGAAACATAGGGCGGCGTCTCTTCGGCGCGCGTGACGGTGCCTTGCGCCTCGAGCTCGGCGATCCGCGCGGCAAACCCGGCATCCCACAGCGTGTTCTTCACTGTCAGCACGATCACCCCGCCCGGCCGGCAGATGCGGATCAACTCGTCCAGACCCTCGGCCCCGACATGGCCGGACGTGAAGACGCCGGCTGAGATGATCCCGGCATAGGCGTCGTCCACGAAGGGCAGCGGTCCGCCAAGCGCCAGGCAGTGCAGCGCTGAATAGACGCCCTTGCGCGCGGCTTGCGCCAGCATGCCTTCCGAGATGTCGAGCGCCTCGACCTGCGGATAACCGGTAATGGCAAGCCATTCGCCGATGAGCCCGGTGCCGGCGCCGGCATCGAGCAGAGGAGCGGCGCCGCGCGCCAGATGGCGGGCCAGCAAGGCAAGGCAGATGGTGGGATGGCGATAGCCAGCCGCCGACATGTCGGCGTCATAGGTGCCTGCCCACCTGTCGTAAAGAGCCGCGACGTCTTCCGGCCGCTTCGCCGCATAGGCTGCGGCGAGCGCGCTCTGATGTTTGCTGTCCGTCATCGCTTTCCGTCGCCTGGTATCGATCCGCAACGCGATCATAGCCAAACGGCGAAAACTGTGGAACCGTCGTCGTCCCAATAATACGGGGAAAGGAGCGAAATCCATGGCGGACGACCGGGCGCGCGCCGCACTTGCGGCCATTCCGATGCTGGCCGGCTATGACGGCCCTCTGGAACGGCTCGGCGGTCTCACCAACCTCGTCTTCAGCGGTAAGGATTTCTGCCTGCGTATCCCCGGCAAGGGTACCGAGGAATACATCAACCGCGCCAACGAGGCAGTGGCGGCGCGGGAAGCGGCGAAGGCCGGCGTCAGTCCCCATGTGCTGCATGTCGATGCCGAGACCGGCGTGTTGGTGACCCGCTTCGTTGCCGGTGCCGAGACGATGTCACCGGGAAAGTTCAAGACTCGGCCGGGCAGCCCGGCACGCGCCGGCAAGGCCTTTCGCAAACTGCACACATCCGGCGCGGTGTTCCCCTCCCGCTTCGAGCTGTTTGCGATGATCGACGACTATTTGAAAGTGCTGTCAACCAAGGACGTCGCCCTGCCTGGCGGCTACCACGATGTGGTCCGCGAGGCGGAGGCAGTGCGCTCAGCACTTGCGGCTCAACCTCTGCCGATCGTCGCCTGCCACTGCGACCCGCTCTGCGAAAACTTTCTCGATACGGGCGACAGGATGTGGATCGTCGACTGGGAATATTCCGGCATGAACGATCCGCTCTGGGATCTCGGCGACCTCTCGGTCGAAGGGCAATTCGACGAGGCCCAGGACGAAGAAATGATGCGCGCCTATTTCGGCGGCGAGCCGAGACCGGCGGAGCGCGGCCGCATCGTCATCTACAAGGCGACGTGCGACCTGTTGTGGACGCTCTGGGGCTTGATCCAGCTTGCCAACAAAAATCCGGCCGACGACTTTCGCGCCTATGCCGACGGCCGGTTTGCGCGCTGCAAGGCACTGATGGAGATGCCGGAATTTTCGCGGCATCTCGCGGCAGCGCGCCGGGGTTAATTCACGCCCTTTGGCACGTTTTCGGGCGGTACCGTGTCGACCACCTTCTGGCGGTGGAAGATGAACAGGCCGGCCAGCACGACGATGGCCGAGCCGATCAGGATGCGCGGCCCAGGCACATCGCCGAAGAAGGCGAGGCCGAAGACCACTGCCCACAACAGCAGGCTGTAATGCAGCGGCGCCAAGGTCGAGGCCGGCGCCAGCTTCAACGCCCGGGTGATCATCAGATGCGCGCCGCAGGAGACGATGCCGAGAAGCAGCATGGCGCCGAAATCGAGCGAGGACGGCGTCTTCCAGCTACCGAGGGTCAACGCAGCGCCGACCAGCAGCGTGCCGATGGTTTGCCAGGTGACCAGCGAGGTGTCGCTGGTGCCGCGCAGCCGCCGATTGAGGATGATGGCGAAGGCAAAGGAAATGCTGCCGGCGAGCGCGAACATCGACGACAGCGAGAACGCGGCCGAGGACGGCTTCAGCATGATCAGCACGCCGCAGAAACCGACCAGGATAGCCGCCCAGCGGCGCCAGCCGACCCTTTCGCCGAGCAGGAAGTGCGACAGCGCCGCGACATAGATCGGCCCGGCCATGTAAAAGCTCATCACATCGGCGAGCGGCAGATAGACGACCGCCGCGTAGAACAGCGCCGTGTCGAGCGTCGTCATCACCACGCGCAGCAGCTGCAGCTCCGGCCGCTCCATGCGAAACAGCTTGGCCGGGCCCTGATGTGCAATCATCGGCCCGAGTATGAAAAAGGCGCCGATCGAGCGGATCAGCACGACCTGGCCGACGGAAAAACTGGCGACCAGCCACTTGCCCATCGCATCGTTCAACGCAAACAGGAAATCGCCGGCGAGCATCAGCAGGATGCCCGCCAGCAGCACGTTCATGATCGTTGAGTACTGGGCTGCGGGCCGCGCCATGCCGTTACCGGTTCCTCGCCGTGGGGTACGGTGACCCGCGTCGTAGTCGCAAGCTGCGGCCATGACGAGGCGAAAATCGAGAATTCGGTAAGACCAGCGCCGGAAATCGGCTGGACTAATGCATGTCGCGCAAAAGTGTGCAGCGGTTTTGCGATAACGACACGCTTAAAAACAAGACCTTAAAGCGCGTCGCGTGGGTCCGTTCAAACGCGACGCGCTTTAAGCGTGGCGCCGGTTCACCGTGCCCGGCCTTCCGGCGATCGAAAGCCGCGTGTCCTGCCGGCTGCGCTCGGCCACCACCTTGCCCCTGGCGATGACGCAGAGACGCTCTGGGCGCAGGCGCAGCGCCTCGACTGGGTTGCCGGCATCGAGAACGACCAGGCTGGCGCGCTTGCCGACCGCCAAGCCAAGGTGGTCGAGGCCCATGATGGCGGCATTGACGTTGGTGACCATGTCGAAGCAGCGCGCCATCTCGGCCGGGCTCGACATCTGCGCGACATGCAGGCCCATGAAGGCGACGTCGAGCATGTCTGCGGTGCCCAGCGAATACCAGGGGTCGAGCACGCAATCCTGGCCCCAGCCGACGCGGATGCCTTGCGCCAGCATCTCCTTGACCCGCGTCAGTCCGCGGCGCTTGGGAAAGGTGTCGTGGCGGCCCTGCAGCATGATGTTGATCAGCGGATTGGGGATCGCCGAAACGCCGGCCTCGGCAATCAGCGGCAATAGCTTCGAAACGTAGTAATTATCCATCGAATGCATCGATGTCAGGTGCGAGCCGGCCACTCTGCCCTGCAACCCGAGCCGCTGCGTCTCATAGGCAAGCTGCTCGATGTGGCGCGACAGCGGATCGTCGGTCTCGTCGCAATGCAAGTCGACCATCAGGCCGCGCTTCGCCGCGATTTCGCAGAGCTCGGTGACGGAGCGCGTGCCGTCGGCCATTGTGCGCTCGAAATGCGGAATGCCGCCGACGACATCGACGCCTATGTCGAGCGCCCGGATGGTGTTGTCGCGCGCCGTCGGCGAGCGGTAAAACCCGTCCTGCGGGAAGGCGACCAGCTGCAGGTCGATATAGGGGCCAACCGTCTTCTTCACGTCGAGCAGCGCCTCGACCGCCAGCAGGCGGTCGTCGCAAACATCGACATGGGTGCGGATGGCGAGCAGGCCCATCGACACCGCCCAGTCGCAATAGGCGAGCGCACGGTCGCGCACCGCTTCGTGGGTCAGAAGCGGCTTCAACTCGCCCCAAAGCGAGATGCCTTCGAGCAGCGTGCCCGAGACATTGATGCGCGGAATGCCGAGCGAAAGCGTGGCGTCCATATGGAAATGCGGATCGACGAAGGGCGGCGAGACCAGATTGCCATGGGCATCGATCGCCGTGCCGGCGCTGACGTTCAGCTCGGGCTCTATCGCTGCGATCGTTTCGCCGACGATGCCGATATCCGCGATCCTGCCGTCGGGCAGCGTCCCGCCGCGCACCACAAGGTCAAAATCCATCTAGCGCCACCTCGTTCAAAAAAGCCGTTTCTTTCCATGCAGCGTGCTGCCGCAAGGCGGAACCTTCAGGCGCGGCCCTTCCCTTCTTCCCTTGTGGAAGAAGGTGGCCGCGAAGCGGCCAGACGAGGGGTGTTCCAGCTTGGCGCCGGCGGCACTCCGTCCAGCACCCCTCAACCGTCTTGGCGCTGCGCGCCAATCCACCTTCTCCCACAAAGGGAGAAGGAAAAGCCTCTATTCCGGCACGTACCGCACCGCCCCCTTGGCGGCACTTGTCGCCATCGCCGCATAGGCGCGCAAGGCCGTCGTCACCTTGCGCTTGCGCTTTTCTTCGGGCTTCCAGGCAGCCGTTCCCCTGGCCTCCATCGCGGCGCGACGGGCGATGAGTTCGGCGTCGTCGACAGCAAGCCTGATGGTGCGGTTGGGGATATCGATCTCGATCGTGTCGCCTTCCCTGACCAGCCCGATCAGACCGCCTTCCGCGGCTTCCGGCGAGACATGGCCGATCGACAGGCCGGAGGTGCCGCCGGAAAAACGACCGTCGGTGATCAGTGCGCAGGCTTTGCCGAGGCCTTTCGACTTCAAATAGCTGGTCGGGTAGAGCATTTCCTGCATGCCGGGTCCGCCGCGTGGCCCTTCATAGCGAATGACGACGACATCGCCGGCCTTGATCTCGTTCGACAGGATCGCCTTGACGCTGGCGTCCTGACTTTCGAACACTCTTGCCGGACCGGTGAATTTCAGGATCGATTCATCGACGCCCGCCGTCTTCACGATGCAGCCATCGAGTGCCAGATTGCCTTTCAGCACGGCAAGGCCGCCATCCCTGGAGAAAGGATGTTCGGCCGAGCGGATGACGCCCTTCTCGCGGTCGAGATCGAGATCGTCCCAGCGGCGGTCCTGGCTGAACGCGACTTGCGTCGGCACGCCGCCGGGTGCCGCCAGGAAGAAATCGCGGACATTCTGGCTGGTGGTGCGCGAAATATCCCAATGATCGAGCGCTTCGCCGAGGCTTGCGGCGTGCACCGTCGGCAGGTCGCGGTTGATCAGCCCGGCGCTATCCAACTGGCCGAGGATGGCCATGATGCCGCCGGCGCGATGGACATCCTCCATGTGGACGTCAGCCTTGGCCGGAGCCACCTTGCACAGCACCGGCACCCGCCGCGACAGCCGGTCGATGTCCTCCATGGTGAAGTCGACCTCGCCCTCATGTGCTGCGGCGAGGATGTGCAGGACCGTGTTAGTCGAGCCGCCCATGGCGATGTCGAGCGTCATGGCGTTCTCGAAGGCGCCCTTCGAGGCGATGCTGCGCGGCAGCGCGGTGTCATCGTCCTGCTCGTAATAGCGCTGGGCGAGATCGACGATCAGATGACCGGCCTCGACAAACAGCCGCTTGCGGTCGGCATGCGTGGCCAACGTCGAGCCGTTGCCGGGCAGCGAGAGGCCGAGCGCCTCGGTCAGGCAGTTCATCGAATTGGCGGTGAACATGCCGGAGCAGGAGCCACAGGTCGGACAGGCCGAGCGCTCGATGATCCTGACGTCCTCGTCGGACACCTTGTCGTCGGCGGCTGCGACCATAGCGTCGACCAGGTCAAGCGCCTGGGTCTTGCCGGCGAGCACCACCTTGCCGGCCTCCATCGGCCCGCCGGAGACGAAGACGGTCGGGATGTTGAGGCGCAGCGACGCCATCAGCATGCCGGGCGTGATCTTGTCGCAATTCGAGATGCAGACCATCGCGTCGGCGCAGTGCGCGTTGACCATGTATTCGACCGAGTCGGCGATCAATTCGCGCGACGGCAGCGAATAGAGCATGCCGTCATGGCCCATGGCGATGCCGTCATCGACGGCAATGGTGTTGAACTCCTTGGCAACGCCGCCGGCTTTTTCGATCTCGCGGGCAACCAGCTGGCCGAGATCCTTCAAATGGACATGGCCCGGCACGAATTGGGTGAAGGAATTGACCACGGCAATGATCGGCTTGCCGAAATCCGAATCCTTCATGCCGGTAGCGCGCCACAGGCCGCGGGCGCCGGCCATGTTGCGGCCATGGGTGGTGGTGCGGGAACGGTAGGCGGGCATTGAACTGTCCTTGCTGTCTGCGTCGCGCCCAAAGGTGCGGAAAACCGGAATTGAGCCGCAGGCCTTATAGACGGCACACTCTGGTCTGGCCACAATTTTGCGCTGCGCCAGGGTGCGGAACGAGCGGCCAGCCAAAGACGCAGCCGGTCCAGGCCGTAAAAAAGTCAGAAGCGCTGTCGGATCGTGGTTTGCTCGAGCGTCCTTGAGCAGACGGCGGACCGGGCATCAATTGCCAGCCGGCCGTTTGCGAGCGAAACAAGCCAAAACCAGCCCGAGGAGCAAGCGAATGCAAAAGATCACCCCCTGCCTGTGGTTCGACGACCAGGCCGAGGAGGCCATGAACCATTACATCTCCATCTTCAAGAATTCGAAGGTGCTGAGCGTGATGCGCTGGCCCAAGGGCAGCGGCGATAATGAGGGCAAGGTGCTGATGGTCTCATTCGAGCTCGACGGCGTTCAGTTCCAGGCGCTCAACGGCGGCCCGCAATTCAAGTTCACCCAGGCAGTCTCGCTCTCCATCGACTGCAAGACGCAGGAAGAGGTCGACTATTTCTGGGACAGGCTCATCGCGGGCGGTGGCCAGCCCAGCCAGTGCAGCTGGCTGAAGGACAGATTCGGCCTCTCCTGGCAGGTCGTTCCCGAACAGCTGCCCAGGCTGCTGCTGGACCCCGACACGGAAAAGGCTGGCCGCGTGATGCAGGCGATGATGCAGATGAGCAAGATCGACATCGCCAAGATCGAAGAGGCAGCCAAGGGGTGAATGGAACGCGATCTTGCCTTCTCCCCCTGTGGGAGAAGGTGGATCGGCGCGAAGCGCCGAGACGGTTGAGGGGTGTGGGACGGAATGAGACGTTGGTGTTTTCTGGAACACCCCTCATCCGTCGCCTTCGGCGACACCTTCTCCCACAAGGGGAGAAGGGAAAACCAACAGCTCAAGCCGCCCTGTCGCGGACCTGATAATCCTTGACCGCGGTGAAGCGGATCGCCTTCCAGCGCTCGGCCTCGTAGTTGAGCGAGAAGGCGTGCTGGGCGAGGAACACCGGATCGTTGTCGAGATCGCGGGCGATGTCGCCGCGATGCGCCTCGATGAAGCGCTGGAGCTCGGCCCTGTCGTCGGCCGATATCCAGCGGCAGACGGAAAAGCGCGACATCTCGAAATCAACCGGCAGGGTGTATTCGAAGTTCAGCCGCTCTTTCAGGACATCGAGCTGCAGGGCGCCGACGACACCGACGATGGCCGGCGAGCCGTCCTCCGGCGAGAACAATTGCACGACGCCTTCCTCGGCCATCTGGTGCAGTGCTTCCTTGAGCTTCTTGGCTTTCATGGCATCGCCGAGGCGAACGCGGCGCAGGATTTCAGGCGCAAAATTCGGCACGCCGCGAAACAGGATCTCCTCGCCTTCGGTCAGCGTGTCGCCGATGCGCAGCGTGCCGTGGTTGGGGATGCCGACGACATCGCCGGCGAACGCCTCGTCGGCCGTGACGCGGGTGCGGGCGAAGAAGAATTGCGGTGCCGACAGGCTCATCGGTTTTCCCGTGCGCACCAGCTTGGCCTTCATGCCGCGCTCGAGCTTGCCGGAGCAGACGCGGACGAAAGCGATGCGGTCGCGGTGATTGGGGTCCATATTGGCCTGGATCTTGAAGACGAAGGAGGTCATCTTGTCCTCTGTCGCCTCGACCTTGCGGCTGTCGGCCTCCTGCGCGCGCGGCGGCGGCCCATAGGCGCCGAGTGCCTCGATCAGGTCGCGCACGCCGTAATTGCGCAGCGCCGAGCCGAAATAGACCGGGGTCAGATGGCCCTCGCGGAAGGCATCGAGGTCGAGCGGGCGACAGGCCGCGCGCGCCAGCTCCAGCTCCTCGATGAAGGCCTCGCGCTCGTTCTCCGGCAACAGGCCGGCGACGCGGTTGGAATCGGGTCCATTGACCGGCGTGCGCTCCTTTTCGGCGTCGCCCTTGCGCACCGCGTTCAGCGCCAGATGGTAGGTCCCGGAAAAGGTCTTGCCGCGGCCGATCGGCCAGGTGATCGGCGCTGTATCCAGTGCCAGCTTCTGCTCGATCTCGTCGAGGATGTCGAATGGGTCTCGGCTTTCGCGGTCCATTTTGTTGACGAAGGTGATGATCGGGATATCGCGCAGCCGGCAGACCTCGAACAGTTTCAGCGTGCGCGGCTCGATGCCCTTGGCGGCGTCGATCACCATGACCGCGCTGTCGACCGCCGACAGCGTGCGATAGGTGTCGTCGGCGAAATCCTCGTGGCCGGGCGTGTCGAGCAGGTTGAAGACGGTGTCCTCGTATTCGAAGGTCATCACCGAGGTGACCACCGAAATGCCGCGCTCGCGTTCGATCTTCATCCAGTCCGAGCGGGTCTGGATGCGGTCCTTCTTGGCCTTGACCTCGCCGGCAAGCTGGATGGCGCCGCCGAACAAAAGCAGTTTTTCGGTGAGCGTCGTCTTGCCGGCGTCGGGGTGGGCAATGATCGCGAAAGTGCGGCGGCGCGATACCGCTTGTTCGATGTCTTCAGCCAATTTCATGGAATCCTGTCTGTGGCGCGGGCTTCTAGCAGCGCTTTTCCGGCCTGTCGAACGGAAACACCCTTCGCACTCAATGCCAGATGATGCGAATATCACTGCGGGCCGCGAGTTCAGTCACGGATCACAGCCGCTTCAGTGACCGAACCGGCATCATCCGTGCGGATGGCGAGCCATTCATAGTCGATCGAAAGCAATCCCCTTTCCGGGCCAAGGACATAGACCAGGCTCCAATCGGAGAACTTGTCGGTCTCAGGCGGCGCGCCGAGCGCCGCAAGGACTTCTGCCCGCGATTTCCCAACCAACCACCCAGTCAGCACCAGGCTGTCAGCGATGCGATGGCGTTTATGCAAAGGATCCAGCCAGTTGTCGTCCTGCCACCAAGATCGAACGAACGGCAGCGGGCCAAAGAAGACGGCATAGACAATGGCGGCTCCGGCTGCAGCAAAAACCAACCCTTTTATCCAGCGGCGCAAATGACCCTCATGTGATTGAGCTGAACGTTTCCAGTGAGGCGATCGTCATCGACCCGCTTCGAGAGCGGTCCCGGCAACGCCCTTGGTAAGTCTGTAGCATGGTGGCAATGAGGGCGAGAAGTCCTGGGCGTTTGAAGGTACACGGCCGTGAGCAAGAACATCATCGTCATTGGATCCGGCATCATTGGCGCCTCCATCGCTTGGCACCGGCAGAGCTAAGCTGTCGACCTCTCCGGCTGCCGCCGGTTCACGTCCCGACGTCAGGCCGATTCGGTCGCTCGGCTCTCGAAGGCCACCTCCGGAATCCACTCGGCAATTGTGGCGCCGATCCTGTCGGCATGGTCCTCCTGTAGATAATGCGCGCCGGGTCCGAGATCGATCAACCGGCAGTTCTTCATGCCGGCCGCGAATTCCCGTGCCGCATGCGGCGAGACGAGGGCCCCCGGATCGCCTGAGAAAAGCAGCTTCGGGTAGGAGGAGAGCCGGAGCGCCCGATGGTCGTGCTCGCTGATGGCAGCGACATCGGCGGGCTGGCCTTCAATCGGCAGGTCGCGCGGCAGCCGCAGGATCGGCTTGCGCGATTGCGGCGTCGGGAACGGTGCCCGGTAGGAGGCCATTTCCTCATCGCTCATCGTGCGCAGCACCGCAGCCGGAAGCACCTTTTCGACGAAGACGTTGTCTTCCAGGACAAGCTTCTCACCGACGCCAGGCGTGCGCATTGCCTTGAACAATTCGCGCGCCTGCGGACGCTGGTGAAAATCGTCCCAACTCTCGAAGGGGCGGATGAATTCCATGAAGGCGAGGCCGAGGATCCGCTGCGGCCGCTGGGCCGCGAGATGGAAGGCGAGCGCGGTGCCCCAGTCCTGCGCGACGACCACCACGTCACTGATGCCAAGCGTCTCGATGAAGGCGTCGAGATAGCGGACGTGGTCGAAGAAGCGATAGTCGATGTCCGGCTTGCCGGATTGGCCATAGCCGATCAGGTCGGGCGCAATGCAGCGGCCGAACGGCGCCACATGCGGGATGATGTCGCGCCAGATGTAGGACGACGTCGGGTTGCCGTGCAGGAATAGCACCGTCGGACCGGCAGTACCTGCCTCGACATAGGAGATGGTGGAATCGAGTACCGCGACTTCCGAGCGCGGCACCGTTGTGCGGGATTGCTGCTTTTCGAGTTTCGGGTTCATCGGATCAGCTCCTTTTTTACGAAGACTGTTTTGAAGACGATATTCTTGAAACGCTCGAGCGGTTCGGGACTGCGCTCCACCTTCATGCGCAGCATCGCGCCTTGCCAGGAACTCAACAGGAAATCGGCGAGGTCCTCGGCATCGAACGCGTCGGTGATGTCGCCAGCCGCCTGGCCCTCGGCGATGCATTCGGCAAAGGGCTTGCGCCAGCGTTCGAAGATGGCGACGAGTTGCAGCCTCAGCGCCTCACTGTGAGCCGCCGTCTCGAGGCTGAGATTGCCGATCATGCAGCCCCGTGCCCAATCATGCGCCTCCAGCTTCGACGTGATGATTTCGAGATAGCGGCGCAAGCGCCCGACCGGGGGCGTGCCGTCCCGGGCAAGGGCCTGCTCCGCCAAACCGCTCACATAGGCGAAATAGCGGTCCAGCACCTCGCCGGTGAACGCCTCCTTGGAGGCAAAATGATTGGTGAAGGACCCCGGACGGGCATCGGCCGCGGCGACGATGTCGCGTACGCCGGCGGCCGAATAGCCGGAGCTCCAGATGGTTTTGAAACCGGCGTCGAGAAGTTTTTCGCGAAGTGAATGTCTAGCCATGCCAGGTAAAATACGTACGTACGTATTAAAGTCAAGAGGCACATTTGATATGGCTCGCTCTTGGCAGAACCCACGGGCAATGGCATCGCAGTGGTGGCGTTGGAACGAGGAGTGAAGCATGACAGCTGCGAAAGAAGTGATCGTCATCGGCGCCGGTATCATCGGCGCCTCCATCGCCTGGCACCTGACCAGGGCTGGAGCAAAGGTGACGGTCGTTGCCGGCAGCGGCGCCGGCGGCGTCGCGACACCGAATTCCTTTGCCTGGATCAATGCCAGCTGGGGTAATCCGCAGCCTTACTTCCGACTACGGACTCGATCGATGGCCGAATGGACGCGACTGGCGAACGAGGTGCCCGGCATCCCGTTGCAATGGTGCGGCGGCCTGTGCTGGGACCTGCCACGTCCCGAACTCGAAGCCTATGCGGCCGAGCACTCCGCATGGGGCTACGGCATCGAGCGTGTCGACCTTGCCGGAGCGGCCCGCATCGAGCCCAATCTGACCGAGCTTCCCGATTTCGCCCTTTATGTCGCCGAGGAAGGCGTTGCCGAGCCGGTCGCCGCCACGCAAGCACTGCTGGCCGACGCCGAACGGCGCGGCGCGCGAATTGTAGCCGGGACGACCGCGACCGCTCTGGTGCAAGCCAACGGCAGGCTTGCCGGCGTCGATACATCCGGCGGGCGGATTGCTGCCGACGAGGTGGTGATCGCGGCCGGAGCCGGCTCTCCGGCAATCGCTGCCACAGCCGGGATAGAACTGCCGATCGAAACGCCGCCCGGCCTGATCGTGCATTCGCGCCCCTACGAAAAGCTGCTCAACGGCTTGGTGATCGGCGACCGCCTGCATATGCGCCAGACGGCGGAAGGCCGCGTCATCGCCGGCTCGGATTTCGGCGGCGCCGATCCCGGCATGGATGCCCCGGCCACCGCCCGCGACCTGTTTGCGGCGATGAAGGCGATGCTGCGCGGCGCGGATGGGCTGGAACTCGATTTCCACACCATTGGCTACCGGCCGACCCCGGTCGATGGCTTTCCGATCATAGGCCGCGCCGAAGGCACGAGCGGCGTCTATGTTGCGGTCATGCATTCCGGCATCACGCTGGCGCCGGCCGTCGCCCTGTTCGCCGCCCGCGAAATCCTCGACGGCGAGCGCGATCCGCTGCTTGATCCCTACGGACTGGCGCGGTTTACTCAATAACCGGGCGGGCGGCGAAAGCCGCCGGCCAGCGGCTCGATTGCCCTGGCGATCCCGAGCAGGCGCCGCTCCGACCAGCGTTTGCCGACAAGCTGTAGTCCGATGGGCAGGCCGTCGCGATCTTGTCCGCAGGGCAGCGACAGTGCCGGATGGCCGCTGTAGTTGAACACCGCGCCATAGGCCGGCAGCATCCAGTAGCTTTGCGTCTTGCCGTCGACCCCGATCGGCGTTCCCGGCTCGCAATGCGGGAAGGCGGTGGCCATGGCGACCGGGCACAGCAAGGCGTCGCAGCCGTCGAAGAACCGTTCCCACGCCAGGATGGAGCGGTCGCGGCGGGCGAGCGCCTCGAACCAGCGCGAGACCGGCGTCGGCTTCTCCCGCGGTTCGGGCTGGGCCGCCTCCAGCATCATGCCGATCAGCGCACCGCCTTGCTCCAGGTCGTCGTGCAGGTCGAGCTTCGGCAATTTGGCATCCTCGACGATGGCGCCTGCCGACTGAAGCTCCTTTGCCAGACTTTCGACCGCCGCGCTGATCTCGCCGGCCACCGGAAAGCCCGGAAAGGACGGCGCGACGGCAATGCGCAAATTTCTGAGATCCAGCTCCGGCATGGTTTCGACCGGTACCGGCGCAAGGTCGGTATCGCTTCCATCCGGCCCGGCAATGAGGCCGTAGATCAGTGCCAGGTCCTCGACGCTGCGCGCCAGCGGTCCGAGGCAGGACATCAGCCGCACGCTGCGCGGCGCCCCGCCCGGGTCGGGGAAGGCGCCGGCGAGCGAGACGCGGTGCTCGGTCGGCTTGAGGCCGTAGACGCCACAAAAGGCGGCCGGCAGCCGGATCGAATCCTGCATGTCGGTGCCGACCTCGAACGGCGTCATACCAGTGCCGAGCGCCGCCGCCGCACCGCCGCTGGAGCCGCCGGCGGTGCGCTGGAGGTTCCAGGGGTTGCCGGTGCGGCCGAACAGTGGATTGTCAGACTGCCAGTCACCGAGCATCGTCGCCACGTTCGTCTTGCCCACCAGCACGCCGCCTGCCGCCTTCAGCCGGGCAACGACCGGACTGTCTGCCCTCGGAGCATAGTCGGCGAAGGCCGGGAAGCCGACGGTGGTTCTCATGCCGGCGGTTTCATGCGTGTCTTTCAGTGTGAACGGCACGCCATGCAGCGGCCCAAGGGCCTCGCCGCGCGCCTGCGCGTCGTCGGCTTTGACGGCGCGTTGCCGCGCACCGTCCCGATCGAGGGTTACGACGGCATTGACCGCCTTATTGTGCCTGTCGATCTGCGCCAGATGCTCGTCCAGCACCTCTATTGCGGAAACCGTACGGTCGCGGATGGCCGCGGCCAGTTTGGTGGTCGAGGAAAAGACGATATCCATGGTGAATGCTCCGGGCTATCGCGCCGCGATCCTCAAAATGGCGGATTGGCGCGTGGATACAAGCCTGGCTCGGCATTCGACGATGGCGGCGCTTGATCGGGATTGCGCTGCGGGGCCTGTTGAGGGTCGGCGCTGTCCAGCGGCCTCGCTGCGCTCGGTACCTCTGCGGCTTACCGTCCTCTGTTGTGCGTCCGCTCATAGAGCTCACGGATGATGCCGCTTGCCGTGGTCTCGAACAGAAACGGCAAGAAAGCATGAACGAGCGCGGCAAAGGCCGCCATGAACAATCGCGACGAGAACCATGCGGCGAAAGCCATATGGCCGAAATAACTCTCGCCGACCGCGGCCGGGTGAGAGGTGAAAAGTCTTGCGAGCCGTGCGGTCATGTCGATCCCTCCTGCCGGCATGAAGAGCCGGCGATGATTATACTGGCATGGGTGTTCGGTTCATCGGTCTCAAATTGTCCTTGTGAAAGGCTGAATTTTGGGACAAACATCCCACATGGCGCCGGAAATCGACGAAATAGACCGGAGATTGCTGGCCGAGCTGCAACGCGACGGCACGCTGTCCGTCGACCAGCTCTCGGCAAGAATATCGCTGTCGCGCAATGCCTGCTGGCGCCGGGTGAAGCGGCTGGAGGAGGACGGCGTCATCACCGGCCGGGTGGCGCTGGTCGATGCCGACAAGCTTGGGCTCGGCCTTTCGGTGTTCATCCTGATCCGCACCTCCAACCACGATCCCGACTGGCTGCAAAGATTCCGGGCGGCGGTGACCGGCTTTGCCGAGATCACCGGCGCTTACCGCATGTCCGGCGATCTCGACTATGTCCTGCGCGCCCGCGTCGCCGATGTGAAGGCGTATGACCGGCTCTATCAACGGCTGATCGCCAAGGTGGCACTATCCGACGTTTCGGCCTCCTTCGTCATGGAGGAGATCAAGGAGACCACGGTCGTTCCGATGGAACTGCGCTGAGGCGGAACCGCACTGAAAGAAAGCCGTTGATAGCATTGCCGCCGAGTTGACTGAGCCGGCGTTCGCGACGATAGGATCAGCCTCATGCGCGCAGCACTTTATCCCACCTCCGTCATCGGTCCGGCTGTCGGCTTCGTCAGGCTGCCGCATGGCGAGGGCTTGCCGCTTCCGGCCTATGAAAGCTCGGGCGCCGCCGGCATGGACCTGCGCGCCGCCGTCCCGGACGACAGGCCGCTCTTGATCCTGCCGGGAAAGCGCGCGCTGGTGCCGACCGGGCTGGTCCTGGAAATTCCGGAGGGCGTCGAAGGCCAGGTCCGGCCGCGTTCGGGCCTCGCCTTCAAGCACGGGCTCACCTGCCTCAACACGCCGGGCACCATCGACAGTGACTATCGCGGCGAGGTCAAGGTGCTGCTGATCAATCTCGGCGACGAGGATTTCGCGGTGACGCGGGGCATGCGGATCGCCCAGATCGTCTTCGCCCCGGTGACGCAGGCGACCGTCGAGGAGCGCACATTGGCTGGCGGCACAACGCGCGGCTCGGGCGGCTTCGGATCGACCGGCACGGCCTGATGAAAATACCCAAGCTCGTCATCTTCGATTGCGACGGGGTTCTGGTCGACACCGAGAACCTGGCCAATCGGCGCCTCGCCGAATGGCTGACCGCGGCCGGCTTTCCGGCCAGCTTCGAATATTGCCGGAAGAATTTCTCCGGCCGCAGCATGGTCTCGGTGCAGAAGGAAGTCGAGGCGACCGGCGTCAGCCTCGGCGCCGATTTCGTCGAGCGCTGGAACGCCGGCCTGCCGGACCTGTTCGCGCATGGCGTCGAGGCCATCCCCTACGTTCGCGAGTTCATCGAAACCGTGCACGCCGCCGGCATCGCCACCTGCGTCGCCTCGTCGGCACGGGTATCGAAAATGCACATCACGCTCGGTCAGACCGGGCTGCTGCCGCTGTTCGAGCATGCGCTGTTCAGCTCGACCATGGTCTCGCGCGGTAAGCCGTTCCCCGACCTCTTCCTGCATGCGGCAGCGACGATGGGCTTCGCACCCGCCGACTGCATCGTCATCGAGGACAGCGTCGCCGGCACGGCAGCCGGCATCGCCGCCGGCATGCGCGTCTATTCCTACCACGGCGACCCGCTTTCCGACCGCGACGGGCTGATCGAAGCCGGCGGCATCCTGTTCGACGACATGCGTGAACTGGCCGGGCTGGTGCCGATCCACTGATCGCCTTTGCGCAGCCTGCATGCGCGCCCGATCTCAGACCGGGCGCGGCGCCCCAAGTACTCGGTCGACCGTGTCGCGTATGAGACTGCGCAGATTGGCCGGCCTGTCGAGATGACTGACGACAAGGAGGCCGTCGGCCGCCACCGTTAGCGCGTCCGCGGTGCGGTCCGGATCGGGATCTGCGTCGGCGATCAGCAAGTCCCTGAGGGTGCCCCACTTCCAGTGACGATGCTGATCGATCGCCTGGCGAACCGGGCTGCTGGGGTCCGGATATTCAGCAGCGGCGTTCTGAAACGGGCAGCCGCGGTAGCCCGGCTGATCCGCCGCGTCGGCGATGAGATCGAATATGGCAAGGATCATCTGGCGAGGTGGCCGCCGGCCAAGGCTCGCGATTGCCGCCCGTCCTCCCTTGCTGAGCTCCTCGATATAGGCGCGGACGAGGTCGTCCTTGGCCGCGAAGTGATGATAGAACGTCGCCTTGGCAACGCCGGCCTCGGCGATGATGCGGTCGATCCCGACTGCACGGACCCCCTCCAGAGAAAACAGTGCGGTCGCCGTATCGAGGATGCGACGACGCGCAAGGCTTTCGGGACGATCGTTGATTCGGGCTGCGGACATGTCTTGACTGTATAGCAGACAGGTCTGTATACATCCATATGTAGACAGACAGGTCTACCTGTTAACGAAGGGAAGGCGAAACATGGCTTCGATAATCAGGGAAATCATCGTAGATGCTTCACCGGACAGCGTTTGGGCGACGGTGGGCGACTTCGCGGGCGGCGCCCAACGGATAGCCCCAGGCGTTTTCGTCGACTGCCGGGTGGATGAGGGCGCGGTACGGGCCCTTACTTTCGCCGACGGCAAGATTGTGCGAGAGCGGCTCATCGCCCGCGACGAGCAGAGCCGGCGGATCGTGTGGGGATGGCTCGGCGACGAGGTCACCCACGATAATACCTCCATGCAGGTCTTTGCCGAGGGCGAGGGCCGGAGCCGCCTGGTCTGGATTCACGACACTCTGCCCGACGAACTCGGCGCGTGGCTCGCAGCCGCCATGGATCAGCTGGTGCCGGTTTTCCAGCAGACCCTGGCGAGCCAAGCCAAGCCAACATAGTGAGGCAACGCCAGGTGTTTCCTCTTGGTCGCAAAATGCTCTAGCTTGCGCGCGCCCGAGATAACGAGCGCGCGCGCATGACCTTCTCCCTGCTTCGTTTCATCTTTGCCTGCCTGCTGCTGCCCTGTCTTTGGACGACGGCCAGCGCGGAGGCCGTCAGTTTCCCGGAGCTCGGCAGCGCCGTCCCCGGCCACGGCGATGTCACCTATCTCGATCTCGCCAGGATGGTCATTCCCGATCTGACCGCGGACAAGGACGGTTTTTTCCGAGGTTCGATGCCGATCGAGATGCGCCACGTCGCTGGACCGGACTACGACGGCTCGCCGCCGGCGACGTCGGGTCTTTCCAGCGGCGACGTGCTCGGCATCAAGGCCGGCGGCAAGGACCGGCTGGCGATGCTGCTCGACCTCGGCGACTCGCCTGACAGCGCCGAGGGCTATGCCGCGCTGGCACTCTACGACATCACCGGCAAGCCGGCCTTGCTCGACGCGGTCAATGTCGCCGTCGACCGCAGCACCTACTTTCGCGATCCGGGCAAGCTGTCGATCGGGCCCGGCGATGACGCCATCATCAGCATGAGCATGCATTTCAATTCGAGCCAGGGCTATGGGATCACGCCGCTGATCATGGTCCGCAACGACAGGTTCGAGCTGATCGACATGATCTATACGTTCGACGAAAACCTCTGCACTCATAGGAGGACACAGAATGCGGCGTTCCAGGTGATCGCCGACGGCCAGCCCTATGCAGCCATCAAGGTCACGGTGACCGACGCGACGCTGCCGGGAGAAGAAAGCTGCGACGGCCAGCCGCCGCCAGAGGCGTCTTCGCGCGACATCTCCGTCACCTATCATTGGGACAAAAATGCTTCGCGCTACGTCAAGGATTCCGACGCGCTGGATCGATTGGCAGATGACAACGCCAAACGCTTCTGAGCCAACCGCATTTGTTTGCCCGGCGCCTTCCGCCGGGCTAGAATTTGCCTCACATTCTGCACTGGAGGGGAGCATCCATGGACAAGGGCAAGATTTTTCGCGACCTGCATGCCTCGATCTTCGTCATGGCCAATTCCTGGGACGTCGGCACGACCAAGCTCTTGGCCTCATTCGGCTTCAAGGCGCTGGCCACGACCAGCGCCGGCTTTGCCTTTTCGCGCGGCCTGCCGGACGGCGCGGTGACGTTCGAGGCGATGATCCATCATTGCCGTGAAGTGTCAGCGGCGACCGGGCTGCCGGTTTCGGCGGACCTCGAAAAGGGCAAGGGCGACAGCGCGACAAGTGCCGGCGAGACCATCTTCGCCGCCGAGGCGGCTGGCCTCGCCGGCTGCTCGATCGAGGACCATACCGGCGAGCCCGACAAGCCGATCTATGATTTTGCGCATGCCGTCGAGCGCGTCGCGGCGGCGGCGGAAGCGGCACGGGCACTGAAACGCGATTTCGTCTTCACCGCGCGGGCCGAGAATTTCCTGTGGGGCAAGCCCGACCTCGACGATACGATCAAGCGGCTGCAGGCCTTCGAGAAGGCCGGCGCCGACGTGCTCTATGCACCGGGGCTGGGCGACATCGAGATGGTGCGAACCGTCTGCTCGGCGCTGACCAAGCCGGTCAACGTCATGGCCGGGCCCGGCTTCACCATCGCCGACCTGGCCATGGCGGGGGTAAAGCGCGTCTCGCTCGGCCCATGGCTGATCAATTTCGCCTTCGGGATGCTGGAGACCGCGGCGCGCGAGATCCAGCAGGATGGCACCTTCGGCTTCACCCGCGCCGCCATGCCGTTCGGCAAGCTGCAGGCGCTGTTTGCCAAACCTTCCGCCTAGGTCGGGTCCGGCAAATGACGCTCACGGTCGTGGACATGCACACCGGCGGCGAGCCGCTGCGGATCGTCACCGGCGGCTACCCCGATATTCCCAAGGGCACGATCCTCGAAAAGCGTGCGTATGTGCGCGACCATCTCGATCATCTCAGAAAGATCCTGATGTTCGAGCCGCGCGGCCATTACGACATGTATGGCGCGCTGCTGGTGGAGCCCGACCTGCCGGGCGCCGACCTCGCGGTGCTGTTCATGCACAATGAGGGCTATTCGACGATGTGCGGCCACGCCATCGTCGCGCTCGGCCGCTACGCCGTCGACGAGCGGCTGGTGGCGCCACGCGAGCCGCTGTCGACCGTCAATATCGAGGCGCCATGCGGGCTGATTTCGACTGCAGTCGAGGTAAGGGATGGCAAGGCCGGCGCGGTGTCCTTCGAAAGCGTGCCGGCGTTTCTGTTCGTCGGCGACCAGCGGATCGAGCTGCCGGGCTATGGTCCGGTCGGCTTCGACATCGCCTATGGCGGCGCCTTCTATGCACTGGCCGACTGCCGCCAGTTCGGGCTGGAATTTGGCAGGAACCGGGTGCGCGATTTCGTCGATGCAGCGACCGCGCTGACTGATAAGCTGAAGGCCGAATTGCCGCTGTCGCATCCCGACCATGCCGATCTCGCCTTTCTCTACGGCACAATCCTGACCGACGGACAGGATGCGTTCTCCGATACGCCGACCAAAAACATCTGCGTTTTCGCTGAAGCCGAGGTCGACCGTTCGCCGACCGGCTCCGGCGTCACCGCGCGGCTGGCGGCCATGCACGCCAAGGGCCAGATCGAAATTGGCCGGACGCGGCTGTTCGAGAGCATTGCCGGCTCGCGCTTTTCCGGCGCGGTCGTACGCACGGCCACGGCCGGGCCGCATGATGCCATCATCGCCCGCGTCGGCGGCCGCGCCTATTATTCAGGGCGGGCCGAATTCATCGTCGAGGACGATGATGAACTGGGGCGCGGCTTTCTGCTGCGCTAGCTCCCTTCCCGCGCCGAGATCGCCTTGTGCAGGTGCACCATCATGGCGGCGGCGAAGAGCGGCGTCAGAAGGTTGAGCAGCGGCACGGCAAGAAAAGCAGCAATGAGCAGCCCGGCGAGAAACACCGTGCCCGCATATTTCCTGCGCAACGCCCGTGCCTCGGCCTCCGGGCGAAAGCGCATGGCGGCGAATTCGAAGAACTCGCGCCCGAGCAGATAGCCGTTGACGACGAAAAAGGCGGCGATGTTGATGCCCGGCACCAGCAGAAGCAGCAGGGCGACGATGTTGCCGAGGATGACGACGCCGAAAAACCGGATCGCCAGCACCAGCGAGCGCAACGCCGGCACGGCGCGGCCGGGCGGGTCGTTTGGATAATCGGTGCGCTCGACCACTTCGGCGACGTCGTCGAGGAACAGGCCGGCGATGATCGCCGTCACCGGCGCGATGAGCAGCGCCAAGCCCAGCGCAAGGCCGATGCCGGCGACGACGGCGCCCAGCCATCCGGCCCAGGAGGGTAGGGCGGGCAGCCATGCATCGATCCACGGCCAGGCCAGCCATTCGAACAGGCTCTTGATCCCGAACCACAGCGCCGCCAGCGCCAGCAAGGTCAGCCCCAGTGTCTTCAGGAACACGGAACGGAATTCGGGCGAGAACAGCCGGCTCAAGGCGGCACGGGCGGCGTCGAGGATCACGGCGTTTCTAATTCCATGTCAAACGAGGCCCATGGGCGATATTTCGGGATAGGCGGAGACAGGTCGCGAGACAAGCGCAAACCGCGCGATACGAAGCATGCGTTCTGCCCGGATTTATAACTCGCGGCCTAGGCAAAGCCGCATCAAACCGCTAGACCCGCCCGCGCCCGGCGTGGCAGAAAGCCGGTGGGTTTTTGGCGGAGACATGAATTGATGCCGGACTATGACGTGCTTTGTATCGGAAATGCCATCGTCGACATCATCGCCCAGTGCGACGAGGCGTTCCTGGAGACCAACGGCATCATCAAGGGCGCAATGAATTTGATCGACACGAGGCGCGCCGAACTGCTCTACAGCCGCATGGGCCCGGCCATTGAAGCCTCGGGCGGCAGCGCCGGCAACACGGCGGCGGGCGTGGCCTCCTTCGGCGGTCGCGCCGCCTTCTTCGGCAAGGTCTCCAACGACGCGCTCGGCGAAATCTACGCGCATGACATCCATGCCCAGGGTGTCGCCTTCGACACCAGGCCGCTTAACGGCGAACCGCCGACAGCGCGCTCGATGATCTTCGTCACGCCGGACGGCGAGCGCTCGATGAACACCTATCTCGGCGCCTGCGTCGAGCTCGGCCCGGAGGACGTCGAGGCCGACAAGGCGTCGGGCGCCGCCGTCACCTATTTCGAGGGCTATCTGTGGGACCCGCCGCGCGCCAAGGAGGCGATCAGGCAGACGGCTAAGCTCGCCCACGCCGCCGGGCGCGAAGTGTCGATGACATTGTCGGACTCGTTCTGCGTCGATCGCTACCGCGACGAATTCCTCGATCTGATGCGCTCCGGCACCGTCGATATCGTCTTTGCCAACAGTCACGAGATCAAGTCGCTCTACCAGACCGCGTCTTTCGACGAGGCGCTGGCCCAGATCCGCAAGGATTGCAAGATCGCCGCCGTTACCCGCTCGGAAAAGGGCTCGGTGATCGTGCGCGGCGACGAGACCGTGACCATCAATGCGACCAGGATCCGCGAGCTGGTCGACACCACCGGCGCCGGCGACCTCTATGCCGCCGGCTTCCTCTACGGCTACACGCAAGGCCGCAGCCTCAAGGATTGCGGCGATCTCGGCTCGCTGGCAGCCGGGCTGGTCATCCAGCAGATCGGCCCAAGGCCACGGCAGAATCTGCGCCGAGAGGCCGAGCAGGCGGGGCTTCTGTAGCGGCATCTCTTCCTTCTCCCCCTGTGGGAGAAGGTGGATCGGCGCGCAGCGCCGAGACGGTTGAGGGGTGCTGGATGGAGTGCTGCCGGTGCCAAGCTGGAACACCCCTCATCCGACCGAGCTTCGCTCGGCCACCTTCTCCCACAGGGGGAGAAGGGAGAGGCGCTGCTGCTGCCCCCGCTCCTCAAGCCCCCGCGCTATACGCCGCAATCGCTGCCATGTTGACGATGTCCGAATCCTTGGCATTGAGCGAGACGATCTGAACCGGCTTGTTCAGGCCGACCAGCAGCGGGCCGATGACGGTCGAGCCGCCGAGCTCCTGCAGCATCTTGGTCGAGATCGAGGCCGAGTGGAAGGCCGGCATGACCAGCACGTTGGCCGGGCCGGTCAGCCTGATGAACGGGTACTGCGCCATGGCGCGGGCGTTGAGCGCCACGTCGGCGGCCATCTCGCCGTCATACTCGAAATCGACGCGGCGCTTGTCGAGGATGCGCACCGCTTCCTGGACGCGCTCGGAGCGCTCGCCCTGCGGATGGCCGAAGGTTGAATAGGCGAGCATGGCGAGCCTCGGCTCGTAGCCCATGCGGCGGGCAAAACCGGCAGCCTCCTCGGCGATGTCGGCGATCTCGACGGCATCAGGCATGTCGTGCACCGCGGTATCGGCAACGAGGACGGTGCGACCCCGCGCCAGCACGATCGACACGCCGATGACGCAGTGGCCGGGCCTTGCGTCGATGACGCGGCGGATGTCGTCGAGCGCCGTCGAATAGTTGCGGGTAACGCCGGTGACGATGCCGTCGGCATCGCCCAGCGCCACCATGCAGGCGGCGAAATGGTTGCGGTCGTTATTGATCAACCGCTGGCAGTCGCGGAACAGAAAGCCTTTGCGCTGCATGCGCTCGTAGAGATAGTCGGTGTAGATCGAGTTGCGGCGCGACAGCCGCGCATTGATGATCTCGATGCCTTGCTTGCCGAGGTCGATGCCGGCGTTCCTGGCGTTTTCCTTGATGATGTCGTCGCGTCCGAGCAGGATGGCGGTGCCGAGCCGCTGGTTCACATAGGAGACGGCGGCGCGCATCACCTGCTCCTCCTCGCCCTCGGCAAAGACGATGCGCTTGGGCTGGCGGCGGACGCGGTCGTAGATGCGCTGCAGCGTCGAGGCGATCGGGTCGCGGCGGGCGGAAAGCTCCTGCGCGTAACGGTCGAGATCGAGGATCGGCTTGCGCGCGACGCCGGAGTCCATCGCCGCCTTGGCGACGGCGATCGGGATCGCCGATATCAGGCGCGGATCGAACGGCACCGGGATGATGTAGTTGGGGCCGAATTTCGGCCGGTTGCCCTGGTAGGCGGCGGCGACGTCGTCGGGCACGTCCTGGCGCGCCAGTTCGGCGAGCGCTTTGGCCGCGGCGATCTTCATGTCGTCGTTGATGGTGGTCGCCCGCACATCCAGCGCGCCGCGGAAGATGTAGGGGAAGCCGAGCACATTGTTGACCTGGTTGGGATAGTCGGACCGTCCCGTCGCCATGATGGCGTCGGTGCGGATCTCGGCGACTTCTTCCGGCGTGATCTCGGGGTCGGGATTGGCCATGGCGAAGATGATCGGGTTTTTGGCCATCGACTGCACCATCCTGGTGGTCAGCGTGCCCTTGGCCGAGAGGCCGAGGAACACGTCGGCGCCGTCCAGCGCCTCGGCCAGCGAGCGCGCGCCGGTTTTCACGGCGTGCGCCGACTTCCACTGGTTCATGCCTTCGGTGCGACCCTGGAAGACGACGCCCTTAGTGTCG
Organism: Mesorhizobium sp. M0768; assembly: GCF_040320195.1. Lineage (NCBI taxonomy): Bacteria > Pseudomonadati > Pseudomonadota > Alphaproteobacteria > Hyphomicrobiales > Phyllobacteriaceae > Mesorhizobium > Mesorhizobium sp. M0768. The sequence goes on along the minus strand of NZ_JAMYPD010000002.1, from coordinate 216,398 downwards.
CACAGGATGATATTTTCTGGCGCAAAGCCCATCGCCTTCATCAGTTCGATGCAGGCGATGCCGGCAGCGCCGGCGCCGTTGCAGACCATTTTCGTGGTCTTCATGTCGCGGCCGGTGATTTCCAGCGCGTTGATCAGGCCGGCGGCCGAAATGATGGCGGTGCCGTGCTGGTCGTCATGGAAGACCGGGATGTCCATCAGCTCGCGCAGCCGCTGCTCGATGATGAAGCACTCCGGTGCCTTGATGTCCTCGAGGTTGATGCCGCCGAAGGAGGGGCCGAGAAAGCGCACGCAGTTGATGAATTCGTCGGCATCCTCGGTATCGACCTCGAGGTCGATGGAATCGACATCGGCGAAGCGCTTGAACAGCACCGCCTTGCCTTCCATTACCGGCTTCGAGGCCAGCGCGCCGAGATTGCCGAGGCCGAGGATGGCGGTGCCGTTGGAGATGACGGCGACCATGTTGCCGCGAACCGTGTAGTCGAAGGCGCGGCTCGGGTCCTCGGCGATGGCGAGAACCGGCACAGCGACGCCCGGCGAATAGGCAAGGCTGAGATCGCGCTGCGTCGCCATTGGTTTTGTGGCTACGATCTCCAGCTTGCCGGGGCGGCCCATGGCATGGAATTCCAATGCCTCCTGGGCGCTGACGGAGGGCCCGTTGCTTTCGGTTTTCTTGGCCATGGTACTTTCGGTTTCCTCGCCCGTACGGCACCGCTTGAGATGGGTGCGCATGCTTTCTTTTGTGGAAGGTTCGGGATTAAGGCTACACTTCGCCGCTGTAAACCGCCAAGCATGGCTTGCAAAAATTTGGAAGCAGCTTCTTGAACGACGAGACGCCCATTCGAAGCGACAACGCCACGCCGGCCTTCGCGCCGGCGACGCCGATGATGGAGCAGTATATCGAGATCAAGGCGGCGAACCCGGATTCGCTGCTGTTCTACCGCATGGGCGATTTCTACGAGCTGTTCTTCGACGACGCCGAAAAGGCAAGCCGGGCGCTCGGCATCGTGCTGACCAAGCGCGGCAAGCACCAGGGGCTCGACATCCCGATGTGCGGCGTGCCGGTGCATGCCGCCGACGATTATCTGCAGAAGCTGATCGGTCAGGGGTTCCGCGTCGCCGTCTGCGAGCAGATCGAGGATCCGGCCGAGGCCAAGAAGCGCGGCGGCAAATCGGTGGTGCGCCGTGATGTGGTGCGGCTGGTGACACCCGGCACCATCACCGAAGACAGACTGCTGGCGCCGTCGGAATCGAGTTTCCTGATGGCGCTGGGACGAGTCAAGGGCGGGGCAGAGCACGCTTTCGCCTTGGCCTGGATCGAGATCTCGACCGGTGTCTTCCGCGTCGCCGAGACCACCGCCGACCGGCTGCTCGCCGATGTCTTCCGCGTCGATCCGCGCGAGCTGATCGTCGCCGAGCCGGTGTTTTACGACCCGGAGCTGAAACCGGTCTTCGACGTGCTCGGCCGCGTCGCCAGCCCGCAGCCGCCGTCGCTGTTCGATTCGGCTTCGGCCGCCGGCCGCATCGCCCGCTTCTTCGAGGTGGCAACGCCGGATAGTTTCGGCACGTTTTCGCGCGCCGAACTGTCGGCGATCTCGGGCGTCATCGCCTATGTCGAAAAGACGCAGAAGGCCGAGCGGCCACCGCTGTCGCGGCCGCAGCGCGAGGAGCAGGGTTCGACGCTGTTCATCGACCCGGCGACGCGCGCCAATCTGGAGCTGCTGCGCACGCTGTCCGGCAGCCGCGACGGGTCGCTGTTCAAGGCGATCGACCGCACGGTGACCGGCGGCGGCGCAAGGCTGCTCGCCGACCGGCTGACGGCGCCGCTGACGGACCCGGCGGCAATCGCCGCAAGGCTGGACTCGGTGTCGTTATTCCGCTCCGAAACGCGCCTCTGCCAGGCGGTGCGGGCAAGCCTGAAGAGCGTCGCCGACATGCCGCGCGCGCTGTCCAGGCTGGCGCTCAACCGCGGCGGCCCGCGCGACCTCGGCGCGCTGCGCGCCGGTTTCGAAGCGGCCGGCGCCATCGCCGAACTGTTCGGCCAAACCGCATTGCCGGCCGAACTGACCGCGGCGTTGGGAGCTATCAAGGCACTGCCCAGTGATCTGGCGACGCATCTGGCACAGGCGCTCAGCGACGAGCTGCCGTTGCTCAGGCGCGACGGCGGCTTCGTCCGCGGCGGCTACCACGCCGAACTCGACGAGATGCGGGCACTGCGCGACGAGTCGCGAAAGGTGATCGCCGGGCTGGAGCGTTCGCTGATCGACGAGACCGGCATCCGCTCGCTGAAGATCAGGCACAACAATGTGCTCGGCTACTATATCGAGGTCACCGCCAATCATCATGCGCTGATGACCGGCAGCGACGGCGCCAGGGCGCGCTTCATCCATCGCCAGACCATGGCCAACGCCATGCGCTTCACCACCACCGAGCTCGCCGAGCTGGAATCGAAGATCGCAAATGCCGCCGACCGGGCGCTGGCGATCGAGCTTGCCGCTTTCGAGGCGCTGACGGCGGAAGTCGTCGGCCAGGCCGACAGGATCCGCGCCGGCGCCGAAGCGCTCGCCGTGCTCGACGTTTCGGCCGCACTTGCCTTGCTTTCCGAGAGCGAGGCCTGGTGCCGGCCGCTGGTCGATGCGAGCCTTGCCTTCGAGATTGCGGGCGGACGCCACCCGGTGGTCGAACAGGCGCTGCGGCGTTCCGGCGAAGGTCCGTTCGTCGCCAATGATTGCGACCTGTCGCCGCAAGGCGATGCCAAGGCCGGCGCGATCTGGCTGCTGACCGGCCCCAATATGGGCGGCAAATCGACCTTCCTCAGGCAAAACGCGCTGATCGCCATCCTCGCCCAGACCGGCTCCTTCGTGCCTGCGGCATCAGCCCATATCGGCGTCGTCGACCGGCTGTTTTCGCGGGTCGGCGCCTCCGACGATCTGGCGCGCGGCCGCTCCACCTTCATGGTCGAGATGGTCGAGACGGCGGCGATCCTCAACCAGGCAGGCGAACGCGCACTGGTCATCCTCGACGAGATCGGCCGCGGCACCGCCACTTTCGACGGCCTGTCGATCGCATGGGCGGCGGTCGAATATCTGCACGAGAAAAACCGCTGCCGGGCGATCTTCGCCACGCATTTCCACGAGATGACGGCGCTGGCCGGAAAACTGCCGCGGCTCTCCAACGTCACCATGCGGGTCAAGGAATGGGAGGGCGACGTGGTCTTCCTGCACGAGGTCGGCAAGGGTGCGGCCGACCGTTCCTACGGCGTCCAGGTAGCGCGGCTGGCCGGCCTGCCGGAAGCGGTCGTCGGCCGGGCCAAGGAAGTGCTGCACCAGCTCGAAGCCGGCGAGGTCTCGGGCAAGGCCAACCGTCTGGTCGACGACCTGCCGCTGTTTTCCGTGGCGGCGCAGCGGGAAGCGTCGAAGCCGGCGAAGAGTGATGGGCTGGGTTTGGCGCTAGCGGAGATCAATCCCGACGAGATGACGCCAAGGGAAGCGCTGGAGGCGCTGTACCGGCTGAAGGGGATGGCTGAGAAGTAGTGCTCGTCCGATAGCGCTCTACGGCACCCCCCCTCTGTCCTGCCGGACTGTCCGGCAGGACAGAGGGGGGTGTGACGGAACGCTGCTTTGGCTTGCCTTCCGCCCCACCCCTCAAATCATCGCCAAGCCGGACTTCCGCCTCGGTGGTGGGAAGGCGCGGTCAATTTCGGCGAAATCTTCGCTCGTGAGCTCGATGTCCAACGCCGCGACATTCTGCCGGATATGCTCCGGGCGGCTGGCCTTCGGAATGGCAATCACGCCGTCCTGCGCCATCACCCAGGCAAGAGCGATCTGCGCCGGCGTCGCACCGTGGCGGGCGGCGATGGCATCTAACCTGGCGTTGCGCGCCAATACCCCCTGATCGACCGGCGAATAGGCCATCAGCGGCATGCCGCGTTGCCGGCTCCACGGGGCGAGGTCGAACTCGACGCCGCGCTGCGACAGATTGTAGAGCACCTGGTTGGTCTGGACGTTGCCGCCGGCCGGCAACCGAACCAGCTCTTCCATCTCATCGGTATCGAAATTGCTGACGCCCCAATGGCGGATCTTGCCGGCCGCCTTCAACGCTTCGAACGCCTCTACCGTTTCCATCAAAGGAACGCTGCCCGGCCAATGCAAGAGATAGAGATCGATGCGGTCGGTGGCGAGATGCCTCAGGCTGTTCTCGCACGCCCGTTTCACGCCGGCGCGTGAGGCATTGGACGGCAGCACCTTGGAGACCAGGAAAACCTCGTCGCGGCGACCGGCGATGGCCTCCGCCACCACCTCCTCGGCACCGCCGCCGGCATACATTTCGGCGGTGTCGATCAGCGTCATGCCGCGATCCAGCCCGAGCTTCAGGGCATTGGCCTCGTCGCCACGGCGGCGGCCGTCCTCGCCCATCTTCCAGGTGCCCTGGCCGAGCACCGGCACGGCTTCGCCGCAGGGCAGGGTGGTCGTTCTTATCGTCGAAGGCATGGCATGCTCCAGTCCGAGGCCCGGATAGCACCATAGCCGCCAAGGGAAATCCAGGCGAAGCAGAAATCCAGGTGAAGCCTCTCGCCCGGATTCCCCGACAGCGTGACGCCTACTTCACCGGATGGGCAGCGAGCCAGTCCTGCATCTGCTTGATCTCGGCTTGCTGCGCGGCGATCACTGCTTCCGCCAGCTTGCGGATTTCCGGATCCTTGCCGTTGGCGAGCTCGACCTTGGCCATGTCGATCGCCGCCTGGTGATGCGGGATCATGCCGCGGGCGAAATCGACGTCGGCATTGCCGGAATATTCGATTGCCATCATGTCGGTATGCATCTTGTCCATCGCCGCCTTGTAGCCCTCGGTCGAGGGGCTCTGCGCGCCCATTGCGACCATGTCGTGCTTCATCTCCTCGGCTTGTGCCGGAACGCTTTCGAGGAAAACGGCAAGCAGCATTCCCGCCGCCATCATCAACAGCACGATCTTCTTGGCCAAGGTCATTCGTCGTCTCCTTTTTTGAACAGGGTCTATCTGGAAGTTTTACTCAGAGTTTCAACGTCCTGAGCCGCAATGCGTTGGCGGTCACCGAAACCGAAGACAGGCTCATCGCCGCCGCCGCAATCATCGGCGACAGCAGCGTGCCGGTGAGCGGATAAAGCACGCCGGCAGCAACCGGCACGCCGAGCACATTGTAGAGGAAAGCAAAAAACAGGTTCTGGCGGATGTTGCGGATCGTCGCGCGGGCCAGCGTCCTCGCCCTGACGATGCCGTTGAGATCGCCCTTGACCAGCGTAATTCCCGCACTTTCGACCGCAACATCGGCGCCGGTGCCCATAGCGATGCCGACATCGGCAGCGGCCAGTGCTGGCGCATCGTTGACCCCGTCGCCGGCCATGGCAACGCCGGCACCGCCGGCGCGCAATTCCTCGACCAGCGCGTTCTTCTGTTCGGGCAAAAGTCCGGCACGCACCGCGTCGATGCCGAGCTTGGCTGCGATGGCCTTGGCGGTGCGCTCGTTGTCGCCGGTCGCCATGACGATCTTCAGCCCGCTGTCATGCAGCGCCTTGATCGCCTCGGCGGTGGTCGCCTTGATCGGGTCGGCAACGGCGACGAGGCCGGCGAGCCGGTTGCCGACAGCAACGAACATCGCGGTCTTGCCGTCGGCCTGCAGCGCCTCGGCGCTGGCCTGGACCGATGTGCTGTCGATGCCGAGATCGGCCATCATCGCAGCATTTCCGAGCGCCACCTTCTGTCCCGAAACCGTGCCGGAAACGCCTTTGCCAGTGACGGCCTCGAAACCGCCGGCATCGGGAATATTCACGCCGCGTTCGCGGGCGCCTTCGACGATCGCCTCGGCCAGCGGATGCTCCGAGCCCTTTTCCAGCCCGGCGGCGAGCGCCAGCAGCTCGTCTTGCGCCATGCCTTCGACGGCAACGACATCGGTCAGTCGCGGCCGGCCTTCGGTCAGCGTTCCCGTCTTGTCGACGATCAGCGTATCGACCGAGGCAAAGCGCTCGAGCGCCGCCGCTTCCTTGATCAGCACGCCGGCATGCGCGCCGCGCCCGGTGGCGGTCATGATCGACATTGGCGTGGCAAGGCCGAGCGCACACGGACAGGCGATGATCAGCACCGAGACCGCCGAGACGATGGCAAAGACCGGGCTGGGTTCCGGTCCGACGATCGCCCAGGCGACGAACGCTATGATCGCGACCAGCACGACGGCCGGGACGAAGTAGAACGAGACGCGGTCGGCCAACCCCTGGATCGGCGCGCGCGACCGCTGCGCCTTGGCGACAAGCTCGACGATGCGCGCCAGCGTCGTCTCGGCGCCGACTTTGTCGGCGCGCATGATCAGCGAGCCGTTCTTGTTGAGCGTGCCGCCGGTGAGGTTGTCGCCTTCGGTCTTTTCGACCGGCAGCGGCTCGCCTGTGATCATCGATTCGTCGATGGAAGAGCGCCCTTCGAGCACAATGCCGTCGACCGGCACGGCATCGCCTGGGCGGATGCGCAAGCGGTCGCCGGCCTTGACGGTTTCGAGCGGCACGTCGTTTTCGGAACCGTCCGCGCCGATCAGCCGCGCCGTCTTCGGCGCCAGGTCGAGCAGCGCACGGATCGCCGAGCCGGTTTTCTCGCGGGCGCGCAATTCCAGCACCTGGCCAAGGAACACCAGCGCGACGATCACCGCCGCCGCCTCGAAATAGACCGGCACGGTGCCGTCATGGCCGCGGAACTGGTGCGGAAAGAGGCCCGGAAACAGCGTGGCGACGACGCTGTAGAGATAGGCGGCACCGACGCCGAGCGAAATCAGCGTCCACATATTGGGGCTGCGGTTGAGGATCGAATCCCAGCCGCGGTGGAAGAACGGGAATGCCGCCCACAGCACCACCGGGCTGGCCAGCGCCAGCTCCAGCCAGACCTTCGCGCGGTCGTCGATGAAGGCCTGAAACGTCAGGCCGAGCATCGGCGTCATCGCGATGACCAGCAACGGCACGGACAGCACCGCGCTCACCCAAAAGCGCCTGGTGAAGTCGACCAATTCCGGGTTAGGCCCCTCGTCGCCGGTCGGCACGCCCATCGGTTCCAGCGCCATGCCGCAGATCGGGCAGGAGCCGGGCTTGTCGCGGATGATTTCCGGATGCATCGGGCAGGTGTATTGCGTGCCTTTCGGCATCGCCCGCGGCGCCGGCCTGTCGCCGAGATACTTTGCCGGCTCGGCTTCGAACTTCGCCTGGCAAGCGGCGGAGCAGAAATAGAAGCCCCGGCCCTCGTGCCGCAAAAAGTGCTTGGCCGTGGCGCGATCGACGCTCATGCCGCAGACGGGATCGCTAGCGGTCAGGTATTTTTCCGGCTCGGCGACGAATTTCGCGCGGCAGCTCTCGCTGCAGAAATGATAGCGATGGCCGTCATGCTCGGCCGTCGGCTTGCCGGCAGCCGGATCGACGGTCATGCCGCAGACCGGATCGCGGACGACGGCGTCCGCAGCAGAGGGTGCGCCTTTTGCCGAGCAGCAGCTGCCATGGGCGTGATGATGGTGATCGGAATGCGTCATGCCGAAAGCCCCTGTATTCGATGTTGCGGCGGAGGTAGTGCTTCCAGTAACTGGAAGGTCAAGGGCCGATTTCGATTTTTCGTGGCCAGGCCCTAACCGAACCGGCCGCGGGCGCGAGACGATCGTCCTGTCGGCGGCCGTGGAGAACGCGTCCGCCCGCCCCATACCCAGCGCCGCGAAAACGCGCTATAGACGCCGCCGAAACGGCGAGGCCGAACGGCATTTATGGCAAGAATATCCCTGAAGCTCGAGGAACTGATCGACGGCGAAGCCTTGCGCCGCGAGATGACCGAACTGACCGCGGCCACGGCAGGCGACGGCTCCGGCAAGGCCGCGCGCAGCGGCGTCCTCAAGCTTCTCAAAAGCCGGCTCGCCGACGGCCGCACGGTCGCCGAACGCATGCTGATGGACGATGGCAGCGGCACCGCCTGCGCCGCCCGGCTGTCGCATCTGATGGATGAGATCATCCGCGCGCTCTACGATTTCGCCGCCACCCATGTCTATCGCGTCAAAAACCCGTCTTCGGCCGAGCGCATGGCGGTCGTGGCCGTCGGCGGCTATGGCCGCGGCACGCTGGCGCCCGGGTCCGACATCGATCTGCTGTTCCTGCTGCCCTACAAGCAGACGCCCTGGGGCGAGCAGATCGTCGAATACATGCTCTATATGCTGTGGGACCTCGGGCTGAAGGTCGGCCACGCCACCCGCAACATCGACGAGTGCCTCAGGCTGTCGCGCACCGACATCACCATCCGCACCTCGATCCTGGAGGCGCGCTTCCTGTGGGGCGAGCAAAAGCTCTATGACGAGCTTTTGCAGCGCTTCGACCACGAGGTGGTGCGCACCACCGGCCCCGAATATGTCCAGGCCAAGCTCGCCGAACGCGACGAGCGCCACGCCAAGGCCGGCGAGAGCCGTTACCTGGTCGAACCCAACGTCAAGGACGGCAAGGGCGGCCTGCGCGACCTGCAGACGCTGTTCTGGATCGCCAAATATTTCTACCGCGTGCGCACCGGCGAGGAACTGGTCGACAAGGGCGTCTTCACCGACGCCGAATACAGGGAATTCCAGAAGGCCGAGGATTTTCTATGGGCGGTGCGCTGCCACATGCATTTCCTCACCGGCAAGGCCGAGGAGCGGCTGCATTTCGATATCCAGCGCGATATTGCCGAGCGGCTGGGCTACACCACCCATCCCGGCCTGTCGGCGGTCGAGCGATTCATGAAGCACTACTTCCTCGTCGCCAAGGATGTCGGCGACCTGACCCGCATTTTCTGCGCCGCGCTGGAAGAAGAGCAGGCCAAGCATGTGCCGGGCTTCAACCGCATCTTCCTCACCTTTTCGCGCCGCAAGCGCAAGCTCGCCGGCACGGCCGATTTCATCGTCGACAACCACCGCATCAACATTGCCGACGACGAGGTGTTCGAGCGCGATCCGGTTAACCTGCTCAGGCTGTTCTGGTTTGCCGACAAGCATGGCCTGGAATTCCACCCCGATGCGCTGAAGCTTTTGACCCGCTCTCTCGGCCTCGTCGGCAAGGCGCTCAGGCGCGACGAGGAGGCCAACCGGCTGTTCCTCGATGTGTTGACCTCGGACCGCAACGCCGAGCTCAATCTGCGGCGCATGAACGAGGCCGGACTGCTTGCCAAGCTGATCCCGGACTTCGGCAAGATCGTCGCCATGATGCAGTTCTCGATGTACCACCACTACACGGTGGACGAGCACCTCATCCGCTGCATCGGCGTGCTGGCCGAGATCGAGCGCGGCGACGGGGAAAAGATCCATCCACTCGCCCACTCGCTGATGCCGGGGCTGAAGAAGAGCCGCGAGGCGCTCTATGTCGCCGTGCTGCTGCACGACATCGCCAAGGGCAGGCCGGAGGACCATTCGCAAGCCGGCGCCAGGATCGCCCGGCGCATCTGCCCGCATATGGGGCTGTCGCCGGCCGATACCGAAACGGTCGCCTGGCTGGTCGAGAACCACCTCGTCATGTCGATGACGGCGCAGACCCGCGATCTCAACGACCGCAAGACGATCGAAGATTTTGCCGCCATCGTGCAGTCGGTCGAACGGCTGAAGATGCTGCTTGTGCTTACCGTCTGCGATATCCGCGGCGTCGGGCCTGGGGTCTGGAACGGCTGGAAGGGCCAGTTGCTGCGTACGCTCTACTACGAGACCGAGCTTTTGTTGACCGGCGGGTTTTCGGAGGTGTCGCGCGCCAAACGGACGGCGGCGGCGCGCGAACAACTGGCCGAGGCGCTTGCCGACTGGCCGGAAAAGGCCCGCAAGCGTTATGTCGGCCAGCACTACGAGAACTATCTGCTGGCGGTCGATCTTCCCGACCAGCTCCGCCATGCCGAATTCATCCGCGAGGCCGATCACGCCGGCAAGAAGCTCGCCACCATGGTCAAAACCCACCAGTTCGAGGCGGTGACCGAGATCACCGTGCTGGCGCAGGACCATCCGCGCCTGCTCTCGGTGATTGCCGGCGCCTGTGCCGCGGCCGGCGGCAACATCGTCGACGCGCAGATCTTCACCACCTCGGACGGCCGCGCGCTCGACACCATCCTGATCTCGAGGGAGTTCGACCGCGACGAGGACGAGCGCCGCCGTGCCGAGCGCGTCGGCCGGCTGATCGAGGACGTGCTGTCGGGCAAGAGCTGGCTGCCCGAAATGATCGAGAAGCGCACCAAGCCGCGGCGCGGCGCCAAGGTTTTCCGTATTCCGCCACGCGCCGAGATCCGCAACACGCTGTCGAACCGTTTCTCGGTGATCGAGGTCGAGGGGCTGGACAGGCCGGGCCTTCTGTCGGAGATCACCGGCATGTTGTCGGACCTGTCGCTCGACATCGCCTCGGCCCACATCACCACCTTCGGCGAAAAAGTCATCGACACGTTCTACGTCACCGATCTCACCGGCCAGAAGATCGACAGCCCGTCGCGTACGGCGACCATCCGCAACAGGCTGATCGCGGTGCTCGAGGGCACGGCGTCCGAGCGCGGCAAGACCAAAACGGCCGCCGAGTGACGGTTACCTTCCATTTGCCCCAATCGCACAGGCAGTCTTCAAGCGCATGAGCCTTGTCAAGAAATTCGCCACGGTCGCTTCCGGCACGCTGATGAGCCGCGCCCTCGGTTTCGGCCGCGAGATGCTGATGGCTGCCGCACTCGGCACCGGGCCGATCGCCGACGCCTTCAACGCCGCCTTCCAGTTTCCCAACACCTTTCGCCGGCTGTTCGCCGAAGGCGCCTTCAATGCCGCCTTCGTGCCGCTGTTCGCCAAGGAGATCGAGACACACGGCACCGACGGCGCCAAGCGCTTTTCCGAAGAGGTGTTCGGCGTCTTGTTCACGGCGCTTCTGGCGCTGACCATCGCCATGGAACTGGCGATGCCGCTGATCGTGCGCTATCTGGTGGCGCCGGGCTTTGCCGACACGCCGGGAAAATTCGAGACGACGGTGGCGCTGGCGACCGTCATGTTCCCCTACCTGATCTGCATGTCGCTCGGCGCCATGATGGCCGGCATGCTGAATTCGCTGCGCCGCTATTTCGCCGCTGCGGTGGCGCCGGTGTTCCTCAACGTCATCCTTATCGCCGTGCTTGCCTATGCCTGGTACAAGGGTTCGGACGCCCGCACCGTTGGTTTCGGCCTGGCTTGGGGCGTGCTGGCGGCCGGCCTGGTGCAGCTGGCGATCGTCTGGGCGGCGGTGCGCCATGCCGGCATTTCGATCGGCTTCCGGCGCCCGAAGATGACGCCGAACGTCAAGCGGCTGCTGATCCTGGCGCTGCCGGCGGCGATCACCGGCGGCATCACCCAGATCAACCAGCTGATCGGCACGGCGATCGCATCGGCGCAGGACAGTGCGGTGTCGTCGCTGGCCTATGCCGACCGCGTCTACCAGCTGCCGCTGGGCGTCGTCGGCGTCGCTGTCGCCATCGTGCTGTTGCCGGAACTGTCGCGGGCGCTGAAATCGGGCAATCTGGTCGAGGCCGCCAATCTGCAGAACCGCTCGGTCGAGTTTACCCTTTTCATGACCTTGCCTGCGGCGGCCGCGCTGCTGGTCATGTCCGAGCCGATCGTGCGGCTGGTCTATGAGCGCGGCGCCTTTGCCGCCAACAATTCGACGCCGACGGTCGCGGCAATCCTGGCGATCTTCGGGCTCGGCCTGCCGGCCTTCGTGCTGATCAAGGCGTTCACCCCAGGCTATTTCGCTCGCGAGGACACGCGCACGCCGATGATTTTCGCCGCCATCTCGGTGGCGGTTAACATTACGACGGCACTGACGCTGTTTCCGACGATGGGCGCGCCCGGCATTGCCGTTGCCTCCGCTGTCGCCGGCTGGGTCAATGCGGCGATGCTGCTCGCCGTGCTGATCCGACGCGGCCATTGGGGCCGCGACGTGCCGCTCATGAAACGGATCCCGCGGCTGGTGCTGTCGGCGGCGGTGATGGCCGCGGCGCTCTATTTTGCCGAACACTGGTTCGCCGCAAGGCTCGCCTCCGGCTCGCCGCTGGTGATCAAGGCGGTAACGCTGCTAGCGCTCGTCGCCGGCGGGGCGCTGCTTTACTTCGTCACCGCCTTCGCCACCGGCGGTGCCGATTTCGGCATGATCCGCCGCAATATCGGGCGCAAGGGCTCCCAGCCGGTCAAGGAGCAATCTCCGGATCCGTGAGGGGGAAAATTCATCAGCGCCAATTTTGTTCTTGCTTTGTGCCGGCAGCTATGCTATTAATTTCGGTATGGTGCTAATTGGCTCCAACGACCCGCCCACCGAGGCGGGTTTTTGTTTCTGGTCGGCGCCATCCCTCAAACAGCCTTCTGTTCGGCCGACGTCAAAGCCTGCGCGCCCTGGCCAACGCCCCTCTTGATCGTCTCCTCGCTCTCGTCCATAAGCGCGCCGTCGCAAGACTTTCGCCGCGCGCGAAACGGCCCTCCACAAGCCAGGGAAACACCATGACCGATCAGCCCCCCTTCAAACCGCTCGTTTTTTCCGGCGTCCAGCCAACCGGCAATCTGCATCTCGGCAATTATCTCGGCGCCATCAAGAAATTCGTCGCCCTGCAGGACACCTCCGACTGTATCTATTGCGTCGTCGATCTGCATTCGCTGACCGCACAGCTCGTCTATGAGGATCTTCAGGACCAGACGCGTTCGATCACCGCGGCGTTTCTCGCCTCGGGCATCGACCCGAAAAAACACATCGTCTTCAACCAGTCGCGGGTGATGCAGCACGCCGAGCTTGCCTGGATCTTCAACTGCGTGGCGCGCATCGGTTGGATGAACCGCATGACGCAGTTCAAGGACAAGGCCGGCAAGGACCGCGAGAACGCCTCGCTCGGCCTGCTCGCCTATCCCTCCCTGATGGCCGCCGACATCCTCGTCTACCGCGCCACCCACGTGCCGGTCGGCGACGACCAGAAGCAGCATCTGGAGCTGACCCGCGACATCGCGCAGAAATTCAACAACGACTTTTCGGACCGCATCGCAGCGCTTGGCGTCGGCGTCGAAATGGAGGTCGGCGAAGAGACGGTGAACGGCTATTTCCCGCTGACCGAGCCGGTCATCGGCGGCCCGGCAGCGCGCATCATGTCGCTGCGCGACGGTTCGAAGAAGATGTCGAAATCCGATCCGTCGGACCTGTCGCGCATCAACCTGACCGACGATGCCGACGCCATCTCGAAGAAAATCCGCAAGGCCAAGACCGACCCGGAGGCTTTGCCCGGCGAACTGGACGGGCTTGCCGGCCGGCCGGAAGCGGAAAACCTCGTCGGCATCTATGCCGGCCTCGCCGAAATCTCGAAAGAGGCGGTGCTGAAGGAATATGGCGGCCAGCAGTTTTCGGTGTTCAAGCCGGCGCTGGCCGACCTTGCGGTGGAAAAACTGGCGCCGATCGCCGGCGAGATGCGCCGCATCTCCAGCGACCGCGCCTATGTCGACGCGGTGCTGCGCGATGGCGGCGAGCGTGCCGGCACATTGGCCGAAGCGACCATGAAGACCGTGCGCGAGATTATCGGCCTGCTGCAAGGCTAATGCATGGCGCGCAAAAGTGTGCAGCGGTTTTGCGATAACGACATGCATAAAACAAGAACCTGAAGCGCGTCGCTGGTCGAACGCGACGCGCTTTAAGCTGCACCAGCATTGCCACAGCCGCCGGTCGCTTGCGGGCGGGCTGTGGCGGTGGCAGATTGCGGCCGAAACCATCGAACAGGGTGAATATGGTCTCCAAACGCCTCAGCCGCGAAGTCGGTCATCGCCGCAGGTTCCTGGCGATCATCGACGATACGCCCGAATGCGAGCGCGCCGTCGCCTACGCCTCGAAGCGGGCGCAAAGCACGGGCGGCGTGCTGGTGCTGCTCTATGTCATCGAGCCGGATGATTTCCAGCACTGGCTGGGCGTCGAGAAGATCATGCGCGAGGAGGCGACCGCCACGGCGCGTGCCGCACTGGACAGCTACGCCAACAAGGTGCGCCAGAAGCTCGGCATCGAGCCGGAACTGGTGGTGCGCGAAGGTAAGCCGACCGAAGAGATCCACAAGCTGATCGAGGAAGACCAGGACATCGCCATCCTGGTGCTGGCGGCAGGCGCCGGCAAGGAAGGCCCAGGGCCGCTGGTCGGCGCGGTCGCCGGCAAGGGCGCCGCCTTTCCGATTCCCGTCACGGTGGTGCCGCAGAACCTGTCGGACGAGGAGATCGACAGCCTCGCCTGAGATGTGCTGATATTCAGGTGAGGCCGGCCTGCAAATGGCGGCTTCCTGCGCTTCCGGTGCTCACGTACCAAAGTACGCTCCGCTCCGGTTCTCGGAAACCACCATTTTCGGCTCGGCCTGACCTGAATCTCAACACATCTCCAATCGTTTCAGCGAACTAGCAAAACATTCCGCCAGCCAGCCGTTCTCCCCGATGCCTTTCGCTTGAATGTCGGGCGGATAAAGCCTAATTAGAATTGTTCCAAACTAGCTGCCCGAAATGGGCACGGAGACGGCCATGTTCATCCAGACCGAGTCGACGCCAAACCCGGCGACGCTGAAATTCCTGCCCGGCAAGGAAGTGCTGCAAGAAGGCACCGCCGATTTCCGTGATGCCGACAGCGCCGCGACGGCTTCGCCGTTGGCCGGCCGGCTGTTCGAGATCCCCGGCGTCACCGGCGTCTTCTTCGGCTATGATTTCATCACCGTGACCAAGGACGGCCCCGACTGGCAGCATCTGAAGCCGGCTATCCTCGGCGCCATCATGGAGCATTTCATGTCCGGCGCCCCGGTGATGGCCAAGGCCGGCCCCGCCGCCGAGACCAGCCAGACCGGCGAATTCTACGACAAGGCCGACGAGGAGCTGGTCGTCACCATCAAGGAGCTGCTCGACACGCGGGTGCGCCCGGCGGTGGCCCAGGACGGCGGCGACATCACCTTCCGCGGCTTCGAGAACGGCACCGTGTTCCTGCACATGAAGGGCGCCTGCGCCGGCTGCCCGTCGTCGACGGCGACGCTGAAGCACGGCATCCAGAACCTGCTCCGGCACTTTGTGCCGGAAGTGCAGCACGTCGAACAGGTCTCCTGACGCACCGTTCCATCGTCAACGTCGATAGACAACAAAAAACCGGGCCAAAGTGCCCGGTTTTCTGTTTGCGACGTCTGTGTTGTTGCCTAGACGGTCCGCGTATAAGGGTTTTATATCACAATGACCTTGGCGCCGACCGAGGTGCGGTCGTAGAGGTCGATAATGTCCTGGTTCATCAGCCGGATGCAGCCCGACGACATCGCCTTGCCGATCGAATTCCATTCCGGGCTGCCATGCAGGCGATAACCCATGTCGCCGCCCTTGTTGAACAGGTACATGGCGCGGGCGCCGAGCGGGTTCTTCAACCCCGGCTCCATGCCACCGGCAAACTTGGCCAACTCCGGCTGGCGCTTGATCATCTGCGAAGGCGGTGTCCAGGTCGGCCATTCGCGCTTCAGCGCGATATGGGCGGTGCCGTGCCATTCGAAACCCTCACGGCCGACGCCGATGCCGTAGCGCATCGCTTCGCCGTCGCCCATGACGAAATAGAGGAACTTGTTCTGCGTATCGACGATAATGGTGCCCGGCTTTTCCCTGGTGTCGTAGTCGACGATCTGCCGGCGGTATTTGAACGGCACCTTTTCGATCGGAACGCGCGGCAGGTGATAGCCGGCGTCGGTCACCGCGCCGTAGTTGTTGGTGAAGATCTGCGAGCCGATGGTGCTGCAACCGGCGACAGCCGTCGACAGCGCCAGGGCCGCGACGATTGCAAGTGACTTCATGCGCATGAAAAGGTCCGATGCCTGCCCAAACAACAGCGGCTCGAGTCGGCCGCTTTTTTCATCTTCATTCATGCTGGCATTTGCTTTGCTTGCCAAGCGGGCGATGCCTATATCCTTGCGCTTGCGTGCTGGTAAACCTGCGACTATGGCATTTCGGCAACAGCCCCCGCAGGATTATGTTGCAAAATCAATGGGCCAGGAACAAGGACCAGGAGACGAAGAAATCACCCATGAATGTCGGTGACGCTGCCCGGCGCTCTGGCCTGCGGCCAAGACCATCCGTTGCTACGAGGAGATCGGCCTGAGACGCGGCCGCCGCAGGGGAAAGTCCAGACAGGCCGGGTTTAATAAAGGACGCCGCGAAGCACGGCCCAAGCCAGAAGCCCGAACGTGCCGATCACCACCAATGCACCAAGGACCGTGCCGATCTTTTCAGGCAATCCATCGGGGCGACCAGGATCGTCGGCCATTCAACTATCGATCATGACGTAGGCCGCACCAAACACGGCAACGATAATTGCCCCAAGCACCGCCCAGCCTCTGATGGCCGAGCGGATTTCCTCCGGCGTCGCCGATTTCCGGTCGTCATCTTCCGTCATCTAATGCTCCTCCTAAAATCCGTGGCAGACATTGAAAACGCAAGCTGCAACGTGCGCCGTTCGAGAGCAAGCGTTCCCCAGCCTTCGACACTCCGCAGGGGCGGCGGTCACGATCCCGGTGGGCGGTACCGGATCGACTTGGCTTTGCCAAGCGCGTCCATCGTCTCTTCGACACTTAACAGGACGGTGGTCTGGTACGAGCTGAGCGCGCCTCCCGCACCGATGGCCAGCATGACAGAGGCCATGGACACGTTGTCCGGCGCCTCCCATAGGTTCCAGCCATCGTACTCCCCGAAGGCATACCAGAACCCGTGCAGCTTTCCGCCGACCGACTCGATGTAGGAACGGGCAGCCTCGCGTCTGTCCTCGGGATTATCCATCAAGCGCGCCCAGGTTTCGGGCCTGTAGCTGAATCGCGTGAGATACATCGGCATGGTTCGTCTCCTCCCAGAGCTGCCCCCACCAAGACAGTTAAGCGCCCCAATCCGGGAGAACGCGAGTCGTTTCCGAGGCGTAGTACCGCTGGCTTAGTTGCGGGGCCGCTAATAGACCTGTTTCAATTGCCTTTTCCCAAGGGGAGTAAGGTCAATGGCCGCATATCTCATTGCTGATGTAGACGTAACCGACGCCGCCGTTTTCGAGGAATACCGCCGGGACGTGCCGGCAACCGAAGCCCGCTACGGGGGAAGGTACATCGCTCGCGGCGGAGCCACCAAAGTTCTGGAGGGCGATTGGGAACCTCATCGCCTCGTCATTGTCGAATTCCCGGACATGGCCTCCCTCCTGGCATGGTACGACTCTCCAGAATACGGCCGTCTCAAAGCCATCCGCGAACGCTGCGCAAAGACCAGGATCATTGCCCTGGAGGGCATGATGCCGGTTAGTTAAAAGTCGAATATCTACGCATGTCACGGCGAGGACAGGCCCGACTGCCCGATTTTGGAGGATATGCCGGGCGGCGGACGGCTTGCGACAAGCGTGCTTCGGCGACGGCTGGGTATCCTGGCATCGACGGGTTGACTGCGCTGATGGATTGGGCATAGAGGCACCGAGGTCTGAGGGCGGGACGGTGACGCATCGGTCTGCAAAACCGACGTAGTGGGTTCAATTCCCACTCAGACCTCCAGCCGCGCAACACCCGGCGCTGATTTGTTCCGCTGTAATCAATTATAGACGCATCCTAAAATGTTGATGCCGGCCGGTCGAGGACCATATTCCTGTTCGTCTTTGGGTTCGTCGAACAGATAATCGCCGGAAAAGTCCGCACGATCTTCGTCCGCAGTACCGCCCTCATAGGCAGGGCGCGCGGGGTGAGACCAAACGCATCTATGCGCTCATTGAACGGGACCTCCATATCAATATGGACCCAACACCGGATCGGCAGGCGATGTTTGACCTAGGGTTGTGTCATGGCGTTGAAAATGCCGGCGCCAACTATCGCACATAAGGCTGCGGCCCCAAGCCCTCCCACAATGATGCACCACCAGGCGCGGCCATTTCCCCGAAGCATGGGATTCATTTTTATCATCCGTCGCGCCAGAAGCCCCTGGTAAAGCGCATAAGAAGACCCGAAACCGGCAAGCCAAACGACGGAAAATACGATGCCCCGCATGAGCATCCTATTGAGCCTAGTCTGCTCGACCGTCAAACTTGCATTCTCAGTAACCATGCTTCGCCACCTTTTTTGATTACGCTGCGACCACTATCGGGCCTGCAGCGGTGAATATTAGATCAACGGCGACGCCTCGCGAAAACATAGCTCCCCTCACCCGTAGGAATTGCATTGCCACCACCGGCTACAAACATTTGCGGGTGCTTGCTGCCGCCAAAGCTATCCTCGACGCTGTTAAGTTGTTGGAAGGGGGCGCGCTCTGCCAGCCATTCCTGTATGCTCTCGAAGAGAATGGGCAGGCCGTTCGGGCTCGATCGATCTTCAGCAGAAGACGTACAAAGCACCACACCGCTCACGACGCTCATTGTGACTTAGCCATTGCCTAACGGGCCTTCTTGCCCGTCTCCAGCCGTTCGAAAGCAGCTTCTTCGTTGTGGAAGTGTGGCTCGAAAAGGACACCCATAACCCGGATTCCTACTGTGGATTCAAGGTATCAGGCACATCGCCGTGTTTGTAAAGTGCGTAATCGCCCGCAAAAACCGGTTCAAACCGTGAACAAAATCTGGCATGGTGGTCGCCATGCCGATCATTTCACCTCTACCTCTCAACCCGCTCATCGACGGCCGCCAGTCGGAGCGCGCCATGCTGGTCCGGCGCGGCGTGCAGCGGCTGCTCAGGCAGATGGGCGCGCATGTCTTGCCCGAACTGTCGCTGGCCACCGGCCGCCGCGCCGACCTCGTCGCGCTGACCCGCCACGGCGACATCTGGATCATCGAGATCAAGTCCTCGGTCGAGGATTTCAGGGTCGACCGCAAATGGCCGGACTACCGGCTGCATTCCGACCGCTTCTTCTTCGCCACGCATCCCGGCGTGCCTTCCGAAATCTTTCCGGAGGAATGCGGCTTCATTCTCTCCGACGGCTATGGTGCCGAGATTCTGCGCGATGCGCCCGAGCACCGCATGGCGGCGGCGACGCGCAAGGCGCTGATGCTGAGGATCGCACGCGCCGGTGCGTCGCGGCTGCTGGCGGCGGAGCTTGCCGGCGTGTCGGTGCCCGCGCTGGACGGCGAGAGCGAATAGAGGTTTGCGCTCTCCGTACTTATAGACGTCGCGCTGCCCCTCATCCGGCTGCCGCCACCTTCTCCCCGTAAGTGACGGGGAGAAGGGAGTAAGCCGGACTGCTATTCCACGATGCGGTAGATGTTCCACAGGCTGGTGCCCGACACGACATAGGGCTCCATCTCCTTGCCCCATTTGGCGTGCGCGGCGATCTTGCCGATCCTGGCGAAGAACGCCTCCAACTGGCGGGGCTTTCGACCTGGTGATGTGACCCGACCGTCGCTTCCCGCGTCGATCGATCCGGTCATGATCTGGAACTTGAGGTCGTCGAGACCGGCCTGCGAGCCGATCTCGCGTTCCCATTTCTTCAACAGAGCGCGGTCTGCTTGTGGCCGAACTTGGCGTCGATCTGCCATCTGGCACTGAACATCGCCGCCTCCTTATTCGTCCCAGGCCTGCACGACCGTCTGCCGTGCGATCTGGCCGTTCTTCAGCTCCAGCATCGCCGCGCAGAATACCTTGGTCCCGTCCGGATAGGAGCAGGCCTGGGTGAAGGCGAGGTTGTTGCCGTCGGCAATGGTGGTGTCGACCTTGTGGGTCATCGCCCGACTGCAAATGTCGTCCCAGAATGTGGTGATCGCAGCGCGCCCGCGGATTTCGCGCGGCTTGCTCGGCGGGTTGTTGCGGTCGATCACCCGCACCAATGCGTCGTCGGCATAGAAGCTCGCCAGCAATTTTCCATCACGGCCCTCAATCGCCTTCTTGATCGCAGCGCCGTCTATCGTCTGTGTCTTGGTCAGCATTTTATTCCTCCATGGGCCCGTCTTCTCGGATCGGGTGGTTGCTTGATCATGCACTGCCCGGCGCTCGCCGCCGGGCAGTGGCTTCTTCACTGCGACTTCGCCTTGACGGCCGCGAACACCTCGTCGGACTGTTTCTTGAAAGTGGCGAGATCGACCTGGCTGCCGTTGAGCATCGTCGACCAGTGGCGCACGATCGCCGCCATCGCCACCGCCTCCTTGATCTCCTCGTCGCTGGCGCCATTGAGCTTGGCCGCCTGCGTGTGGAAATAGATGCAGTACTGGCAGGGGATCTGCGAGGCGACGGCGAGGCCCATCAATTCCTTGGTCTTGCCGTCGAGCGCGGTGTTCGGGTTGAGCTGCACGCCCTTGATCTCGGCCCAGGCGCCGGCAACGGCGACATCCGGCAGCGTCTTGAACATGTCCGGCACCGAGCCGAGCGTTGCCTGGATGTCCTTGTAGGCAGCCGTCGCCGAGGTGTCTTCGGCCTTGGCAGGAACGATCGCCAACAGCGCGCCAACGCCTGCCGCAAGCACCAGTGATTTGAGTGTCGACTTCAGCATTTTATTCCTCCCTTCGCAGCGCCTTTCCCGGCGACATCCGCCTGGCCTGCATGGGACGAAGTGATAGCGCTTACGCATGCCTGGCCGCTTCGCCCGAAAGCGCCATGGCTGCTATGGCCCGTGCGGGCCAGCGTGCCGGGCCGAGAACGCCGCCGCCGCCGCCCGCGACGGCAGGTCCAGCTTGAGCAGAATATTGGCGACGTGGCGCTTGACGGTGTGTTCGCTCAGCCCGAGTTCGGCGGCGATCGCGGCATTGCTCTTGCCATCGGCGATGAGGTTCACCACCTCGCTTTCGCGCGCCGTCAGTGCGGCCGGCTCGGCAGCCTTGGCCTTCGGCCGGCAGGCCGGCTCCAGATGCTGTTCCGAGGTCGCCTGCACCAGCGCCAGCGGCTCATCCAGCTCGTCAAGCGCGATGCGCCCGGCGTCATTGAAATGAAGGCCTGAACCGGCGGCGAGGTCGGCGACCAGCCGCGAAGCGAGGATGTCGCCGCGCCCGGCATGCGCGGCAAGCTGCATTGTCACGCGCGCCGTCAACCCCGTCGGCGGCCCACGCAACTCGACCTCGCCGACATGCACGCCCTGCGCGCTGGCGATGCCGATCTCCTGCGCCGCATCGCGCAGCGCCGCCGCGCAGCGTACGGCCCGCGCCGGGCCGTCGAAGCGCGCCATCATCAGCTCGCCATGCGTGCCGGCCGGGCGGCCGCTGTGGCGCCCGACCGTAAGCCGCCATGTTTCCTGAAAACGCTGGCTGCGCTCGCTCCACATGCGATCGCCAAGCCGCGCCGTGTCGTAGATCCGGGTGACCAGCAGTGCAGCCAGCACGCGCTCGGCCTCGGCAACGGCGCGCGCTCCGGTCAGGAATTCCTCGATCAGATCGGCCACCCGGTCGATATCGCCGGTCCAGATCGGGTGGTCGCGCCCGGCCACCTCGACCAGCCGCGAATTCGGGATCTTCCTTGCCAGGAAGCGGCTGGCCTCCGGGTCGACGCGCGCATCGTTGCGGCGATGGATGAGCAGCGTCGGTGCGCTGATCGCCGCCAGCACGCCGCGCACGTCGATAGCCGCATTCATGCGGGCCAGGGCGATTGCCGCGGTCGGGCTCGCCGACAGCCGCTCGAAGCGCGCCCACCATGTGGCGAAACGCGGATCGTCGACCCGGCCGGGCGCGAAATGCGGCAGGGTGGCGCCGGTGCCCCATGCGGTCTCCGCCGTCGCGATGAACGCCTCCAGGCGTTCCGGCGGCATCACCCATTTGTGGAAATGCGCATAGCCGCCATAAAGCGCCAGCGCCCGCGTCCGCTCCGGGTAGGTGGCGGCGAACAGCATTGCCATCGGCGCGCCTTCCGAAGCGCCGAGCAAGGCGGCGCGGCCGCTGCCGGTCGCATCCATCACCGCGCGTACATCGTCCATGCGGGTTTCGAGGCTGGGCAGGTGGTGGACATCGACGCGGTCGGACAGACCGGTGCCGCGCTTGTCGAACAGGATCAGCCGTGAGAACGCGGAAAGCCGCTTCAACAGCCGGGTGTAGCCCTCGTCTTCCCAGTGCAGGTCGAGATTGGAAATGAAACCCGGCACGAAGACGAGATCGAGCGATCCCTGGCCGACCACCTGATAGGCGATCCGCACGTCGCCACTGAGCGCGTATCGAGTTTCGATCGGCCTCACGAGTTGTCCGCCCGACCCGACGATTTCTTATCGCCGGATCATAGCAGAGGCGCGCGGCCTGCGGCAGATGAAACTTCAGAGAGTGTGAATGTGGGCCAGCGGCGCCTACTTCTGTGACGCGGCGGCAGTCTCGGTGTTCGCTCCGCCGACGCTAAAACCTGCGCCCTCCGGCGCGCCCGGCCGCTTGATGTGTGGCGCGGCCGCGACGACAAGCTCGTTGAACCCCTCGCCACCGCTGTCCAGCATCTCGAACAATTGCCGGCGCATCCTCGGCTCCCAGAATTTGTTGATGTGCTCGGCGACGCCGGCAATGCCTTGCTCGCGCGGCTTTGAGTGGAAAAAGGCGGCAATCTGGTTGGCCATGCGAACCAGCTTTTCGCTGGTGCTCATGAGGTGGCCCTCGTCATGCGACATGCTTGGCAACTCCGGAAACCACGCGGTCAGGATGGGTGAAAATATCGAAATCGTCGCCGCGCACCAGCGCCACCAGCGTCATGCCGGAATCGTTCGCGGTGCGGATGGCAAGTGCCGTCGGCGCCGAGACGGCAATGATGACGGCCGAGCCGATCGCCGCGGTCTTCTGCACCATCTCGACCGAAACGCGCGACGTGACGACGACGGCCCCCGACCTGCCGTCGATACCGGCTTTGGCCAGCGCGCCAGCCAGCTTGTCCAGTGCGTTATGGCGGCCGACATCCTCGCGCGCCATGACGATGCCCTTGCCGGGAAGGTAAAAACCGGCGGCGTGGACGGCACCGGTCTCGGCGTGCAGCGGCTGCAGCTTCGACAAAAGCTTGACCGAGCGGACGATGTCATTGGCCTGAAGTGTAAGTTGCGACGCACCGACCGGGTTTACCGAGCGCATCGCCTCCTCGATCGATTCGATGCCGCACAACCCGCAGCCGACCGGGCCGGCCAGGCGTCTGCGACGCGCTTCGAAGCGGGTGTTGGCCTGGTCCTTCAGCCGGATCTGGATATCGATGCCGGCGCCGTGATCCTCGACTTCGATCGCTTCGATTTCGTCCGGCGAGGCAATGATGCCTTCGGTCAGCGAGAAGCCGAGCGCGAAATCCTCGAAATCAGCCGGGCTTGCCATCATCACCGCATGCGTGGTGCCGGCAAAGGAGAACGCCACCGGCGTCTCTTCCGGCACCATGCGGTTGGCGGCCGCAGTGCCGCCGGCGCGGCGCGCGAGACGCGAGATCTGCGCAATGGCTTTGCGGCGCGCGGTCAAGGACTACTCCGCCGCTTCCAACTTCGCGATGCGGCGGCTTTGCTTTGCCTGCTCGTCATAGTCGCGCTGCCATTCCGACGGGCCGTTGGATGCACCCACCTGCACCGCGGTCACCTTGTATTCCGGGCAGTTGGTCGCCCAGTCGGAGAAGTCGGTGGTGATGACGTTAGCCTGGGTGTCGGGATGGTGGAAGGTCGTATAGACGACGCCCGGCGACACCCGCTCGGTGATCAGCGCGCGCAGCGTCGTCTCGCCCGAGCGGCTGGTCAGCCGCACCCAGTCGCCATCGCGCAGGCCGCGATTTTCGGCATCGTGCGGATGGATCTCCAGCCGGTCCTCGCTATGCCAGACCACGTTGTCGGTGCGCCGGGTCTGCGCGCCGACATTGTATTGCGACAGGATGCGGCCGGTGGTCAGCAGCAGCGGGAAGCGCGGTCCGGTCCTTTCGTCGGTCGCGACATATTCGGTGCGGATGAACTTGCCCTTGCCGCGCACGAAGCCGCCAATGTGCATGATCGGCGTGCCTTCCGGCGACTTCTCGTTGCAGGGCCACTGCACGGAGCCCACCCGGTCGAGAAGGTCGAAGGAAACGCCGGCGAAACTTGGTGTTGTCTTGGCGATCTCGTCCATGATCTGGGACGGATGCGTGTAGTTCCAGCCGAGGCCGAGCGCCTTGGCGAGCTCCTGCGTCGCTTCCCAGTCGGCATAGCCGCATTTCGGCTCCATTACCTTGCGCACCATGTTGATGCGGCGCTCGGCATTGGTGAAGGTGCCGTCCTTCTCGAGGAACGTCGAGCCGGGCAGGAACACATGCGCGTAGTTGGCCGTCTCGTTGAGGAAGAGGTCGTGCACGACGACGCATTCCATCGCGGCGAGACCGGCGGCGACATGCTTGGTGTCGGGGTCCGACTGCAGGATGTCCTCGCCCTGCACATACAGTCCCTTGAACGAGCCGTCGACGGCCGCATCCAGCATATTGGGGATGCGCAGGCCGGGCTCGTCGTCGAGCTTGACGCCCCACAGGCTCTCATAGATGGCGCGCACCGCGTCGCCTGAAATGTGGCGATAGCCG
Organism: Mesorhizobium sp. M0768; assembly: GCF_040320195.1. Classification (NCBI taxonomy): domain Bacteria; kingdom Pseudomonadati; phylum Pseudomonadota; class Alphaproteobacteria; order Hyphomicrobiales; family Phyllobacteriaceae; genus Mesorhizobium; species Mesorhizobium sp. M0768. The sequence continues at coordinate 191,988 of NZ_JAMYPD010000002.1, read as the reverse complement.
GGAAGCTCGTGCGGGAACGAGCCCATGTCGCAGGAGCCCTGCACATTGTTCTGGCCGCGCAGCGGGTTCACGCCGACGCCCGGCCGGCCGATATTGCCGGTCGCCATGGCGAGGTTGGCAATGGCGATGACGGTGGTCGAGCCCTGGCTGTGCTCGGTCACGCCGAGGCCGTAATAGATCGCGCCGTTGCCGCCGCGAGCATAGAGCCGCGCCGCGCCGCGTATGTCGTCGGGATCGACATTTGCAAGCTGGCCGACCACTTCCGGGCTATTTTCCGGCAGCGCCACGAACGATGCCCAGTCCTGGAACTCGTCCCAGTCGCAGCGCTCGCGGATGAAGGCCTCGTCGAACAGGCCCTCGGTGACGATGACATGGGCAAGTGCGGTCAGCATGGCGACGTTGGTGCCCGGCTTCAGCGGCAGATGGAACTGCGCCTCGACGTGGGCCGAGCGCACGATGTCGGTGCGGCGCGGATCGAGCACGATCAGCTTGGCGCCCTCGCGCATGCGCTTCTTCATGCGCGAGGCGAACACCGGATGCGCGTCGGTCGGATTGGCGCCGATCAGCAGGATCACGTCCGTCTGCTCGATCGAATCGAAATCCTGCGTACCGGCGGAGGTGCCGAAGGTCTGGCCGAGACCATAGCCGGTCGGCGAATGGCAGACACGGGCGCAGGTATCGACATTGTTGTTGCGGAAGCCCTGCCGGACCAGCTTCTGGACGAGGTAGGTCTCCTCGTTGGTGCAGCGCGACGAGGTGATGCCGCCGATCGAGGTGCGGCCGTACTGGTACTGGATGCGGCGGAACTCATTCGCCGTATGGGTGAGCGCCTCTTCCCACGACACTTCGCGCCACGGATCGCTGACCTTTTCGCGGATCATCGGTTTCAGGATCCGGTCCTCGTGCGTCGCATAGCCATAGGCGAAGCGGCCCTTGACGCAGGAGTGGCCGTGGTTGGCCTTGCCTGCCTTGTAGGGCATCATACGAATGACCTCGTCGCCCTTGACCTCGGCCTTGAACGAGCAGCCGACGCCGCAATAGGCGCAGGTGGTGACGGTCGAGCGCTCGGGCAGGCCTTTCGCCAGCACGGTCTTCTCCCTCAGCGCATCGGTCGGGCAGGCCTGCACGCAGGCCCCGCAAGAGACGCACTCGGAATCGACGAACGCCTCGTGCATGCCGGCCGAGACCCTGGATTCGAAGCCGCGGCCCTCGATGGTCAGCGCGAACGTGCCCTGCACCTCCTCACAAGCGCGCACGCAGCGCGAGCAGACGATGCACTGCGTCGGATCGTAGGTGAAATACGGGTTCGATTCATCGCGGGCGATGTAATCGATGGTCAGCGAGCCATGGCCGGGCGCCACGCCGTTTTCCTGCTTCACGTGGTTGCGGCCGTCCACGCCATAGCGGTTCTCGGTCAGGCCGACCGTCGTGACGACCTTGTCGAACTCGCTGGCGCCAGTGCCGGCCTTCTCGCCCCACGCCGCAGGATGGTCGGAGACGTAGAGTTCCATCACGCCGCGGCGAATCGCGTTCAGCCGATCGGTCTGCGTATGCACGACCATGCCTTCGCCAACCGGCGTCGTGCATGAAGCCGGCGTGCCGCCGCGCCCGTCGATCTCGACGAGGCAGACCCGGCAGGAGCCGAACGAGTCCAGCATGTCGGTGGCGCACAGTTTCGGGATTTCGACGCCCGCTTCCATCGAAGCGCGCATGATCGAGGTCCCCGCCGGTACCGTTATCGACTTGCCGTCGACCGTCAGCGTCACTTGCTGCTCGGCTTCAGAGGCAGGTGTGCCGTAGTCGATTTCCTGGACCAGCGATTTGATGTCGAATGCCGCGTTCATGGCTGTCCGCTCCTATTCCGCTGCTTCGGCGACCGGCGTCGGCCGAAAGTCGTCCGGGAAATGGTTGAGTGCACTCATCACTGGATATGGGGTGAAGCCGCCGAGAGCGCAAAGCGAGCCGAACTTCATTGTGTTGCAAAGGTCGGTGACCAGCGCGATCTGCTTTTCCGGTTCGACGTTCTGGGCGAGCCTGTCCAGCACCTCGACACCGCGCGTCGAGCCGATGCGGCACGGCGTGCACTTGCCGCAGCTCTCGATGGCGCAGAATTCCATGGCAAAGCGTGCCTGCTTCAGCATGTCGGCGCTGTCGTCGAAAACGACGATGCCGGCATGGCCGATCAGCCCGTCCTTGGCGGCAAACGCTTCGTAGTCGAACGGCGTGTCGAACAGCGCGCGCGGGAAATAGGCGCCGAGCGGGCCACCCACCTGCACCGCTTTGACCGGGCGTCCCGTCGCCGTGCCGCCGCCGATATCGTCGACGATCTCGCCCAGCGTCATGCCGAACGCCGCCTCGTAGAGACCGGGATACTTGACGTTGCCGGCAATCTGGATCGGGATGGTGCCGCGTGAACGGCCCATGCCGAAATCCTTGTAGAAGGCAGCGCCCTTGTCCATGATCACCGGCACCGAGGCCAGCGAGATGACGTTGTTGATCACTGTCGGCTTGCCGAACAGGCCCTTGTGCGCCGGCAGCGGCGGCTTGGCCCGCACCTGCCCGCGCTTGCCTTCGAGGCTGTCGAGCAGCGCGGTCTCCTCGCCGCAGACATAGGCGCCGGCGCCGACCCGCACTTCCATGTCGAATGAATTGGCCGAGCCGAGCACATTGACGCCGAGCACGCCGGCCTTGCGGGCGATCTCGACGGCCTTCTGCATCACCGCCACCGCATGCGGATATTCGGAGCGGATATAGATGAAGCCCTTGGTCGCGCCGGTGGCGATGCCGGCGATCGCCATGCCTTCGATCAGCACGAAGGGGTCGCCTTCCATGATCATGCGGTCGGCGAACGTGCCGGAATCGCCTTCATCGGCATTGCAGACGATGTATTTGCGGTCGGCCGACGTATCGAGCACAGTTTTCCATTTGATGCCGGTCGGGAAGCCGGCGCCGCCACGACCACGCAGCCCGGACTCGGTCACCTGCTTGACGACCTCGGCCGGCGTCATCGCCACTGCATTCTGCAGGCCCTTCAGCCCGCCATGCGCCTTGTAGTGATCGAGCGACAGCGGATCGGTGACGCCGCAGCGCGCAAAGGTCAGCCGCGTCTGTCTGGCCAAGAACGGGATCTTGTCCGGTGCGCCCAGCCAGCGCTTGTGGTGGCCGCCGGTGAGAAAGCCGCAGTCGAACAGGCTTTTGACGTCGGAGGGCTTCACCGGCCCATAGGCGACGCGGCCACTAGCTGTTGCCACTTCGACCATCGGCTCGAGGAAATAGGCGCCGCGCGAGCCGTTGCGCACGATCTTGGCCTCGATGCCACGCTCGGCCAGTTCCGCCCGAATCGCCTTGGCGACCTTTTCCGCGCCGAGCGCCAGCGCGCCGGAATCGCCGGGAATATAGATACGCGGGATCATGAGCGCACCTCGGCAACGATCTCGTTGAGCTTTTCGTCGTCGAGCCGACCGATCACCTCCCCGTCCAGCATCGCCGACGGCGAGCAGGCGCAAAGGCCGAGGCAATAGACCGGCTCCAGCGTCACCGAACCGTCACGGGTTGTCTCGTGGAAGCCTATGCCCAGCAATGATTTGAGCTTGGCGGCGATCTCATCCGAGCCCATCGACTGGCAGGCTTCCGCCTGGCAGAGCTTCAGCACATGCCGGCCGGCCGGCTGGCTGCGATAATCGTGATAGAAGGTGACGACGCCATGCACCTCGGCCCTGGAGATGTTCAGCGCCTCGGCGATGACCGGCAGCGCGTCCTGCGGCACATAACCGAACTCTTCCTGGATGCCGTGCAGGATCGGCAGCAGCGGGCCTTCGAGGCCTTTCAGCTCGTGGATGATCGCTGCGGTGCGCGATGCGATCTCGGTACTTGCAGGCTGCATCGTCATGCAGCGCCCTCCCTGGTCGTGGCGGTCTTCCGCTAAGTGCTTAGGAAATCAGAGGAAACCCGCTAAATCAATAAAGCCGATCCGTTGCTCGATAGAAATCTTCTATCGTTCGCGGTCACCAGCATTGTCTAGCCTAGCGGCGGCCGTGGAAATCGTCCGCCAGCGCCATTGCCTCGTCCAACAGCGCCGAGACCAGCGGCGTGTGCGGTTCGCGCCGCGCCGCCACCAGCCCGACCGTGTGGCTGGCATCCGGCTCGACGATCGGGATCGCCCGGATCGGCTCGGAAAAACCGAAGGTTTCCGCAAGGTTAAGCGGCATGATCGACGACCATTTGCCGGTGCGGATATGCGAAAACAGCACGATCATCGAGTTGGATTCCAATGTCGGCCGCACCTGCACGCCGGCTTCGGCCAGATGCTGGTCGATGATGCGGCGGTTCTGCATGTCGGGCGTCAGCAGGCAGAGCGGCAGCTGGCTGAGTTCCGCCCATGTCACTTTGTCGCGGTCGAAATAGGGGTTCCCGACGGCGGTGATCAGCTGGTAGCGCTCGTCGTAGAGCGGCACGCTGGTGACGCGTCCGAGCGGCTCGTTGTCGAGATAGGTGACGCCGGCGTCGATGTCGAAATTGCCGAGCAGCGATAGCACCTCGATCGAGGTGCGCGACAGCACCGAGAAGGTGACGCCGGGATGCTTTGCCCGAAACGGCGTCGTCAGTCGCGCCACCATGGCCAGCGCCGTCGGGATCGCGGCGATGCGGATGCGCCCCGACAGGCCGTGGCGCGCCGCCCGCATCTCCTCGCGCATGGTCCTGCTATCGCCGACGATGCGGCGCGCCCACACCAACACCTGCTTGCCTTCCGGCGTCAGCCCCTGGAAGCGCGAGCCGCGCAGCACCAGCATCACGCCGAGCTGACCCTCCAGCTGCTTGATGCCGGCCGAAAGCGTCGGTTGGGTGACGCCGCACACCTCCGCCGCCCGGCCGAAATGTTCTTCCCTGGCAAGTGCTATGAAGAATTCCAGCTTGTCGATCATGCCGTCGGAGCCTGTCATGGACGCTGTGTCCGATCTTAGCGCGCAAGGTCGGGGAAATCGCCTTCGGCCGCAAGCCGCCTGTGTAAATCGTCCGCATCCACATCTTTCAGCCGGCTTACTGTTTCCCGCGATGGAATGCGGCGCTATGTGGATGAGACGGGGTCGTGGACTGGACACGACGGGAGTACCGAACATGCTGGGCTGGTTCCGCAAGCTGCTGCCGCGCGAAGATCGCTTCTTCGACCTGTTCGAGCGGCATTCCCGCACCGTGGTCGGTGGCGCCGAGGCACTGCAGCAGCTTTTGCAGGGCAACGACATCGAGCGCTGGTGCCAGACGATCATCGATCTCGAGAACGAAGCCGATCAGATCACCGCGGAAGTGCTGCTGGCCGTGCGCCGCTCCTTCATCACGCCCTTCGACCGCGGCGACATCAAGGACCTGATCCAGTCGATGGATGATGCCATCGATATGATGCACAAAACCGTCAAGACGGTAAGGCTGTTCGAGAAGAAGGAATTCGACCCGCTGATGCAGGAAATGGGAGGTGTCATCGTCGAGGCCGCCAAGTTGGTGGCCGAGGCGATCCCGCTGCTCGGCAAGGTCGGGGCGCATACGGTGCGCCTCAACGCCATCGCCGAGGAGGTCATGCGCGCCGAAGGCCGGGCCGACGACCTGCACGAGCAGGGCCTGAAGGACCTGTTCAAGCGGCACGGCCGCAGCGATCCGATGGCCTATCTGATCGGCAGCGAGATTTACGGCCAGCTGGAAAAGGTGGTCGATCGCTTCGAGGACGTCGCCAACGAAATCAGCGGCATCGTCATCGAGAACGTATAGTGTCAGAAGCCGCAATAGCCTTTCCCGTGCTGGTCGGCCTTGTCGTCGTCGCGCTGTTCTTCGATTTCCTCAACGGCCTGCACGATGCCGCCAACTCCATCGCCACCATCGTCTCCACCCGGGTGCTGCGGCCGCACTATGCGGTGTTCTGGGCGGCCTTCTTCAATTTCATCGCCTTCATGTTCTTCGGTCTCCACGTAGCGGAGACGCTCGGAACCGGCATCATCGACGCCAGCATCGTCACGCCGGCAGTGATCTTCGCAGCACTTGTCGGCGCCATCGTCTGGAATGTCGTCACCTGGCTCGTCGGAATCCCGTCCAGCAGCTCGCACGCTCTGATCGGCGGTTTGGTCGGCGCCGGGGTTGCCAAGGCAGGCACCGGTGCCATCGTCTGGGCCGGGTTGGGCAAGACGACGGCGGCCATCGTGCTATCGCCGGCGGCAGGCTTTCTGCTGGCGCTTGTCTTGATCCTCGCGGTCTCGTGGCTGTTCGTGCGGCAGACGCCGTTCGCCGTCGACAGCACCTTCCGCGTTATGCAGTTCTTTTCCGCCTCGCTCTATTCGCTCGGCCATGGCGGCAACGACGCGCAGAAGACCATGGGCATCATCGCCGTGCTGCTCTATTCGCAAGGCATGCTCGGCGCGAATTTTTACGTGCCGCTGTGGGTCGTCATCACCTGTCAGTCGGCGCTGGCGCTGGGCACGTTGCTCGGCGGCTGGCGCATCGTCCACACCATGGGCTCGAAGATCACCCGGCTGAACCCGATGCAGGGTTTCTGCGCCGAGACCGGCGGAGCGATCACCCTGTTCGCCGCCACCTGGCTCGGTATTCCGGTATCGACCACGCACACGATCACCGGCGCTATCATCGGCGTCGGCGCCGCCCGCCGCGTCTCCGCCGTTCGCTGGGGCATTGCCGGCAACATCGTGGTCGCATGGATCGTCACCTTGCCGGCAACCGCGGCGATCGCGGCTCTCACCTACTTCGCGGTCGGTCTGGCAAGGTGATGTGAGCATCATGGCGCCTGGAGCCGCCTCTGGCGCGGCGACTACCGGTCCACAAGATTCAGGATGTTGCCGTCCGGATCCCTGAACCATGCGACCTTCATGTCGTGACCGACATGGATGTCACCCTCAAGCGTCAGCCCGGGCATGTCGTAATGCTCGAAGGTCACGCCCTTCGATTTCAATGCCTCAACGATCTTGCCGAGTTCGTCGCCGACCGTCCATGTCACAGCCGTCGCCTTGTTGGTCCCAGCGAAGTTCGAACGGTAGACGTTGATGCTGGTGTCGCCGCTTTTATAGACGATCAGTTCGCCACCTTCATTGTGCACCTCTTTCAGGCCAAGGACCCCTTCGTAGAATGCCCTGGCCTTGGCCAGGTCCTTCACGGCGAGATTGGCCGTCGCGTTGCTGTTTGCGAGCATGATTCGTCTCCTTCCCTGGCTGTCATTCCATGCTCATGAAATAGGCTGCGCTGACGATTTGGCGACGGCTGCTCCCACTGGAAATGCCGTCATATGCTCGCTGCCTCCCCGATACGCCGCTGCAATTGGTGGTCCATCGCTTGGTTCTGTTCCGGAACTGCATTATCTGGAGCGGAAAAGTAGAGGAAAAACTCATGCCCGCCGCCAATGAAAACGTGACCAAGGAAATCGTTATCGAGCGCCTGAAGACGGTCAATGGGCCGGATTTCACCGGCAATATCGTCGACCTCGGCCTGGTTTCCGAGATTTTCATTGCCGATGCCAAGGTGTTCTTTTCGATAACCGTTCCCGCTGCCCGTGCCCAGGAGATGGAACCGCTGCGTGCGGCGGCCGAACGTGTCGTCAAGGCGATCCCCGGTGTTGCCGGCGCCGTGGTCGCGCTGACGGCGGAAAAGAAGGGCGGCGGCATGGAGGCGCCGGTTCCGCAAAGACCGGCTCAGAGGCCCGCTCCGCCGGCCGCACCTGCGCGTCCCACGCCGCAGGCGCCCGCCTCGCACAGCCAGGGCAAGCGCGGCGTACCCGGCATCGAAGCGATCATCGCCGTCGCTTCCGGCAAGGGCGGCGTCGGCAAGTCGACCACCGCCGTCAATATCGCCCTTGGGCTTGCCGCCAACGGGCTGCGGGTCGGGGTGCTCGATGCCGACATTTATGGCCCTTCCATGCCGCGTCTGCTCAACATTCGTGGCAGGCCGCAGACCGTCGACGGCAAGATCCTGAAGCCGATGCAGAATTATGGCCTCAAGGTCATGTCGATGGGCTTCCTCGTCGATGAGGAGACGCCGATGATCTGGCGCGGGCCGATGGTGATGTCGGCATTGACGCAGATGCTGCGCGAGGTCGAATGGGGACCGCTTGATGTGCTCGTCGTCGACATGCCGCCCGGCACCGGTGACGCCCAGCTGACCATGGCCCAACAGGTGCCGCTGGCCGGCGCCGTCATCGTCTCGACGCCACAGGACCTGGCCCTGATCGATGCGCGCAAAGGCCTCAACATGTTCAGAAAGGTCGACGTGCCGCTATTGGGTATCGTCGAAAACATGAGCTATTTTCTCGCCCCCGATACGGGAAAACGCTACGACATCTTCGGCCATGGCGGCGCCCGCCGCGAGGCCGAGCGTCTCGGCGTCACCTTCCTTGGCGAAGTGCCGCTCGAGATGGGCATCCGCGAAAGCTCCGATGCCGGCACGCCGGTGGTGGTCTCCAAGCCGGATGGCGCTGAGGCGAAAATCTATCGCGACATCGCCGCCAAGGTCTGGGACCGCGTCAATGAAGAGCGCGGCGCGGCCGAGGCTGCAGTGCCGAGCATCGTGTTCGAGTGATGCGGATGTCCCTCCCCAAGTGGGCCCCTTGAGGGGGAGGGTGGCCGGAAGGGTCAGGTAGGGTCCGCGGCGACGCGCTCCAACTCTCCGGGATAGCGGGCTGACAAACCACGATCCCGTCTGGCGCGGAGGCAGATGTATGTCTTTCGTACCAAAGAGCGGATTCGGATGGCGCGTGCCCCTTGCCTGCTCCCGCGCGTTGTCATATCGATTTGTCATACAAATACGGAGACCACGATGGCAGGCGCCCCCACCCACAAGAAGAAATTTCGCTCGCAGGAGTGGTTCGACAATCCCGACAATCCGGGCATGACGGCACTCTATCTGGAGCGCTACCTGAATTACGGGCTGACGCGGGCCGAACTGATGTCCGGCAAGCCGCTGATCGGCATCGCCCAGACCGGCTCGGACCTGTCGCCCTGCAACCGCCATCACATCGAACTGGCCAAGCGCGTGCGCGAAGGCATCGTCTCGATGGGTGGCATCCCTTTCGAGTTCCCTTGCCACCCGATCCAGGAGACCGGCAAGCGGCCGACTGCTGCACTTGACCGCAACCTTGCCTATCTCAGCCTGGTAGAGGTGCTCTACGGCTATCCGCTCGACGGCGTAGTGCTCACCATCGGCTGCGACAAGACGACGCCGGCCATGCTGATGGCCGCGGCCACCGTCAACATTCCGGCTATCGCGCTTTCGGTCGGCCCGATGCTCAACGGCTGGCACAAGGGCAAGCGCACCGGCTCCGGCACCATCGTCTGGGAATCGCGCCAGCGCCTGTCGGCCGGCGAGATTGGCTATGACGAGTTCATGGATATCGTTGCCTCCTCGGCGCCGTCGACCGGCTATTGCAACACGATGGGTACCGCCACCACGATGAATTCGCTGGCCGAGGCGCTCGGCATGCAATTGCCGGGCTCGGCCGCTATCCCCGCCCCCTATCGCGAGCGCGGCCAGATCGCCTACGAGACCGGAAAGCGCATCGTCGACATGGTGCATGAGGATCTGAAGCCGTCCGACATCATGACCCGTAAGGCCTTCGAGAACGCCATCGTCGTCAACTCGGCGATCGGCGGCTCGACCAACGCGCCGATCCACCTCAACGCCATCGCCCGTCATCTCGGCGTGCCGCTCGACAATGACGATTGGCAGAAGGTCGGCCTCAACATACCGCTCATCGTCAATCTGCAGCCGACGGGCGAATATCTCGGCGAGGACTATCACCATGCCGGCGGCGTGCCGGCCGTGGTCGCCGAACTGATGAAGGGCGGCCTGCTGCCCTATCCGGAAGCCATGACAGCTAATGGCAAGACCATCGGTGACAATTGCAGGGGCGCCGTCAACGAGAACCTCGACGTCATCCGCACGGTTGCCGAGCCGCTGAAAGCCAATGCCGGCTTCATCAATCTCAAGGGCAATCTGTTCGATTCGGCGATCATGAAGACTAGCGGCATCTCGCCCGAGTTCCGCGAGCGCTATCTGTCGAACCCGAAGGACCCCGAAGCCTTCGAGGGCAACGCCATGGTGTTCGACGGGCCCGAGGATTACCACGCCCGCATCGACGATCCGGCACAAGGCATCGACGAGCACACCATCCTGTTCATGCGCGGCGCCGGCCCGATCGGCTATCCGGGCGGCGCCGAAGTCGTCAACATGCAGCCGCCGGCCTATCTGATCAAAAAGGGCATCCACGCGCTGGCCTGTATCGGCGACGGCCGCCAGTCGGGCACGTCGGGTTCGCCCTCGATCCTCAACGCCTCGCCGGAAGCCGCCATCGGCGGCGGGCTGGCGCTGCTGAAGACCGGTGACCGCGTCCGCGTCGATCTGCGCAAGGGCACCGCCGATATCCTCGTCAGCGACGACGAGATCACGCGGCGGCGCACCGAGCTGCAGAACAATGGCGGCTATCACTATCCCAAGCACCAGACGCCGTGGCAGGAGATCCAGCGCGGCATGGTCGACCAGTTTTCCGAAGGCATGGTGCTGAAGCCGGCGGTGAAATACCAGGATGTGGCTCATACAAGCGGGGTGCCGAGGGACAATCACTGACCAGGGTCCGTCGCATGAGCCAGCCGCCGGTGCAGGCAATTTGCCGAGGTCAGCGCCAGGAGGGGTAGGGGTGGGGTCACATCGCAGAGCGAAAGCCTCGGCTTTCCACCTGCGATAGCCTGCCGCTAATGGGCAGAAATGCCCGGCACAGGGTTGGACGCGGTCATTTGTCAACAGCGATTGCTCCCGCGAGAACGGCAATGCTTGACAAGCGAGCGCGACAAATCCACGATCATCGCAAGGGGTTAATCGCGACGACCCCGTGAGGCGTCAGCCCAATGTTCGCGTCCAAGCTTCTCTTTCCAGGAGGTGGACGCCATGCCGTCGACAACAACCATCACCGTACCGCAACTGTCCCGTCTGATTGGGCTGCCGGGTGCACCCGCAATCATCGACGTCCGCATCGACGATGACTACAACGCCGATCCGCGCCTGCTGCCGGGGTCGGATCGTCGTGATTTCAGGAGTGTCTCGAACTGGGCTGCTGACTTCGCCGGCAGGCAAGTGACAGTTGTCTGCCAGCAGGGAAAAAAGCTCTCGCAAGGCGTGGCCGCATGGCTACGGCAGGAGGGCGTTGCCGCCGAATCGCTCGATGGCGGGTTTGAAGCGTGGCGCGATGCCAAGGGCCTTCTCGTTCACGCCGACAAGATACCGCCCACCGATGCCAAGGGTCGCACCGTTTGGGTGACGCGTACGCGCCCGAAGGTCGACCGCATCGCCTGCCCCTGGCTGATCCGGCGCTTCATCGATCCTCACGCGGTCTTTCTCTTCGTCGAGCCGGCCGAAGTGGCGGCCGTCGCCGATCGCTTCCAGGCCGTGCCTTTCGACATCGAGAACGTGTTCTGGAGCCACCGCGGCGAACGCTGCACCTTCGACACCATGATCGAGGAGTTCGGGCTCAAATCCGAAGCGCTCGATCGCCTGGCCACGATCATACGCGCTGCCGATACTGCGAGCCTCGATCTTGTTCCACAGGCGGCCGGGTTCCTGGCCGCCTCGCTTGGCCTGTCACGGATGTTTCGCGACGATCTGGAGCAGCTCGAGGCCGGCATGCTCCTTTACGATGCGTTTTTCCGCTGGTGCCGCGATGCCACCGAGGAGACGCATAACTGGCCGGTCGCCGGCGCAGTCAGTCTCGGCGCAGGCAAACCATCGTGAGCGCCGTCCTTTCGAAAAAGCCGGCGGAGATCCAGGAACCCGCTGTGCCGAGCTTCCGGCAGGCCGTGAAGGTCTGGGCGAAAATCGGCGTGCTCAGCTTTGGCGGCCCGGCCGGGCAGATCGCGCTCATGCACAAGGAACTGGTCGAGGAACGGCGCTGGATCGGCGAACAGCGCTTTCTGCATGCGTTGAACTACTGCATGCTGCTGCCTGGCCCTGAGGCCCAGCAACTCGCCATCTATATCGGCTGGTTGCTGCACAAAACGGTCGGCGGCCTTGTTGCTGGCCTCCTCTTCGTCGTGCCGGGCGCGCTTGTCATGCTCGTCCTGAGCAGCCTCTATGCGCTCTATGGCGATGTACCACTCGTCGCAGCGCTGTTTTTCGGGGTCAAGGCGACCGTGCTCGCCATTGTCATCGAGGCGGTGATCCGGATCGGCAGACGCGCGCTGAAAAACCCGGTCATGGTGTCGATCGCACTCGCCGCCTTCATCGCCATCTACGCGTTGAACGTGCCGTTTCCGCTGATCGTGCTGCTTGCCGGGCTGGCAGGCTGGATCGGCAACCGTAGTGCGCCGGCAGTTTTTTCCGGCGCCTCGCATGGCAAGGGCGATGTTCCCGACATAAAGGGCGTGGTCGATCTGATGTTCGAGCGCGGTGAACTGACCCACGTCAGGCCGACACGATGGCACGCGCCGCGCACTTTGGCGATCTGGCTGCCGATCTGGCTGGGGCCTGTTCTGCTGGTCTGGGCTTTCACCGGCCCTGCCAGCGTCTGGACGCAAATCGGTGGCTTCTTCAGTGTCATGGCGGTCGTCACCTTCGGCGGCGCCTACGCAGCCCTTGCCTATGTCGCGCAGGCAGCGGTCGAGTACTTCGGCTGGCTGGCACCCGGTGAAATGGTCGACGGCCTTGGACTTGCCGAAACCACGCCGGGTCCGCTCATCCTGGTCTTGCAGTTCGTCGGCTTCGTTGCCGCGTTCCGCCAGCCGGGCTTGCTGGCGCCGCTGGTTGCCGGACTGTTTGGCGGGCTGTTCACGCTGTGGGCGACGTTTACCCCATGTTTCCTATGGATATTCCTTGGCGCGCCTTACATCGAAGCGCTGCGCGGCAACAAGGCGCTGTCGGCGGCGCTCGGTGCGATCACCGCCGCCGTCGTCGGCGTCATCATGAATCTCGCTCTATGGTTCGGCTTGCACGTCATCTTCGGCGAAGTGCGCAATGTCGGGCTTGGAATGGACGTGCCGGTGCTTTCATCGATAGACTGGCGCGCGGCGCTGCTTTCCTGTGCCTCGATGATCGCCATTCTGAAGCTGAAGATCGGTATGCTGCCGACGCTTGCCGGATCGGCGCTGGCCGGTGTCTTGTTGCTGGCGGTAAGTAGCTGATGCCTGCAAGGACTTGAAGCGCATCGCCTGAATCTACTTAAACGCGACGCTTTGGATGCCGCTGCTTTTGTATTCCGCTTGTGAACCACCTAACTGGTTGGGAACGGTTGGACCATTATGGCGCAACGGCGTTCTTCCCTCGGCTTCCTTGGAATGTTCGGTCGCTCGGGCGACTTGAGGCAGCTCGACGATGCATTGCGCGGCGCCGATCTGCATCCCGCCCTTGTGCCGGAGGGGGTAAAACTCACGATCGTCAATCTGATGAAGGATCACTGGCCCGACGAGCCGCCGCCGGGCATCTATGCGTCGGTGGCACAATTGTGCAGCTATTGCATCGCGGGTCCCGAAACCTTCGAGCAAGCCAATGGCCATCAACGGACGCTGGAAGCCGAGCGCCGCATCGAGGCGGCACTTGAGGCCGGCGACAGCTTCGACGCACAGATCGTGCTGATGACGCTGCATGCCAAGCTGATCAACGCCGAAGTCGTCGACCGATACGGGCTCAGCGCGGAATGACGCGACAGGCAAGATCTGCCGGATCCCCCCGCGGCAGCCGAGTCGATCAAGCCCGGCTGATCTCCTCAAGATACCAGCCGATGTAGCGCAGTTCGTTGTATTCCATCGGCGCGATCGGCCCCGGCACGAAATAGTGCGAGCGCACGCCACGCGCTGTGTGCTCGATGATCTTCTTGTCCTCTTGGGTGGTGACCTTCCACAGCCAGGTCAGCTTCTCCAGATCGTAGTCCTGGCCCTCGACCGCGTCGCCGCGCACCAGCCAGATCAGCTCCATCTCGCAGGTGCCCGCCGTTTTCGGGATGAAGCGGTAGATCATGCCGTGATCGGGATAGCAGACGAGAAAGGTCGTGCCGCCGAGATGGATGGAGGTGACGCCACCGTCATAGTCGGTGAATCGGCCCATCAGCGGGGCCACCGGCGAGCCATCCTGGCTGCCGCTCGAAACGCCATCATAGAGCGCATAGCGGAAGGTATGGATTGCTTCCTGACCGGCCGCCGAGTTCTGCCAGCGGTTGGCGCTGCCGATCTCGATGCCGAGCGCGCAGGTGCGCTGCTCCATCGCCGCGTTGAGCTGCTCGATCATCTCGGCCGGCTTTTCCAGCGCATGCGTCTGCGAATATTCCGGATGCGCCGGCCCGCAATGGTAGCATTCGACATAGTTCTCGACGGCGAGCTTCCAGTTGGCGTCGAGCGGATAGGACTGGCGATACGCCACCTTGGCGTCGCCCCAGCCATACTGGCCGCAGCTTGTGCGCAGCGACTGTTCGATTGGATCGAAATCGAGCGGCGTCTCCGCGAAGGAAATGAAAACCAGCCCGGAGGCAACGCGGACATGAAGCTTCTTCAGCCCGTGCGCCGTGCGGTCGAAATCCTTCGGCATCAGGCGGGCAGCGCGCAACGACCCGTCATTGGAATAGGTCCAGGCGTGGTAGGGACACACGAACATCTTCGCGTTGCCCTTCTCCTTGGTGCAGACCTCGGCGCCGCGGTGGCGGCAGACATTGAGCATAGCATGCACGGTGCCATCCATGCCGCGCGTCAGGATGACCGCCTCGTCGCCCAATTTGAACAGCTCGAAATCGCCGGGGTTCGGGATAACGCTGGCATGGGCCAGGCAATGCCAGTGGCGGCGAAAGACACGTTCCATGTCACGCTCGAAGATCGCCGGGTCATGATAGAAGGCACGCACCAGGCCGTGGCCGGGCCGGTGAGACGCCACCAGCCGATCGATCGCGTCGCCGTCGGTGTGGGCTTGCAGGATAGGATGCGCACTCATTTGTCGTTCTGCCCGATGGTTGGTCCTGGGGCAATTCCAGGAAAGCTGTGAAGCGGTTTTCGTCCGGAATTGGCTCTGGGTGGTGGCTGTATGGCTGCACGAACGCGTCTCCGGTCAGCCGCCCATATGCGTACGCGGCAGGTGGATCAGGCTGCCGAAGCGGGCACGCAATCTGTCGTCGACCTGTTTTGGCACGTGGCGCGGAAATCGTTCGGCAAGAATGCGTTTCTTCTCGGTGATCGCACGCAGCAATATATCAGGTCGGCCTTTTTCGTTCCATTCCTTCGGTGAGGAACGATCGGCGAAGGCGGGATAGAGATGATCGGTCTGCATCAGCTTGAGCGTTTGTTCGCTGTCGAGATAGTGGCCTGGGCCTTTGAGGCAGACCTCGGTGATGCTGTCGATCGACAGGGCCTCGTCAGTCACGTCGATGCCACGTGCGCAGCCCAGGCAATGACCGAGCATGTCGTTGTCGATGACCAGGCTCTCCAGGCAGAAGCCGAGCAGCGAGGCATGCATGCCGGCCGCCTCGTAGACGAGGTTGAGGCCGGAGAGGCCGGCCATCACATTGGTGATGCCCTTTTCGTAGCCGGATTGAATGTCGGGCAGTTTCGAATCCGTCATGCCAGCGGCCGAGCCGCCGGGCAGATCGTAGAATTGCGCCATCTGGGCGCAGGCCGCCGTTGCCACCGACTGCTCGGCCGACCCGCCGGCCATGGCGCCGGTACGCAGGTCCGACATGAACGGCCAGGCGCCGAAGATCGCCGGATGGCCCAGCTTGAGCGCATTGACATAGACCAGGCCGGCCAGTACTTCGGCCACCGCTTGCACGACGGCGCCGGCCATCGCCGCGGGTGCTGTGGTGCCGGACTGGCCGGTCGAGAGCAGCAGGATCGGGATGCCGCCTTCAACGCAAGCCTCGAGCACGCCGCAGGCATCCTCGGCGAACTTCATCGGCGGCACGACGAATGAGTTAGAGTTAGAAACGAATGGCCGGGCGCGGAAATTCTCCTCGCCGCCGGCGATGGCGTACAGCATCTCAAGCGCCGGCTTCACGTTCTCACGCACGGTGAAGGATGTTCCGACGTGCTTCGATGTCCCCATCACACAGGCATAGAGCGTGTTGAAATCCATCTCGAGCGGATCGGCGATGTCGCGCGCCACCATCGGCCGCTGGAAGAAATGGATGTTGTCCAGCCCATCGACGATGCGGGCAGCATCATAAATGTCCTGCAGCTTGGATTCGCGGTACTCGCGCTTCTCCAGATCCACCAGGTGCACGGCGATACCTGCCGTGCCGTAGTGCACGCGCTTGCCCTGGACCACCATGTCGTGCCTGGCGTCCTGGCCATGAAGTGTGAAATGTCGTGCCGCCCGCTGGATGGAGTCGAGCACTAGCGCGCGTGGAAAGCGCACACGGTCGTCGTCGCCATGGACCGCCCCCGCCTTGGTCAGCACCTTTATGCAGGAAGGGATGGCATTGGCGAAACCCACCGTCTCCAGGAGCGTCAGCACGCCCTCGTGGATGCGCTCGCAGTCATCCCGGCGCAGCGGCCCGTAGCTGCCGCCCTCGATGGCCTGGTGTCGTGGTCCGGTGTCCTCCATCAGAGGAGCTGATCGCATGGCATGTCCTGTTTCGCGAAGACCGGAGCGCTGTGGACGACGGTTCGCCGGCGTGTCCTGCTGTTCGACAGCCACTGGCATGGAAGCACTCCACCTTCATCGGCAGGAACGCGCGGCGGTTGGTCCACCATCGGCCTGCTTCGTCCCTCTACACAGCGACTATGCCGCCGGCATTGGCACAGCCTATGTGCCAGCCGGTCCCGTCGAATATGCCAAGGAGCTAAAGAACCGGAGCCGCACCACATGCGCCAGGCTCCGGTCGGGGAAGGGAGATCAGGCCGCTGCCGGCCTGCGTCCAGCTGCCGTCGCCAGTTCGCGGATGCCGGGTTCGATGTGCTGCAACGCGATCGAGGAAATGCCCAAGCGCATGAAACGCGATGGCTTTTCGGTGCGGTCGAAGAAGCGGTCGCCAGGCTCGATGATGACGCTGCGCGAGGCCGCGGCCTCCGCCAGCCCGCGCGAATCGGTGCCGCGCGGCCCCTCGAGCCAGAGCGACGTGCCGCCGGCCGAATCGGTCGAGCGCCACTCCGGTAGGAAGGCGGAAATCGCATGGACCAGACGCTTGCGCCTCTCGTCGAAGGCGCTCGACAGCCGCCGCACCAGCGCCTCGTGATGGCCGAGCGACAGAAAGAGCGCCACGGCGCGCTGGTTGTTCGCCGGCGGATGGCGCAGCATGAAGCGGCGTAGCGCCCGAAGCTCGGAGATCAGCCCGGCCGAGGCGACGATGTAGCCAAGCCTGAGGCCGGGAGCCAGCGTCTTCGACATCGAGCCGACATAGACGACGCGGCCGGAGCGATCGAGGCTCTTCAGCGCCTGCTGCGGCGCCTCGTCCAGGAGCTGGCTGTCATATCCGTCCTCGATGATGATCTGGTTGTGCCGGTTGGCGCGCGCCAAAAGCTCCTGCCGCCGCTCCGCCGACAGCGGC
This sequence comes from Mesorhizobium sp. M0768, assembly GCF_040320195.1. Classification (NCBI taxonomy): domain Bacteria; kingdom Pseudomonadati; phylum Pseudomonadota; class Alphaproteobacteria; order Hyphomicrobiales; family Phyllobacteriaceae; genus Mesorhizobium; species Mesorhizobium sp. M0768. The sequence continues at coordinate 174,500 of NZ_JAMYPD010000002.1, read as the reverse complement.
ACCATGGTCGGGCAATGGTGGCTGGGCGTGACGAAGACGAAGCCGGAATCATTGGGAATGGCCGAGGTTACGATGCCGGAGTGGTCGACCGGAACCGGCTGGATCTCGGCGCCGGCCAGCCGGAAGATCGAACGTGCATCGGGATAGCCCGGGTCCTCCATCGCCACCTTGGAGCCCTTGGTCATCAACAGCGTCGCCAGCATGTAAAGCGCGTTCTGCGCGCCCAACGTCACGATGATCTCGTCCGGATTGGCGAAGATGCCGCGTCGCGGCAGCAGCCGTGCCTGGATCTGCTCGATCAGGAGCGGATCGTCGCGGTCGACCATGTCGGATGCCCAGTTGCGGATTTCGAGCACCGCCAACGCCATGCGGTTGCACTCGCGCCATTCGGCGGTCGGGAACAGCGCCGGGTCGAATTGGCCATAGACGAAGGGGTATGACGACTTGATCCAGTTGTCGTGCTTGGCCGGCGGCGGCATGTCGCTCGCCGCGATCTGCCGACGCGCCTTCCAGTCGATCTCGCTGGCCTGGTCGGGCGCCTTCTGGTGCGGCTTGGCCGGCGTCGCCAGCACTTCGGGATTGACGAAATGGCCGCGGCGCTCGCGCGCCACCAGGAAGCCCTGGTCGACCAGCTGCTGGAAGGCCAGCACCACGGTGCCGCGCGCCACGCCGAGTTTTTCGGCAAGAATCCGGCAGGACGGAAGCGGCATGGAAGCCGCGATCTGCCGGTCGAGGATGGCGGCGACGATCGCCTGGCGGATCTGCGCCTGCAGGGTCTGACCGGATTCCGCCGAAATCCGGAACAGGCCGGACCATATGGCCGTGTCGTTTCGCTGTGGCATGGGAGATGTTCCTCGATGGCCAGCTTTTTTCACGTGGCTGGACCAGTCGAATGTACCGGTGGCACAAGGTGTTGCGCCAATCAATTTTTCTGATCGCTGGGATTTATGCCAGTGATCCTTTGAGCCGGCCCACGCTGCGCTGCGGCATCGCTGCGCATTGAAACAGATGGAATTCGACCCGATAGTTTGCCGCGACGACACGCGCCGGAAACATCCGGCCTGATAAGATGCATCTCAAGAGACCGGAGCGAAGCAGTGGATCAATCGTCCTTTCAAAAGCAGCTCGACGCATTGCGCGATCACCGTGCGGCCAAATCGGGCTCGATGCGCGAAGCTTTCGCTGCCGATCCGCAGCGCTTCGAGAAATTCTCCGCCAGTGACGGCGACCTGCTGCTCGACTGGTCGAAATGCGCGGTCGATGCGCGGACTATGGAGTTGCTGGAGAAACTGGCTGAGGCCGCTGACCTCGAAGGCCGGCGCGACGCGATGTTTGCCGGCAAGAAGATCAACGTCACTGAAGGCCGCGCCGTGCTGCACACGGCGCTGCGCAACCTGACCGGCAAGGGCATCGTGCTCGACGGCCAGGACGTGAAGGCGGAAGTCCTTGCCGTACTCGACGCGATGGGTGCGTTCGCCGACGCGGTGCGTTCCGGCAAGGCGGCCGGCGCGACCGGCAAGAAGATCACCGACATCGTCAACATCGGCATCGGCGGCTCCGATCTCGGCCCGGCCATGGCGACGCTGGCGCTGGCGCCCTATCATGACGGGCCGCGCGCGCATTACGTATCCAATATCGACGGTGCCCATATCCACGACACGCTGAAGGGTCTTTCCGCCGAAACCACCCTGTTCATCATCGCCTCCAAGACCTTCACCACGGTCGAGACGATGACCAATGCCGAAACCGCGCGCAGATGGGTCGAGAAGGCGCTCGGCAAGGAAGCGGTCGGCAAGCATTTCGCCGCCGTCTCGACGGCGCTCGACCTGGTCGCCAAATTCGGCATCGCGCCCGATCGCGTCTTCGGCTTCTGGGACTGGGTCGGCGGGCGCTATTCCGTCTGGGGTGCGATCGGTCTGCCGGTGATGATCGCCATCGGCCCGAAGGATTTTCGCGCCTTTCTCGACGGCGCCCATGAGATGGACGAGCATTTCCGCACCGCCCCGCTGGCGAAGAACCTGCCGGCGCTGATGGGGCTGATTGGCTGGTGGCACCGCGTGATCTGCAAATACCCCGCTCGCGCCGTCATCCCCTACGATCAGCGTCTGTCCAGGCTGCCGGCCTATCTGCAGCAGCTCGACATGGAATCGAACGGCAAGAGCGTCACCCTGGACGGCGGCGCTGTAACGACGCCGACCGGCCCGCTGGTCTGGGGCGAGCCCGGCACCAATGGCCAGCATGCCTTCTTCCAACTTCTGCATCAGGGCACCGATTTCATTCCGGTCGAATTCCTCGCCGCTGCCGTCGGCCACGAGCCGGAACTGAAGCATCACCACGACCTTCTGCTTGCCAATTGCCTGGCGCAGTCGGAAGCCTTCATGAAGGGCCGCACACTGGACGAAGCGCGCGCGCAGATGCTGGCGAAAGGCATGAAGCCGGCCGATGTCGACAGGATTGCTCCGCACCGCGTCTTCTCCGGCGACCGCCCCTCAGTGACGATCCTCTACAGGAAACTCGACCCCCACACGTTCGGACGGCTGATTGCGCTTTACGAACACCGCGTCTTCGTCGAAGGCACGCTGTTCAACATCAACTCCTTCGACCAGTGGGGCGTCGAGCTCGGCAAGGAACTGGCGACCGGGCTGCTGCCCGTCGTTGAAGGCAAGGAGAACGCCGCAAAGCGGGATGCCTCGACTGCCGGACTGGTGGAATACATCCACCGCTTGCGCGGCCCGGAGTGAAAAGCTTGGCGGACATCAAGGGAATATTGTTCGACAAGGACGGCACGCTCGTGGATTTCAACGCGACATGGCTGGGCATCGCCGACTTCATGGCGATGGATGCGGCCGAAGGCGATCGCTGGAAAGCAGACAGGCTGCTTGCGGCGGCGGGTTTCGATTTCGCCACCAAGCGCTTCAAGCCGGATTCGATTTTTGCCTCCGGTACCAACATGGACGTCGTCGAGCTGTGGTTTCCACGGCTGTCCGACGAGGACCAGATGCTTGCCGTCGCCCGCTTCAACGCCATCACCTCGGCGCAAGGATCGGCAATGGCGGTGGCGCTGCCGGGCGTGGTCGAGACGCTTGGCCTGCTTCACAGAAAATCCTACCGGCTTGGTGTCGCCACCAACGACTCGACCAGCGGCGCGGAAAAGACCCTGGTCACGCTGGGCGTCGCGCAGCTTTTCGACGCCGCCTATGGTTACGACGCGGTGGCCAATCCAAAACCGGCGCCGGATACGATCCTTGCCTTCTCTGATCTGACGGGGCTCAGGCCCTCGGCAATCGCCATGGTCGGCGACAACCGTCACGATCTTGAAATGGCGCGGGCGGGCGGCTGCGGTCTGGCGGTCGGCGTGCTGTCCGGCACCGGCACACGTGAATCGCTGTCCCAGACAGCCGACGTCATTCTGGATTCGGTGGCCGACCTGCCTGATTTTCTTTCGGCGCGGGTCAGCGAGACAGTCTAGACTCGCAGCTAACTGGTCCGAACGAGAACACGCCGCTCGGTTTCATCGCCGCATTCCTGCCTTCGCCGACATCCGGCACCTCGTATTCGGCCAGCAGGCGAAGCCGCGAGCGGGGCAGATAGGCGCGGCCCGGATCGCCGATCAGCACGGCGATGCCGGCTGCAAGGCAGCGGTCGAGGAAGGGGACGACCCGGCCGGCGAGATCATGGGCGTAGAACAGGTCGCCGACCACCACGACATCCACCGGTGGCGGCGGACCGCTGGTGATGTCTTCGCCAATGATCATGATAGCGACGCCGTTCGCAGTCGCGTTGAGGCCGAGCGCAACCACACCGTTGCGATCGATCTCGGCCGCCACGACCGCGCTTGCCCCGGCTTTTGCCGCTGCAATGCCGACGAGACCCGAACCGGCGCCGAGGTCGAGCACGCAACGGCCGGCCACGGTCTCCGGCCGGTCGAATATGTAGCGGGCGAGCACCGCGCCGCCGGCCCAGACATAGGCCCAGTACGGTGGCTCCGGTTCAGGTCCGTCTTCTTCGGTCGCATGTTGGTTCCATTCGAGAAGCCGCCTGAGCCCGCTTCCCGGATGGGCGGTGTAAAGCCGAATTTCGGGAAGCGCGGGCACGGGGGCGATCCGCATGTTCGCCCGGATGAACTGTGCCGGGTCCGGGCGCGAACCTATGCTCACGGCGTTGGCGCCGGCGATGCAATCGCTCAAGCTGCGCCTAGCCCCGCAACGCCCGTCGCAGGATCTTGCCGACCGGTGTCTTCGGCAGCTCGGTGCGGAACTCAATATACCTGGGACGCTTGTAGCCGGTCAGGTTCTCGCGGCAATAAGCCGTCAGCATGTCGGCGGTCAGTGCCGGGTCCTTCTTGACGACGAACAGCTTCGGCACTTCACCCGAATGCTCGTCCGGCACGCCGATCGCGGCAACTTCGAGTACGCCTGGATGCTGCGCCACCACTTCCTCGAGTTCGTTCGGATAGACGTTGAAGCCGGAAACCAGGATCATGTCCTTCTTGCGGTCGACGATCTTGGTGTAGCCAAGGTCGTCCATGAAGCCCATGTCGCCCGATTTGAAGAAGCCGTCCTCGGTCATCACCTTGGCGGTCTCGTCCGGCCGGTTCCAGTAGCCGGCCATCACCTGCGGTCCGCGGATGCAGATTTCGCCGACTTCGCCGAGCGGCAAATTGTTGCCGTCGTCGTCGCGGATCGCGATCTCGGTCGAGGGCAGCGGCAGGCCGATCGTGCCGGTGTAAACGCCGTCGCTGAATTTGTTGATCGTTGCTCCCGGCGAGGTTTCGGTGAGCCCATAGGCCTCGCTGATCGGGCAGCCAGTCAGCGCCTTCCAGCGTTCGGCGATGGCCCTCTGCACCGGCATGCCGCCACCCAGCGTCAGGATCAGCGGCTTGAAATCGAGCTTGCGAAAATCCTCATTATTGAGCAGCGCATTGAACAGCGTGTTGAGGCCCGGAAAGATGTGGATCGGGTATTTCTGCAGCTCCTTGACGAAGCCGGGAATGTCGCGCGGATTGGGGATGAGGACATTCTGCGCGCCTTGCTGCATGCCTACCAGCACGTTCGCCGTCAGCGCAAATATGTGATAGAGCGGCAGCGCGCAGAGGAAGTTCAGATGCGCCGGCTTCGGCTTGACGGTAAAAGCGTCTTCGGCCCACAGCGCATTCTGCGCGACGTTCGCCAAAATGTTGCTGTGCAAAAGCATCGCGCCCTTGGAGATGCCGGTCGTGCCGCCTGTGTATTGCAGGAAAGCGATGTCGTCGGCCGCGACCTTTGCGGGCCTGAAGGCCTTGCCGGTGCCGGCCTTCAGCGCGGCGTTGAACTTGACATGGCCGGGTAGCGACCATGCCGGCACCATCTTCTTGACGCGGCGTACAACGAAGTTGACGATCGTTCCCTTGAGCCCGCCGAGCATGTCGCCCATCGAGGCGACCACGACATGCTTGACTGCGGTCCTGGCGATCACCGCCTGCAGGGTGCAGGCAAAATTTTCGAGGATGACAATGGCTTGAGCGCCGGAATCCTTGAGCTGGTGCTCCAGCTCGCGCGGCGTGTAGAGCGGATTGATGTTGACCACGACATAGCCGGCGCGAAGCACTGCCATAATCGCCACCGGATATTGCAGCACATTCGGCATCATCAGGGCGACGCGCGCGCCCTTCTGCAGCCCCGTTGATTGCAGATAGGCGCCGAAGGCGGCCGACTGTCGCTCGAGGTCGGCATAGGTGATCGATTTGCCCATGCAGACGAAGGCCGGCCGATTCGCAAACTCCTTGCACACGGCGACGAGAAAGTCGCCGATCGAGCTGGAGGGCAGGTCGCCAATCTCGGCCGGCACGATTTTTGGGTAACTCTGGAGCCACGGTTTTTCCGGCAGGCCGGCGGCCAGCGACGTGATCGCCTTTGGTAATCTCTTGGCCGGACCTGCCGGCAGTCGTGGCGCTGTCGGCACTGCCTTCGCCGCCGGCTTGGCGGCAGACTTTGCAGCAGGCGCCGTCTTGCCGGTTGCCGGTTTAGCAGCCGCTCCAGCCGTGGTCTTCGCCGCCGGCTTCGCGCTTGCCTTTGCGGTAGCCGTCGGCTTGGCGCCGGCCGCTTTTGACTTGACTGCTTTCGATGTTGCCTCGGCCTTTGCTTTCGCCGCGTTGGTTGTCTTTGCCGGTTTTGCCACCTGTCGCTCCCTCAATCGTTCTTATTGTTTCGGCATGCTTGCGCGCCACCACCGCCCTGATCACAACGATATCCCACGCTTGCCGCAATGTCCGGAACGTGGGAAATTCCGGCACGCTGCCCACCTATCTATGTATTGCCACAAGCGACGGCCGTGCAAGCCTCGCCACCTGGAGTGCGGTAAGACTTGCCGTCAAACCTCTCGGCCGCGACCGGTTTTCGGATGCGCATCTCTTGAACCGAACGGCTCGATTCCCACAATTGGCGGCATCGCCGATCAACAAAAAATTGAAGTCGCTAATAATGTCGTGATCTGCGGATTCGGCTCGTTTTTTCCACAATTTGCCGCGTGCCGGAATTTTTTTCTGCTTCCCGTGGGTTAGGCAAACAAGCAGTTCCAAAGCTAGAAAAACGGTGCTTATATGCGGCCTTCGCGAGCCTGATAGAGGGGCTTGGAAGAACATCAGGGAGTGCTCAATGAAAAAGAAACTGACTTTTGCAGCCGCGTTGCTGGCTGCAAGCGTCCTCGGCGGCATGGCCAATGCAAAACAACTGGTCTATTGCTCGGAGGCTTCGCCGGCCGGCTTCGACCCGTCGCCATGGAGCGGCGGCAACGACTTCGACGCCTCATCGCGCACCATCTATTCGCGCCTGGTCGAGTTCGAGCATGGCAAGACCACCATCTCGCCCGGCCTGGCCGAGAGCTGGACGGTTTCCGACGACGGTCTCGAATACACCTTCAAGCTTCGCCCGGGTGTGAAATTCCAGACGACCGATTATTTCACGCCGACGCGCGACCTCAACGCCGACGACGTGATCTTTTCCTTCGAACGCCAGTGGAAGAAAGAAAGCCCGTGGTACAGCTATCTGGAAGGCACCGGCTGGGAATATTTCACCGGCATGGGCTTTCCCGATCTCCTGAAGGAAATCGTCAAGGTCGACGACCTGACGGTGAAATTCGTGCTGAACAAGCCTGAAGTCGCGTTCCTGCCGGACCTCGGCATGGATTTCGCCTCGATCGTCTCCAAGGAATATGCCGACCAACTCGACAAGGCCGGCACCAGGCAGCAGTTCACCCAGAAGCCGGTCGGCACTGGTCCGTTCCAGTTCGTCGACTATCAGGTCGATGCGGTCGTGCGCTATGCAGCATGGGACGGCTACTATGGCGGGCGACAGAAGATCGACGATCTGATCTTCGCCATCACGCCCGATCCGGCCGTACGCGCGCAGAAGCTGAAGGCGGGCGAGTGCGATATCATGTCATACCCGGCGCCGGCCGACATTGCCGGACTGCAGGCTGACGCGAACCTCAAGGTCGACGAGCAGGAAGGCCTGAACATCGGCTACATGGCTTACAACACGACGCAGCCGCCCTTCGACAAGGTCGAGGTCCGCAAGGCCCTCAACATGGCGGTAAACAAGAAGGCGATCATCGACGCGGTCTATCAGGGCGCCGGCGCGCCGGCCATCAACCCGATCCCGCCGACCATGTGGTCCTATAACAAGGACATCAAGGACGATCCCTATGATCCGGAGGCGGCCAAGAAGATGCTGGCCGATGCAGGCGTCAAGGATCTGTCGATGAAGATCTGGGCTATGCCGGTCAGCCGCCCCTACAACCCGAACGCCCAGCGCGTCGCCGAGTTGATCCAGGCCGACTATGCCGCCGTCGGCGTCAAGGCGGAGATCGTCAGTTACGAATGGACCGAGTATCGCCAGCGCGGCAAGGCTAAGGATCGCGACGGCGCCTTCCAACTGGGCTGGACCGGTGACAATGGCGATCCGGACAACTTCTTTTTCCTGCTCGGTTGCGATGCCATCGGCCAGTCCAATTATGCGATCTGGTGCAACCAGGAATTCGAAGCCCTGCTGAAAAAAGGCAAGGCGACGACGGACGTCGCCGAGCGCACCAAGATCTACGAGGAAGCTCAGGTGGTGTTCAAGCGTGAGGCTCCGTGGCTGACCATCGCCCACTCCAAGGTCTTCATGCCGATGAACAAGAAGGTGTCGGGCTTCGTTATGGACCCGCTCGGCATTCATCGGTTTGACGGCGTCGACGTCACCGAATAAGTCCTGAGAAATTGAACGGCGGCGCTGGACTTCCCGCGCCGCCGTTCTATGAAGCAAGATGCTCCGTTATCTCCTCCACAAGCTCGCTTTGATCATCCCGACCGTGTTGGGCATATCGCTGGCGGCGTTTGCTTTCGTCCGGCTTCTGCCCGGCGATCCTATCCTGGCCCTGGCGGGCGAGCGCGGCGTCAGCCCCGAGCGCTACGCCCAGCTCATCGAGCAGTTTGGCTACAACCGGCCCTATGTCATCCAATACCTGGAATATATCGGCAGGGTCCTGACCGGCGATTTCGGCATATCTATTGCCACCAAGCGGCCAGTGCTCGGTGAATTCCAGGCGCTGTTTCCAGCCACGCTGGAACTGGCGACAGTGGCGTTGATCATCGCCGTCCTGCTCGGCATTCCTGCCGGTATCTTCGCCGCGGTCAAGCGCGGCTCGTGGTTCGACCAGGCGACGATGGGTGTCGCGCTGACCGGCTATTCGATGCCGATCTTCTGGTGGGGGTTGCTGCTCATTATCTTCTTCTCCGGCTATCTCGGCTGGACGCCGGTTTCCGGCCGCATCGGCCTGCAGTATTTCTTCAGGCCGACGACCGGGTTCATGCTCATCGACAGCCTGATCTCCGGCAGGAGCGGCGCTTTCAAATCTGCCGTCAGCCATTTGATCCTGCCGTCGATCGTGCTGGCGACGATCCCGCTTGCCGTCATAGCGCGCCAGACGCGCTCGGCGATGCTCGAGGTGCTGGGCGAGGACTATGTCCGCACCGCGCGCGCCAAGGGCCTGGCGCCTCGCCGCGTCATCGGTCTGCACGCTTTTCGCAACGCGCTGATCCCGGTAGTCACCACCATTGGACTGCAGGTCGGCACCTTGATGGCGGGCGCCATTCTGACCGAGACCATTTTTTCCTGGCCGGGCATCGGCAAATGGATGATCGATGCCATCGGCAAGCGCGACTATGTCGTCGTCCAGAGCGGATTGCTGATCATCGCGCTGATCGTCATGGCGGTGAACCTGATCGTCGACGTGCTCTACGCCGTCATCAATCCGCGCATCCGGGTGCAGTGAGATGACCGACGAATCCGCCGCCGAAGCTACCGCCGCCTCCATCCCGACAGGCGGCAGGCAACGGGCTTTCGCCGAGTTCTGGCACTACTTCTCGATGAACACCGGCGCGGTCATCGGCCTTGTCGTGTTTTCGGCGCTGGTGCTGGTGGCGATCTTTGCGCCGTTCGTCGCCCCACATTCGCCCGACGAGCAGTTTCGCGATGCGCTGCTGGCACCCCCTGCCTGGCAGGAAGGCGGCAAATCGATGTTCCTGCTCGGCACCGACGCGGTCGGCCGCGACATGCTTTCACGGTTGATCTTCGGGGCGCGTTTCTCGCTGTTCATCGGTCTTGTGGTCGTTGTCTTCTCGCTCACCAGCGGCATCGTGCTTGGCGTGCTCGCCGGCTATTTCCGCGGCTGGGTCGACACGCTGATCATGCGCATCATGGATATCATCCTGGCCTTCCCGTCGCTGCTTCTGGCGCTCGTGCTGGTGGCGATCCTTGGCCCCGGCCTGTTCAATGCCATGCTGGCGATCGCGCTGGTGCTGCAGCCGCATTTCGCGCGCCTCACCCGCGCCGCCGTGATGGCCGAAAAGAACCGCGAATATGTCATCTCCGCCAAGGTGGCTGGTGCCGGTCATCTTCGCTTGATGGTGAGGACGATCCTGCCGAACTGCCTGGCACCGCTGATCGTGCAGGCGACGTTGTCCTTCTCCAATGCTATTCTCGAGGCTGCGGCGCTCGGCTTCCTCGGTGTCGGTGCGCAGCCGCCGACGCCGGAATGGGGCACGATGCTCGCCTCGGCGCGCGAGTTCATCCTGCGCGCGCCTTGGGTGGTGACCTTCCCCGGCCTTGCTATCCTGATCACTGTGCTGGCCATCAATCTGATCGGCGATGGCTTGCGCGATGCCTTCGATCCCAAGCTGAAGAGGTCATAATCCAATGCCTCTTCTCGAGATCAAGAACCTGACCGTTTCCTTCGACACCGCCGCTGGACCATTCATGGCGGTACAAGGCATCGACCTGTCGGTCGAACCGCGCGAGGTGCTGGCGATCGTCGGCGAATCCGGTTCGGGCAAGTCGGTGGCGATGCTGGCGGTGATGGGGCTTTTGCCCAACACCGCGACGGTGAGGGCCGACCGCATGGCCTTCGACGGCATCGACCTGCTCAAGCTCGGCCCATCCGAGCGGCGCAAGATCGTCGGCAAGGACATTTCGATGATCTTCCAGGAGCCGGTCGCCAGCCTCAACCCGTGCTTCACCGTCGGCTTCCAGATCGAGGAGGTGCTGCGCTTCCATATGGGCATGGACCGCGCCCAGCGCCGGGCGCGTGCCATCGAATTGATGAAGTTGGTCGGCATCGCCGACCCCGAGGAACGGCTGGGCTCCTTCCCGCACCAAATGTCGGGTGGTCAGTGTCAGCGCGTCATGATCGCCATCGCCATCGCCTGCAATCCCAAGCTTTTGATCGCCGACGAGCCAACCACGGCGCTCGACGTCACCATCCAGAAGCAGATCCTCGATCTGCTGGTCGGCCTGCAGGCCAAATATGGCATGGGCCTGATCATGATCACCCACAATATGGGGGTGGTTGCCGAGACCGCCGACCGTGTCATCGTCCAGTACAAGGGCCGCAAGATGGAAGAGGCCGACGTGCTGTCGCTGTTCGAGTCCCCCAAGAGCAACTACACGCGCGCGCTCCTGTCGGCGCTGCCGGAAAACGCCGTCGGCGACCGATTGCCTACTGTTTCCGACATGCTGTTTGAGCCGGCCCCATCTGTAGTCGCAGCCCGGTCCGCAGGAGGAACCGCCTCATGAGCGTGACGGTAGTCGAAGGCAAGAACATCGTGCGCGACTATCATGTCGGTGGCGGGCTTTTCCGCCCCTCCCGTACGGTTCATGCGGTCAAGGGTGTTTCGTTCAGCGTCGACAAGGGCAAGACGCTGGCCATCGTCGGCGAGAGCGGCTGCGGCAAGTCAACACTCGCCCGCATCATCACCCTGATCGACCCGGCGACCTCCGGCGAGCTTTTCATCGACGGCAAGAAGGTAGACATCGGCAGGAACGGCCTGTCGAAGGAAATGCGCCGCAAGGTCCAGATCGTCTTCCAAAACCCTTATGGTTCGCTCAATCCACGCCAGAAGATCGGCGACGTGCTTGCCGAGCCGCTGCTCATCAACACCGACAGCACGGCCGACGAGCGGCGCGATCTTGCCATGAAGATGCTAAAGAAGGTCGGTCTCGGCCCCGAGCACTTTAATCGCTACCCGCATATGTTTTCGGGCGGCCAGCGCCAGCGGATCGCCATCGCCCGCGCGCTGATGCTCAACCCCAGCCTTCTGGTGCTGGACGAGCCGGTCTCGGCACTTGATCTTTCGGTGCAGGCGCAGGTGCTGAACCTGCTCGCCGACCTGCAGGACGAGTTTCAGCTAACCTATGTTTTCATCAGCCACGACCTGTCGGTGGTGCGGTACATCGCCGACGACGTGATGGTAATGTATTTCGGCGAAGCGGTCGAATACGGCTCGCGCGACGAGGTCTTCGCCGACCCCAAACACAGCTACACCAGGACGCTGTTCGCGGCGACGCCACGTGCCGACGTTGCCAGCATCAAGGCACGTTTGGCGAAGAAGAAGGCCGCCTGATCCGGCGAGGTTTGCCGGCCGGCTACCGCTTCTCGATCCCCGGAATGTCGGAGATCTGCTCGGCGAGAAAGTCGACCAGCAGCCGCACCCGGGCAATGCCCGCACGCTCCGGAACGATCAGCATGCTCAGCGGGACGGGAGGCGGAAAATAGCCCGGCAGGACCACTTCCAGGCGGCCGGCCGCCAGGAGATCGTCGACAAGCCAATGGTGGGCGGGTGCGATACCGCGTCCGGCGACAATGGCTTCGCGCGCGGCAAGCCCATGGTCGACGCGAAATCGACCGCCAAAGGGCACCGCAAAGCGTTTGCCGACCGGCCCCTGCAGGGCGAGTGTGTCGCTTCCCGCGATGTTCGACATCCGGATGCCTTCATGGCCAGGCAGATCCTGCGGGACAGCCGGTCTGCCCCGCGCCGCCAGATAGGCCGGCGCCGCCACCAGCAGACGCCGGGATTGCCCGAGCGCCCGCAGTTTCATTGAGCTGTCGGTGAGCGGACCCAGGCGAAGCGCGATGTCGACGCCCTCCCGCACAAGGTCGATGCGCTCGTCGGTGAGGCTAAGATCGATGCCGATATCGCGATAGCGATCCTGAAAGGCGAAGATCAGCCGGCTGACGTGCAAGACCCCGAGCGCCGCCGTGCAGGATATCCGGATCGTGCCGGCCGACGCGCCGCGCGTGCCCCGCGCCTCATCGCCGGCCTGCTCAACGAGGCGCAGGACCTGGACGCTGTCGCCATAGTAACGGCTGCCTTCATCGGTCATCGTCACACGCCGGGTGGTCCTGCTGAGCAAGGGCACTCCGACGGCCTCCTCGAGTTCTCGCAAATGCCGTGTGACCGTCGACTGCCCAACTCCGAGCTCGCGCGCCACCGCCGAGAGGCTGCCGCGCTCGGCGACGCGAACGAAGGTGCGCATGCGCTCGAGAGTGACGTCCGATCTATCCATTATTCGGCATTATCTTATACATTTCCTACATATAGTGGATCATCCCGCGGCTCGCTACCTTTGGTGTCTATCGTCCTTCTTCGGAGTAGACCCATGAAAGTCCTGCTTGTTTTTGCTCATCCTGAACCGCGTTCGCTCAACGGCGCGCTGCGTGACGTCGCCATCAGGGAACTCGAGGCCCAAGGCCACGAGGTGCGGGTGTCGGACCTCTATGCCGACGGCTGGAAAGCCGAGGTGGACCGTGCCGACTTTCCGTCGTGGCCGCCCGAAGCACGCTTCCTGCCGGCCGGCGCCTCCAAAAAGGCTTTTGCGACCAACACTCTGACCGATGACGTCAAAGCCGAGATCGACAAACTGCTATGGGCCGACACCCTGATCCTCCAGTTCCCGCTGTGGTGGTACGCCATGCCGGCGATCCTCAAGGGCTGGGTCGATCGCGTGTACGCCTACGGCTTCGCCTATGGCGTTGGCGAGCACAGCGACAAGCGGTGGGGTGACCGCTTTGGTGAGGGAACGCTCGCCGGCAAACGCGCAATGCTGATCGTGACCGCAGGCGGCTGGGAAGAGCATTACTCCGCCCGCGGCGTCAACGGCCCGATCGACGACCTGCTGTTCCCGATCAATCACGGGATTCTATACTATCCGGGCTACGACGTGCTTCCGCCGTTCGTGGTTTACAGGGTGGACCGTTTCGGGGAGGCGGATTTCGAGCCTGTCGCGGAGCGACTGCGCGAAAGGATGCGAACGCTCGAGACAATCCGGCCCATTCGTTATCGGCAGCAGAATGGCGGCGATTACTTGATCCCAAGCATGCAATTGCGCCCCGGCTTGGAGAACCCGGGTGCGACCGCCTTTGCGCTTCACGAGGATCGCGCCGGCGCCGCCGCCCACTCCGATCAGGACAGCCGGGCGATGATGGTGCGCAGCGCCTCGCCGAAGCGCCGGACTTCCTCGATCGTATTGTAATGCACCAGCGAGGCGCGCACGGCGCCGCTGTCCATGCCGAGGTTGAGCCGCTTCATCAGACGCGGCGCATACATGTGGCCGTCGCGAATGCCGATCTGCATCTCGGCCATTTCCTCGACGATCCTCTGCGGCGATAGCGTGCCGACATTGAAGCAGAAGGTCGGCACGCGCTCGCTGAGGCGTGCCTCGTCGGCCACGCCGTAGATCGTCGCGCCGCAATCTTTGAGCACCGCCAGCATTTCGCGCGCCAGCACCTGTTCGTAGTCGCGGATGGCATTCATGCCGGCGACGATGTTGTCGCGGCGCGACCGGTTATTCTCGGACAAGAAATTGCGGCCGACCGATTCGAGGTAGCGCACCGCGGCATCCATGCCGGAGACGTTCTCGTAGATGAACGTGCCGGCTTCGATTTTGTGGGGCGGCTCGTCGGGGATGAAATCCTCGCGGAAGGTCGGCAGGCGCTTCAGTGTTTCGAAGCGGCCCCACAGGAAGCCCATATGCGGCGAGAAATTCTTGTAGCCGGAGCAGACGAGATAGTCGCAATCCCAGGCCTGCACATCGATCAGCCCGTGCGGCCCGTAATGCACGCAGTCGAGGAACACTTCGGCGCCTGCCGCATGCGCAATCGCAGCCACGGAGGCAACGTCGACAATCGAGCCGATCGAATGGGCCGTGACCGTGCAGGCGACGAGCCGGGTGCGCTCTGAGACCAGCGGGCGCAAATCGTCGACATGCAGATTGCCGTCGTCGCGCATCCGCCACCATTTGAACTTGGCCCCGGCGGGCGCCAGCGCCAGCCACGTCGCGATATTGGCGTCGTGATCCATGTCGGTGATGACGATCTCGTCACGCTCCCCGTTTGGGCGCTCGGAAAGCATCTGGCCGATGCCGAGGCTGACCAGGCGGATGAACGAAGTGGCGTTCATGCCGAAACAGATCTCCGCCGGGTTGGTGGCGTTGATCAGCAAGGCCACGCTTTCGCGAGCGCCGGCGACGGCTTGGTCGACGGTGACGCTGCGGCCATAGCGGCCGCCGCGCTGCACATTATGCGCGACCAAATGGTTGGTGACCGCATCGAGCACGCTTTGCGGGATCTGCGCGCCGGCTGCATTGTCCATGAAGACGAAGTCCCCGGCTTGCTGCAAGGCGGGAAACATGGCGCGGATCGTCTCGACTGGGAAAGCTGCGGCATCGCCGGTTTTCGAAATCTGATGCTGGTTCAAGGTCGTCTCCTGCGAAGTGCGCTGACAGATTAGCGGGTCTTTTCGGTTTGAAAGCGGCGTTCAAGGAGGCTGACGAAACGGACCATCGGCCAGAGAAAGATGAGGTAGACCAGCGCCGCGCCGATCAGCGGTGAAGGATTGGCATAGAGCGATTGCGCGTTGGTCGCTTCTTTCAGCAGTTCGGGCAGCGCCACGGTGGAAGCGAGCGAAGTATCCTTGAACATCGAAACGCAATTGCTGGTCATTGGCGGAATGACGATGCGGATCGCCTGCGGCAGCACTACCTTGCGCAAGGTCAGCAAGAACGGCAGGCCGAGCGCCTGCGCCGCCTCGAACTGGCCGCGCGGAATGCTCTCTATACCGGAGCGGAACACCTCGGCCGAATAGGCCGCCATGATGATGGCGAAGGCCATCACCGCGGACGTCCACGATGACAGGCGAATGCCGAGGAACGGCAGCGCATAGTAGATCAGGATCAGCACGACCAGCACCGGCATCGCCCGGAAAATGTCAATGTAGCCGACAGCCAGCAGCCGAAGCGGCTTTGGCGCATAGAGCCGCACCAGGCTGATCGCGAGGCCGACGGGAATACCGATGCCGATGCTCATGATTCCGAGCAGCAGGGTGTTCAGGAAGCCGCGCAACAGCGCCGGCAGGCTGGAGACCATGACGTCGGCGTTGAAGAAGGTGTCCAGCAGCGACATCGCAGCATTTCCGAAACGTTTGGCGTCCCGCGACGCTCGAGCCCGAGCCCGAAATCCGAAATCGTGCCGGCATCGAAAGCCGGCACGACATTTAAGCGTGAACTGCCGCTCAGGCCTTCGGCATAGGAGTTTCCTTGACGGTCGAGGAATCGGCAGGTGCGTCGCTGCCGAACCACTTCTTGTGGATCGCGGCCAGCGTGCCGTCCTTCTTCATCGCGGTCAGCGCGTCGTTCAGCTTGCCGAGCAGCGGGTGGTCCTTGGTCATCATCAGACCGTACTGCTCGCCGGTCTTGATGCGCTCTTTTACGGCGAGATCCTTCATCCTGGTGAAAGAATATTCCAGGCCCGGAATATCGCTGACCGCCGCATCGACGCGGCCGGAGCTGAGATCGAGCAGCAAGTTCTGCTGCGTGTCGTAGCCCTTGACGTCACTGAACCCGTCCGCTTCCTGGTGGGCCTTGACCCAGGCTTCGCCGGTCGAGCCGGACAGCACGCCGACGATCTTGCCCTTGAGGTCGGCCTCGGCCTTGATCGGGCTGTCGGCCTTCGCGGCGATGCCCATGTCGGAATCATAGTAGGGCTGCGTGAACGACTGAGACTTCAGCCGCTCCGGCGTGATGGTGATCGACGAGATGGCGACGTCGATGCGCTTCGAGGTGGTGGCGGCGAACAGCGCCTGGAAACCGAGATCGGCGATATCAGTGGTCATGCCGATACGCTTTGCCGCCTCATTGATGATGTCGACTTCGAAACCCTCGAACGTGCCGCTCTCGTTCTTGTATTCAAAAGGCGGATTGGTCGGATAGGCGCCGACATTCAGCGTGCCTTCGGCGTAGGCCGGGCCGCCGGCGATGCCGATGGCAGCAGCAAGAAGCAGCAGGTTGCGACGGGTGAAGTTCATTTTCGTTCCCTCTGGTTGTGATCGGACGGGTTTGGCCCCGCACGGTTTTGATGCGTCAAGTGACGGGACTGCCGGAAAGCCCTCCCGGCACGGCAGTCGCAAGACATCGAATGCTATCCAAAGTACCGCGCTTTTCAAGGCGAAAGTTTTAAGCTTAAAAAATTGCCGCGTGTTGCCGTCACTCCGGAATAACCGCTGTGGCCTGGATCTCAACCTTGGCGCGATCCTCGACCAGCGCCATCACCTGCATGGCGGCCATCGCCGGAAAATGCCGGCCGATCACCTCGCGATAGACCTCGCCGATCCCCTTGAGATTGGCCAAATATTCCGCCTTGTCGGTAAAGTACCAGGTCATCGAGGTGATATGTTGCGGCTTGGCGTCGGCCTCGGCGAGCACAGCAACAATATTGGCCAGCGTCTGCCGCACCTGGCCGACAAGATCATCGGTCTCGAAGCGGCCCTGTCCGTTCCAGCCGACCTGCCCGCCGACGAAGACAAGCTGCCCACGCGCGGCGACGCCATTGGCGTAGCCGACGGGTTTCGCCCAGCCTTCCGGCTGCAGGATGGTGTGCATGTCAAAACCTCCCAATGCTCAAATCCGGTCGCTCAAAACTCGAAGACAATAATTTCACGCAAACTCCCGTCTCAGGCCGCTCCCATCACTTGCCGTGCAATCACCACCTTCTGCACATCGGACGCTCCCTCGTAGATGCGCAGCGCCCGGATCTCGCGATACAGGCTTTCGACGATATGGCCCTTGCGGACGCCGTCGCCGCCATGCAGCTGCACAGCCCTGTCGATCACCTCCTGCGCTTTGTCGGTAGCGAACAGCTTGGCCATGGCGGCTTCGCGGGTAACCCGAGCCGCGCCCATGTCCTTGGTCCAGGCGGCACGATAGACCAGCAACGCGGCGGCATCGACATCCAGCGCCATGTCGGCGATGTGGCCCTGCACCATCTGCAGCTCGGCCATCGGCGCACCGAACAGCCTGCGCTCGGCCACTCTTGTGATGCTTTCGTCCAGCGCGCGCCGGGCAAAGCCGAGCGCCGCTGCGCCGACGGTCGAACGGAACACGTCGAGCACGGACATGGCGATGCGAAAACCGTCCCCGGGTCTGCCGATCAGCGCCGAGGCTGGAATGCGTGCATTGTCGAAGGACAGCCGGGCGAGCGGGTGCGGCGCAATCACCTCCAGCCGCTCGGCAACGATCAGCCTCTCGGTTTCGGAAGGCACGACAAAGGCGGAAAGCCCCTTGGCGCCGGGCGCCTCGCCGGTACGGGCAAAGACAACATAAAAGTCAGCGATACCGCCGTTGGAGATCCAGGTCTTTTCGCCGGATAGGAGATAGCTGTCGCCGTCACGCGCGGCGGTCATTTCCATATTGGCAACGTCCGAGCCCGAGCGCGGCTCCGACAGCGCGAAAGCCGAAATCGCCTTGCCGGCCCGTGTCTTCGCCAGCCAGTGCTGCTGGTCGGGCGAGCCGAACAGGCTGAGCGCGCCAGTGCCGAGCCCTTGCATGGCGAAGGCGAAATCGGCCAGCCCATCATGCCGGGCCAGCGTCTCGCGCGTGAGGCAGAGCGTGCGCACGTCGAGCGGCGAGGGGTTTTCGGTGTCGAGCGCCGTCGGCTTCAGCCAGCCGTCCCGGCCGAGCTTGGCCACCAGCTCGCGGCAGGCCGCGTCGACATCGTCATGCGCGACCGGCAGGTTCTTGGCGCACCATGCCTCCAGCCGCTCCGCCAGATCGCGGTGGCGATCCTCGAAGAACGGCCAGGAGAGGAAGGAACGGTCAGGCATTGCTGCCTCCACAATTCTCCGGCCCTGGCGCTCCACGGCGCCCCCCTCTGTCCTGCTGGACATCTCCCCCTCTAGGGGGGCGATTGGCGGCTTCGCTGCCACGGCTCTCCCTGCGATGTTGGAGATTGGCGAAAGCGGGCCTGATATCCAATCTCCCCTCTTGAGGGGGAGATGGCCGGCAGGCCAGAGGGGGGTGCTGTCCCGCCAGCGTGGAAGCGATCATCTCAATTTCCCTCGAACACCGGCTTCTCCTTAGCCACGAAAGCCGTGTACGCCCGCTCGAAATCGCGGGTCTGCATGCAGATCGCCTGCGCCTGCGCTTCCGCTTCGATCGCCTGGTCGAGACCCATCGACCATTCCTGGTTCAGCTGCGTCTTGGTCATGCCATGGGCGAAGGTCGGGCCGGAAACGATGCGCGCGGCCATGTCGAGCGCGTCGGCCTCAAGCGTTGCGGTATCGACCAGCCGGTTGTAGAAGCCCCAGCGCTCGCCTTCCTCGGCACTCATCGTGCGGCCGGTATAGAGCAGCTCGGCGGCGCGGCCCTGGCCAATGATGCGCGGCAGGATCGCGCAGGCGCCCATGTCGCAGCCGGCAAGGCCTACGCGGGTGAACAGGAATGCTGTCTTGGCCTGGGGCGTGGCGATGCGGATATCGGAGGCCATGGCGATAATCGCGCCGGCGCCGACCGCCACGCCATCGACCGCCGCAATAATCGGCTTGCCGCAATTCAGCATCGCCTTGACGAAATCGCCCGTCATGCGGGTGAAGGCGAGCAGCGCCTTCATGTCCATCTTGACCAGTGGGCCGATGATTTCGTGGACATCGCCGCCCGAGCAGAAATTGCCGCCATTGGGCAGGACCACCACAGCATCGACATCATCGGCGTAGACAAGGTCGCGAAATATGTCGCGCAATTCGGCATAGCTGTCGAAGGTCAGCGGGTTCTTGCGCTCCGGTCGATCGAGCCGGATCTTTGCGATCTTGCCTTCGACCTGCCAGAGGAAATGCTTCGGCTTGCGGCCGGCCAGCTTCGTCATTCCCGTCCCTCCCAATTGCTGCGGAAGGAGGTCAGCATGCCGGTCAGCCGGCGCGCCTCATCCTCGCTCACATTGCCCAGCAACTCGCCGACCCATTTCTCATGCGCGGCGGCGATCACGGCGAAAATCTTCGATCCCTCTTCTGTCAGCCGCACCATCGAGGTGCGGCGGTCGCCATTGCGTCGGGCCCGCATCACCAACCCTTCCGAGACCAGCCGGTCGATGATGCCGGTGACATTGCCGTTGGACACCAGCAGGAAGCGCGAAAGATCGCTCATCAGCATGCCCTCCGGCGCGCGGTAGAGCGCGGCCATCACGTCGAAGCGTGGCAGCGTTGTGTTGAACTCTTGCCGCAGTCGTTCGCGCAGCTCGGCCTCGATGGTGCGCGAGGCGCGCAGCAGGCGTATCCACAGCCGCAGGCGGTCCTTGCCGGGTCCGGACGGGGCGGGCAGGGGACCGGCTACCATGTCTCACCTCCGGAGATCGAAATCGTCTGTCCGGTAATCGACCGGGCGGCGTCGCCACACAGATAAAGTACCGCGGCCGCAATTTCTTCCGGCTGGATGAAGCGGCCTTGCGGGTTGGTCGCGGCTAGGCTCGTCCGTGCCTGCTCGGACGAGCGGCCGGTCGTTTGGACAATGCGTTGGACGGTGCTCTCCAGCATCTCGGTTTCGACAAACCCTGGGCACACGGCATTCACTGTTATGCCGGACTTGGCGGTCTCGACGGCGAGTGCCCGCATCAGGCCGACGACGCCATGCTTGGCGGCAACGTAAGCTGCGACATAGGGATAGCCTTTCAGTCCGGCGGTGGAAGCGACGAAGATGATACGGCCAGTCTTGCGCACTGCCATGCCGGCCAACGCCGGCTTCACCGTCAGGAACGCACCGGTCAAGTTGACGTCGAGCGTGCGCTGCCAGTCTGCCAGCGAGGTCCGCTGCGCCGGGGCACTGCCGGACATGCCGGCATTGGCAACGACGATGTCGAACGCTCCGCGTGCCGCTTCCGCGGCCTCGTAGAGCGACGCCATCGACGTCTCGTCGGTGACGTCGGCGGCAATGGCGAAGATGGACTTGTTCTCCGCGGCGACCTCGGCAAGCGGCTCCACGCGCCGGCCGCAGATGGTCACGTCAACGCCCGCGCCGGCCAGCGCCAGCGCGATCGCGCGGCCGACGCCAGAGCCGCCGCCGGTGACCAGCGCATGACGCCCCGAAATCGTCGCCGCGGCACTCATATTTTCAAGCCCGCTGCCGCTTCGCGTTCGGCCACCCGGTAGAGCTGGTCGCGGCCGGGCAGATAGGGATCCGGCCATTTGACGCCGCGATCGCCAAGCGTGACGGCCGCGTGCAGCGTCCAATACGGATCGGCAAGATGCGGCCTAGCCAGTGCCACGAGATCGGCGCGGCCCGCCATCAGGATCGAGTTGACGTGGTCCGGCTCATAGATATTGCCGACCGCCATCGTCGCCATGCCGACCTCGTTGCGGATGCGATCGGAAAACGGCGTCTGGAACATGCGGCCATAGACCGGTCTTGCCACGGCCGACGTCTGGCCGGCCGATACGTCGCAGATGTCTACGCCGGCCTCATGCAGCAGCCGCGCGATCTCTACGGCATCGGCCGGCGTCACGCCTTCGATGCCCAGCCAGTCATTGGCGGAGATGCGCATCGAGATCGGCTTCTCGGCCGGCCACGCGGCGCGCACCGCATGAAAGATTTCCAAGGGGTAGCGCATGCGGTTTTCCAGCGAGCCGCCATAGGAGTCGGTGCGCCGGTTGGTCAAGGGCGTGATGAAGGAGGACAGGAGATAGCCGTGCGCGGCGTGGATTTCGAGCATGTCGAAGCCGCAGCGCGCCGCCATCTCGGCCGAAGCGACAAACTGGCCGCGCACCATATCCATGTCGGCGCGGTCCATTGCCTTCGGCACCTGGTTTTCCCGCGACCACGGCACGGAAGACGCTGCCATGACGGGCCAATTGCCTGAGGGCAGCGGCACGTCGGTTCCCTGCCAGCCGAGCCTGGTCGACCCCTTTGCACCGGAATGGCCGATCTGGGCGCAGATCTTGGCCTCGGTTTCGGCATGGACGAACTCGACCAGCCGCTTCCAGGCGACCTCATGCTCGGGCGCATAGAAACCGGGGCAGCCAGGCGTGATGCGGCCCTCCGCGCTGACGCACGTCATCTCGATGTAGAGGAGACCGGCGCCGCCCTTGGCCCGTTCGGCGTAATGGGCGAAATGCCAATCGGTCGGACAGCCGTCGACCGCCTTGTACTGCGCCATCGGCGAGACGACGACGCGGTTCTGCAGCGCCATGCCGCGCAGCCGGAACGGCGCGAACATCGGCGCGCGACGCAGATTGTTGCCCCCGGCGCCGGCCCGGCGCTGGAACCACTCCTCGGCGCCGGCCAGCCATTCGGCATCGCGCAGCCGCAAATTTTCGTGACTGATGCGTTGCGAACGCGTCAGCAGCGAATAGTTGAACTGCACCGGATCGAGGCCGAGATAGCGCTCGACCTCCTCGAACCATTCGAGCGAATTGCGCGCCGCCGACTGCAGCTTCAGCACTTCGGTGCGGCGGGCGTCCTCATATTTGCTAAAGGCGGCCTCGAGGTCTGGCTCGGACTCGACATAGTCGGCCAGCGCCACCGCGCTTTCCAGCGCCAGCTTGGTGCCGGAACCGATCGAGAAATGCGCGCTCGCCGCCGCGTCGCCCATCAGCGCCAGGTTCTTGTAGGACCAGCGTTCGCACAAGACGCGCGGGAAATTGATCCACGCCGAGCCGCGGATATGATTGGCGTTGGTCATCAGCGCGTGGCCGCCGAGATGACGGGCAAAGATGCGCTCGCAGACGGCAATCGATTCCTGCTGCGACATCGCGCCGAAGCCGAAGCGCTGCCAGGTCTGCTCGCTGCATTCGACGATGAAGGTCGCGGTATCGCTGTCGAACTGGTAGGCATGCGCCCACACCCAGCCATGCTCGGTCTTTTCGAAGATGAAGGTGAAGGCGTCGTCGAATTTCTGGTGGGTGCCGAGCCAGACGAACTTGCATCTACGAATGTCGATATCGGGCTTGAACACGTCGACGAAGGTGCTCCGCGCTTTCGAGTTCAACCCGTCGGCGGCGACAACCAGGTCGTGCGTCTCCATATATGGCTTGGGATCGGCGATGTCGGTTTCGAAGACCAGCTTGACGCCGAGTTCGCGCGCGCGCCGCTGCAGCAATGTGAGCAGCCGCTTGCGGCCAATGCCGCAAAAGCCGTGACCGGTCGAGACCGTGCGCACGCCGTCATGGATGACGGCGATATCGTCCCAATAGGCGAAATGCTTGCGGATCCAGACGGCGCTGACCGGGTCGTTTTTGGTCAGGTTCTCCAGCGTTTCGGCCGACAGCACGACGCCCCAGCCAAACGTGTCATCGGCACGGTTGCGCTCGAACACCGTGACCTCATGCGCGGCATCCCTGAGCTTCAGCGAGATTGCAAAGTAGAGCCCGGCTGGTCCGCCGCCGAGAACCGCAACTTTCATCGTGCGATCTCCTCTTCGCTTCTGTTTGTCGAGTTTACGCCTGAGACGGATTAATTCAAGCTTGAAGTTTCAGGATTGAAACAATCCGCCCCAGAAACCCAGCTTGCCGGCAGTCGGCTTGCGCAGGCCAGGGACGCCCCGGGCTATTTTTCCGGGTTCTTCGGGCTCCACAGCACCGTCTCCGCATCTTTTTCATAAGCCATGCCATTGGGATAGCTGATCGCTTCCAACTGCAAGCCCCAGGGCGCCTGGAAGTAGAGGATGGTCTGGCCGGCGGCCGGGCCTTCGGTAACCGGCAGCGGCCCCATCCGCGTCTTGACGCCCTTGCCGTCAAGATAGGCTTTTGCGGCGGCGATGTCGTCGACATAGAAGGCGATATGGAAGCCGCCTATGTCGCTGTTGCGAGGCGTCAGGTCCTTCTGGTCCGGCGCGGTGTATTTGAACAGCTCGATGTTCGACCCGTGTCCGCAGCGGACCAGGATGATCTCCTCAATCACCGCCTTGGGATCGACGCCCAGCAGATCTTGCATGAATGTGCCCTTGTCGTCGGCGAACGGGCCGAACGACATCGCCTTCTTGCAGCCAACCACCTCGGTGAAGAAATCGACCGCCTGCTCCATGTCGGGGACGGTGACGCCGGTGTGGTCGTGGCCACGCATGCCGGGAATGGAACTGGCGTAAGCCGTGCCGATGCCTCCCAGCACGGTGGCGGTGAGCACTGCGTAGCGGATTGCATTCTTCATGTCAGTCATCCTCCATCGCGGGACATTTTGCCGGGTGCACGCCTGAGGCCCGCTCTTTAGCGTGCGAATAGGAATGTGTTCATGCCAGCGCCTTTGGGGCGGGAAGCAGCCAGGCGTCATCGATCTCAGGCAGCGGAATGGCGGCGAGGAGGTCGCGCGTGTAAGCCTGCTGCGGCTGCTCGAACAAAGTATCCGTCGCACTGGCTTCGACGATCGCGCCTTCGCGCATGACGATCACTTGCCGGCAGAGCCGCCGGATCACCGACAGGTCATGGCTGATGAAGGCAACGGTCAGGCCCATTTCGGCGGCGAGTTTTTCCAGCAGCGTCAGGATCTGTGCCTGCGTCGACACGTCGAGGCCTGAGACGATTTCGTCGGCCAGCACGAATTTCGGCGACAGCGCCAGCGCGCGGGCAATGCCGACGCGCTGGCGCTGGCCGCCCGACAATTCATGACGATAGCGGCTGGCGAAGCCTTGCGGCAGGCCGACGCGCTGCAACGCCTCCGCGGCACGATCCCTGAGATTGTCGCCAAGCCCGTTCTGCTTGAGCGGTGCTGCGATGATGCTGAAGATGGTGCGGCGCGGGTTGAGCGACGACATCGGATCCTGGAAGATCATCTGCAGATTGCGGCGCAGCGGCCGGAGCTCGGCCTCAGGCAGGTGTGTGATGTCGCGGCCGTCGAAGATGACCTTGCCGGCGCTCGGCTCCAGAAGCCGCACTAAGGCGCGGCCAAGCGTCGATTTGCCGGAGCCGGATTCGCCGACGATGCCGGTCACCGATCCCTTTGGCAGGTCGAAATCCAGCCCTTTCAGGATCTCGGCCAAGGGCGCGCGGCCGATCAGCGGCTTGCGCGTCATGTCGGGCAGCGCGACCTTCAGCCCACGCACGGAAAACAGCGGCTCAGCCATGCGGGCGCCTCCAGGCCTGATCGGCGGCGGCGATCTCCGCGGCTAGCCCGGCCAGTACCGCCTCGTCCACGGGTTTCAGCGAAGCGAAGGGATCGGTGTAGCGCGGAGTCGCGGCCATCAGCGCTCGCGTGTAGGGGTGCTGCGGGGCAGCGAAGAGAGCGGCCGTTTCGGCCTCCTCCACCACCTTGCCGGCATAGAGCACCGAGACCTTCTGGCTGATCTTGGCGACGACGCCGAGATCATGGGTAACGAACAGGATCGCCGTGCCGTGCTCGCGCTGCAGCTGCGCGATCAGCCGCAGGATCTGCTTCTGCACCGTCACGTCGAGCGCCGTGGTCGGCTCGTCGGCGACGATCAGCCTTGGTTCGGCCGCAAACGCCGCGGCGATCAGCACGCGCTGGCGCATGCCGCCGGACAGCTCGTGCGGATAGCATTTGAGGACACGCTCGGGGTCGCGGATCTGCACCTCGTCCAGCAATCGGCGGATGCGTGCATCGGCCTTCTCGCCGCTCCAGCCGAGGATGCGCACCAGCCGGTCGGTCATCTGCGGGCCGATGCGGCGTGACGGGTTGAGCGCGGTAAGCGGATCCTGCGGGATCAACGCCGTGCGCGCGCCGATCAGCGTGCGCCTTGCCTTTGGCTGAAGCTTGCCGAGGTCCTCGCCCTCGAGCAGCATATCGCCTTCGACGATGCGCACGCTCGAAGGCAGGACGCCAAGCACCGCCTTGCCGATCATCGTCTTGCCGGCGCCGCTCTCGCCGACCAGCGCGCGCACCTCGCCGGGCTCGACGGCGAGCGACACCGAGCGCAGCACGCGCAAGCCATTAGGCAGCACCGCGCTAAGGCTGCGTATGTCGAGGCAGGGTTTCGCCTGCGCGTTCATCGCAGCACCGGATCGAAACGTGCCCTGAGGCCCTCGCCAAACTGGCTGAACGACAGCACCGTCAGGATCAGGGTGACCAGCGGGAACACCAGCACCCACCAGGCCTGATGGATCGACAGGCGACCCTCGGCGATGATGCCGCCCCAGGTCGGGTCGTCGGTCGAGATCGACAGATTGACGAAGGACAGGATCGCCTCGACGATGACGGCAATGCCCATCTCCAGCGACAGCAGCGCGACGATCGACGGCACCACATTGGGCAGCACTTCGCGCAGCATGATGCCGATGCGGCCGTAGCCTGCGATGCGGGCGTTCTCGACATAGTCCATGCGCGACTGGCCCATCGTCTCGGCGCGGATCACCCGGCAGAAGCGCGTCCAGTCGATGACGGCAATGGCAATGATAACCGAGCTCAAGCCGGTGCCGAGCACGGCGACCAGAAGGATGGCAAACAGCACCGGCGGAAACGCCATCCAGACATCGACGATACGTGAGATGATGCGGTCGGCCCAGCCGCCGAAATAGCCGGCGATCAGGCCGAGCGTCGAGCCGACCAGGCAGGCGGCAAAGGCTGCCGCGAAGGCGACGATGAAGGCGATACGGGCACCGAAGATCAGCCGTGACAGAAGATCGCGGCCGAGGCTGTCGGTGCCGAGCCAGTAGCCGGGCTCGGCGCCATCAATCCAGAAAGGCGGCAGCCGCTCCAGCATCAAATCCTGCGCCAGCGGGTCCTGCGGTGCGACCAACGGCGCAAAAATCGCGGCCAGCAGCGCAATCAGCAGCCAGCCGCCGGCCAGCCACAGGCGTGCCCGCGAGCCATGTCTCGAAATGCGGGCCTCATCCATGGCGCAGCCTCGGATTGAGCAGGGCGTACATCATGTCGACGGCAAGGTTGATCAGCACGAACAGCAGCGCGAAGACCAGCACGATGCCCTGGATCAGCGGCAGGTCGCGGTTGATGACGGCATCGATCGCCATGTTGCCGAGACCTTCATAGGAAAACAGTCGTTCGACGATGACCGTGCCGCCGATGAGAAAGGTGAACTGCACGCCGACCAGCGTCAGCGTCGGCAGGGCCGCGTTCTTCAGCGCCTCGCGCAGGATGACCTGCGTTTCCGAAAAGCCCTTTACCCGCGCCAGCACGACGTAGTCGAGGTCGAGCACTTCCTTCAGCGACTGTTTCAGCAGCTGCGAGATGATCGCGGCCAGCGGCAGCGCCAGCGCAATCGCCGGCATCAGCATGTGTGCCAGCAGGTCCCTGGTCAGGTCGAAGCGCAGCCGGACGATGCTTTCGAACAGATAGAATTGCGTGGCGAAGGGCAGGTCGAGCTGCGGCGACACCCGGCCAGAAATGTCGAAGATGGGCACCAGCACGCCAAACAGAAGGATCAGCACCAGGCCCCACAGGAAATCGGGAATCGAGAGTGCCGCACCGCTGGCAATGTCGATGCCGGCTTCGACCGCGGTGCCGCGTTCGCGCGCGCCGAGGATCGCCGTCGTGCCGCCGATCGCCAGCGCCATCACAAGCGCGACGATCGCGAGTTCCAGCGTCGCCGGCAGGCGGTTGAAGACCAGGCCCAGAACATCCTGCCGGAGCGAAATCGAAGTGCCGAAATCGCCCCTGACGACACCTGCCAGCCAGATGAAAAATTGCTGGACGATGGTCTTGTCCAGCCCGTAAAGCGCGCGCAGACGCGCGATGTCGGCATCGGTTGCACCGGGCGGCAGCATCATCGCGATCGGATCGCCTGGCGCGACACGGATGACGACGAAGACGACGACGGCCACGCCGAACAGCGTGATCGCCATCGTCAGAAGACGGATCAGGAATCTTTGCAGCAGCATGGTCGCCCGTGGCGGAAAATGCGCGCCGTCATTCCGGACGGCGCGCGACAAGCCGAAGACTGTCTCAGGCCGGGCTCATCAGCGCCGGCAGAAGTGCGCCCGACACATGCTGCACGACATTGACGCCCTTGGCATGCACGATCGGCTGCGCATACTGGATCAGCGGCAGCACATACGCCTGTTCGGCGATGTATTTGTCGACGGCCTTCCAGCCGGCAATGCGCTTGGCCTCGTCCTTCTCGCCCCACAGCGGGTTGATCATGTCGATCAGATCCTGACTGTCCCACACCGAATGCGGGCTCGGGCCATACATGGCAAAACCGGTCGAGGTGGTCGGGTCGCCGATGGCGTTGCCCCAATTGTAGAAGGCCGCCGGCGCCAGCTTGTCGGCGGCGCGCAGCTCGTAGTGCTTGGCGATCTCGTAGACCTCGATGGTCGCCTCGATGCCGACCTTGCGCCACATGCCGACGATCGCCTGGATCATCTCGTAGTCCTTGGGCTTGAAGCCCTTGGTCGTCTGTATCGTGAACTTGACCGGCTTTTCCGGCGAATAGCCGGAGGCGGCCAGCAGTTCCTTGGCCTTGTCCGGATTGTGCTCCATCTTGATCGACGCATCGTAGGCCGCGTATTCCGGCGTCTCCAGCGTATCGATGGGCTGGCCGTAACCGCGCAGCAGCCGGTCGACCAAAAGCTTTTTGTCGACGGCCATCACCGCTGCCTGGCGCACGTTGTTGTCCAGCATCACGTCGATGTCGTTGAAGAAGATCATGCCGATGTCGGAAACGTTCTTGCATGAGCCGGCAAGTCCATCCTTGGCGATCAGGCGGTCATATTCCTCATAGGGGATTTCCAGCGTCACCTGCGAGGAACCGGACTCGATCTCGGCGACGCGGCTCGCCGCATCGGTGACGAACTTGATGGTTACGTTCTCGAAGGCCGGCTTGCCGCCCCAGTAGTTCGGGTTGGCCTTGAGCCGCAGGAAGGCGTTGCGCTCGAATTTGTCGACCATGTAGGGCCCGGTGCCGATCGGGGCTTTCTCAAAACCCTCGGCGCCGACCTTTTCGTAATAGGCCTTCGGCATGATGTAGCCGGTCAGGAACGACATCCACTTGAAATACACCGGGTCGAATTGCACGACGTCGCCGGTGATCTTGTTGCCGTCGATCTTGAAGTTGTTGACGTTCTTCCAGACGAACTGGATCGGGTTGCCGGTTTTTTCATCGCCCGCCCGCTGCAGCGACCAGACCACGTCTTCGGCCGTGAATGGCGAGCCGTCATGCCAGGTGACGCCCTCGCGCACCGTCATCATGATCTTGCTGCGACCCTCGTTCCAGCCCCATTCGGTGAGCAGGCCGGGCGCGAAAGAAAGATCCGGCTTCTGCGGGATGAACTGGTCGAACACCGACTGGTACAGACCCTGGATGGTCGGGTTGACCGCTGAAGGCCCGGTGGTCGGGTCCCAGGACGGCAAATTGACATTGTAGGCGATGGTCAGTTCGCCGGCAGCCCTGGCGATTTGCGGCAGGCCGAGCGCCGTGGCGCCAAGTGCGGCCGCGCCATATCCGAGCAATTCTCGTCTGTTGATTGTCATGGTCGTTCCCCTGTTGCTTTTATGCGCGGTGTCGTTGTCAATCGGTGGGTTCAGGCTCCTTGGGCAACCGCGCCTTGTCCTCCTTCACCCTAGATGAAAAATGGAGCCTACCTCCCGCCAAGTTGTTGCGCGAGCATGAAGCCCGACGCCGCCCCGGTGCCGGCGCCGGGCCATGTTGCCGCCCCGGTCAGGTGCAGATTGCCGACCGGCGTGTTCCAGCCAGCGTAACCGCGCGCCGGCCGGAACAGGAAATTCTGCGCCAGATGATGGCTGCCGCAGATCTGGTCGCCGCCGACAAGGTTCGGGTTCTCGCGTTCGAGGTCGATGGGCGAGAACACGGCGCGGCCGAGGATCTTCCGACGAAGGCCGGGCGCATAGCGCTCGATAATGTCGAGGACGCGCTCGGCGTAGTGCTCCCTAGCCTCGTCCCAGTGAGCCACCGCGATCGTGCCCGCCGCATCGCCTGCAATCTCGGCTGGCAGCATGCGCACCTGCACCCAAAGTACGTGCTTGCCGTCCGGCGCGCGCGAGGGATCGACGGCCGTCGGCTGGCCGACGACCAGCACCGGTTCGTCCGGCAGCACCCCTGACATCGCCTGCTGATAGGTCCAGGACATGGCATCGAGCGACGGCGACAGATGCACATAGGCGAACTGCCGAAGCTCGGCACCGGCGCGCCAGTCCGGCAGGTCGTCGAGCGCCAGATGGATCATCAACGTCCCCGGCGCGTGGCGGAATTTTTTCACGGCCGTGTCGAAGCCGGTGTCGCCGGATCCGTTAGGCAACAGTTTCCCGGTCAGCGCCTTGGGCGCGACACCGGCGATGACGGCCTTGGTGGCGGTGTGGGTCTCGCCGGAAGTGAGCCGCACGCCGGTCGCTTTGCCGGCCGAAACCGTGATCTCGGCGACATCAGCCCCAGTGACGATCTTGCCGCCGGCGGCCGTGAGCATGCCCGACAAAGCGCGGATAATCGTGTCGGCGCCGCCTCTGCCGAGCACCATGCCGAAGCACTGGTTGGCCATGGATTCGAGGTAAGGGAACACCGCGCCGCCGGCGATGTCAGGCGCGAAATCGAGATGCATGCCCCAGGTGGCCAGCGTCGCCCTGACATGCGGTGACTCGAAAGTATCCTCGAGCCAGGCGCGGGGTGACGAAAGCAGCAACCGACCTGTATCGAGCGCGCCGGCAAAACCCTTCTTGCGCCAGAGGTTCCAGGCGGTGCCGGCGAGCGCACGGCCGCTCATCGGCGAGCCCAGCAGCCGGAACAGATGCTCGGCCTCCGCCGGGAATGCCGCAACCAGACGGCGCCATGTCTGTGCGTCGGCGTCGGAAAAAGCGGCCATGCGCGAGGCGGTCACTTCCAGGTCGCTGCTGACGCCGAACCAGCGACCGTCGGGGAAGGCGCTGGCAAAACAGTCGGCCACCGGCACGAATTCCAGCCCGTGGGTTTTCAATTCATTTGCATATTTCTTGTGAAAGGCCGAGCCGGCGAACAGGCTGAGATTCATCGCGCCGAAATCGTGCCGGAAGCCCGGAAGCGTCAATTCGCGCGTCTGAACGGCGCCGCCGATCGTTGCATTACGCTCGAAAACTGCGGTTTTCCAGCCTTTGAGCGCCAGATGCGCGGCGCATGCCAGACTGTTGTGGCCTGCCCCGACAAATATGGCGTCGAACTCGCTCACGCCCCGTCCCATTTCCTTTATGCTTAAAGATAATTGCAGATGCATATGTTTTCGTCTAGTAGGATATTAAGGGCCGCGAGAGCCTTCAGCACCATCGAGAAAGAGGGAACAGAGAGCATGGACACACAACAACTTTTAGGCGAAGTCGCCGGCCAGCTGCTTTCAGGCGCCATTCAGGTGGTCGACCTGACGGCGCCGCTCGGGCCCGACACACCGCTGATCAAGCTGCCGCCGGAACTGGCGGTCGACACGCCGAAGATCGAGATCCACGCCATCTCCGCCTATGACAAGAACGGTCCGTGGTGGGCGTGGAACTGGCTCAAGCTCGGGGAGCATTCGGGCACGCATTTCGACGCGCCCAACCACTGGATCACCGGCAAGGATTATCCGGACGGCGCCACCGACACCATTCCGGCGCAGAACTTCGTCGGACCCGTCAACGTCATCGACTGTTCCAGGCAAGCGGCAGCCGATCACGATTTCCTGCTCACCGTCGATCACATCAAGGCATGGGAAGCCGAACATGGCGCTATCAACCCCGGCGAGTGGGTGGTGATGCGCACCGACTGGTATAAGCGCAACGGCTCGGAAGCCGAGTTCCTCAACGCCAATGAGACCGGACCGCACACGCCTGGCCCGACCGCCGAAGCCATCCAGTATCTGATTAGCAAGGACATCAAGGGCTGGGGCAGCGAGACGATCGGCACGGATGCTGGAAAAGCAGGGGGAATGGAGCCGCCGTTCCCGGCGCATAGCCTGATGCACAAGGCTAACCGCTACGGTCTCGCCAGCCTTTGCAACCTCGACCGGCTGCCGCCGAAAGGCGCGATCCTGATCGCGGCGCCGCTCAAGATCGAGCACGGCACCGGCAGCCCGATCCGCGCGTTGGCGTTGGTGCCAAGGCAATAGGGTAGCTGCGGTCTTCGTAGCTGCGGTCTTCGGGAGAAGATCATGTGCGGAAGTGGCACTGTGGTGACGGAGTGGGAGCGGCAGCCTTGCAAAGCTGCGGCTCTACGGCGCCGTAGAGCGCCAATCTCTGCTAGGAGCACGCATCGATGAGCGCTCCCGATCACATCGTCGTCGGCAGCGGCATCAACGCGCTGGTCTGCTCGGCGATGCTTGGCGGCAAGGGGGCGAAGGTGCTGGTGCTCGAGCGCAACGACCGCATCGGCGGCTGCATGCGCACCGAAGAAATCACCGCGCCCGGCTTCATCCACGACGTGATGGCGACGACCTTTGTCCTGTTCATCACCTCGCCGGCCTATGCGGCGCTGGGCAAGGATCTGGCGCGGCACGGCCTGGAGTTTTGCAACAGCTCCACGCCGACCGGTGTGCTGCGCCCGGACGGCAGCCATGCCGTCCTGCGCACCGATCGTATCGCCAATGTAGCGGCGATCAATGCGCTTGCCGCGGGCGACGGCGACCGGCACGCAAACGATGTCGGCGAGATCGAGCGCAACGCCGGTCTGCTGTTCGGACTGCTCGGTGGCAGCCTGTGGTCCTACCCGACGGCCAGGCTGCTGGCGGGTGAAGCCTGGCGGCGCGGCCCGCGTGGCCTTGCCGCCTTTCTCGGCAGCGCGCTGGTGCCGGCGCGCGGTTGGCTGGAAAGCACCTACCAGTCGGAAACGATGCGCGCGCTGTGGGCGCCCTGGGTGCTGCATGCCGGCCTCGGGCCTGAGGACGCGTTCTCCGGCCAGATCGCCAAGGTCATCGCCTTCGCGCTTGAGGCGGCCGGCGCGCCGATCGTCAAGGGCGGTGCCAGGAATCTGCTGGCCGCCTTCGAGGCCCTGATCAGGGAACGTGGCGGCGAAATCCGCACCGGCGCCGACGTCGCGGCTATTGTCCAAAGCGGAGGCCGCGCCGCCGGCGTGCGGCTGGCTTCGGGCGAAACGATCAACGTGAACAAGAGCGTCATCTGCTCGGTCACGCCGACCCAGCTCTACGAGCGGCTGCTCGGCGACGCGGCGCCGAAAGCAGACGTCGAGGCAGCGCAAAAATACCGCTACGGCAAGGGCAATTTCCAGATCCACTATGCCTTGGACAAGCCGCCGGCATGGCGCGGCGAGGGCCTGGACAAGGTCGCGCTGCTGCATCTGACGCCGGGGCTCGACGGCGTCTCGAAGGCCTGCAACGAAGCCGTGCGCGGCATGCTGCCGGAGGTGCCGACCATGTGCATCGGCCAGCCGCACGCGCTCGACCCATCGCGCTGCCCGGACGGCAAGGCGGTCCTGTGGCTGCAACTGCCCGAGGCGCCACGGCATATCAAGGGCGATGCCGCCGGCAAACTGCAAACACCGGCAGACGGTCGCTGGACCGAGGCGCTGCGCGAAGCCTATGCCGACCGTGCCGAAGCGATCCTTGCCAGCCATATCGATGGGTTCAAGGACAGCGTCATCGCACGCCGCGCCTGTTCGCCGGCCGACCTGGAAGCGATGAACATCAATCTGGTCGGCGGCGACCCCTATGGCGGTTACTCGGCTATCGACCAGTCGTTTCTGTGGCGGCCGTTCAAGACGAGCCGCAATCACGCCACCGGGGTCAGGGGTCTCTACCACATCGGTGCCTCGACCCATCCGGGTGCTGGCTTGGGCGGCGGCTCCGGCTTTCTCCTGGCGGGGAGGCTGTGATGGAACAGAAGGTTGAAAAGCGCCAGCGCATCTCGACTTTGGGCCAGATCGGCCTGCAGCAATTCGCGCCCTATCTGATGAACCGTATCATGGGCCGCTACAACGCCACCTTGCGTGACAATTTCCGCAAGCAGGGTCTGACCATTCCGCAGGTGCGCACGCTGGCTGTGTTGTCGGTCACCGATGGCGTCACCGTCAACGATCTCTCGGTCTATACCGTCATCGAGCAGTCGACCTTGAGCCGCACGCTCGACACGCTGGAGGGGCAAGGGTTTGTGCGGCGCGAGCAGGGGGTCACCGACAGCCGTATCCGCCATGTGTTCCTGACCGACGATGGCCGCGCCGAGTTCGCGCGCGCCTGGCCGGCCATGCACAACGCTTTCGAGGCAATGTTCGACGATGTCGACGATGCCGAATACGCGGCGCTGATCGCGACATTGCAGAAGATGCTGAAGAACATTCGCAAGCACGACATCTGATCTTACGCGCCGCCATCGGGGCGGTAACGGAAGGAGCCCAAAATGGCCGAACGGTCTTTTGCCAAGGAAGTCGAAAAGCTCAGGCTCGGCGCCGGCGAGGAGTTTTCCGGCGAAGGTATTCTCGCCATCACCAAGGCGCTGCTGCAATGCGGCGTAGGCTATGTCGGCGGCTATCAGGGCGCGCCGATCAGCCATTTGATGGACGTGCTGGCCGACGCGCAGGATATCCTGGGCGAGCTCGGCGTGCATTTCGAGGCGAGCGCCTCGGAGGCGACCGCCACCGCTATGCTTGCGGCATCCGTGCATTATCCTATCCGCGGCGCGGCGACCTTCAAGTCGACGGTCGGCACCAATGTCGCCTCCGACGCGCTCGCCAATCTCGCTTCCGGCGGCGTCACCGGCGGTGCATTGATCATCGTCGGCGAGGATTACGGCGAAGGCTCCTCGATCATGCAGGAGCGCAGCCACGCCTTTGCCATGAAGAGCCAGGTCTGGCTGCTCGACCCGCGACCGAACCTGCCGTCGATCGTCAAGGCGGTGGAGGACGGCTTCGAGCTGTCCGAGGTTTCCAACACGCCGGTCATGCTGCAGGTCCGTATTCGCTGCTGCCATGTCCACGGCCATTTCATCGCCAAGGACAATAAGCGCCCGGCAATGACTGTGGCCGATGCGCTCGAGGCGCCGCGCCGCGACACCGGCCGCATCGTGCTGCCGCCCGCGTCCTTCCTGCACGAGAAGGAAAAGGTGCAGAAACGCTGGCCGGCGGCGGTGGATTTCATCCGCGCCAACAAGATCAACGAGTTTTTCGGCCCGGAGCATGGCTCGGTCGGCATCGTCATGCAGGGCGGCATGTACAATTCGGTCATCCGGGCGCTGCAGCGGCTCGGCCTCGCCGACACTTATGGCGACACCGACGTGCCGCTCTATGTGCTGAACGCCGTATACCCGCTGGTCGATGACGAGTTCCTGTCCTTCTGCGAAGGCAAGGACGCCGTTCTCGTCGTCGAGGAAGGCCAGCCCAACTACATCGAACAGGCCTTTGCCGCGATGCTGCACAAGGCCGGCCGCGGCACCAGGCTCGTCGGCAAGGAACATCTGCCTACGGCCGGCGAATATACCGGCCAGGTGATGCTCGACGGCATCGGATCGTTCCTGCGTGCCACCATCCCGCATCTGCTGCCAAGCGAGGTCCGCGCGCCGAACAAGATCGGCGACGGGCTCGACACCGCCGACCTGATCAACGTCGTCCCGGGCCGGCCGCCCGGCTTCTGCGTCGGCTGCCCGGAGCGGCCGATCTTCGCCGCCACCAAGCTGGTCGAGCAGGAGCTGGGCAAGCACCACATCGCCTCCGACATTGGCTGCCATCTGTTCTCGATCATGCCGCCTTTCGAGCTAGGTGCCACTACCATGGGCTACGGGCTGGGGCCGGCCTCGGCTTCGGCGTTCAATTCGCCCGATGCCAAGCGCCGCTCGATCTCCTTCGTCGGCGACGGCGGCTTCTGGCACAACGGCCTGACCTCCTCGGTCGGCAATGCCGTGTTCAACAAGAATGACGGCGTCATCGTCATCGTCGACAATTTCTATTCGGCCGCGACCGGAGGGCAGGACATCCTGTCGTCCCGCGCCGGCAACAAGACCAAGTCGACCAAGCACCCGATCACCGAGGCGGTGAAGGGCATGGGCGTCAAATGGCTGCGCCACATCGACCGCACCTACGACGTAACCAGAATGCAAGACACGCTGCGCGAGGCGCTGACGACGGACGAGAAGGGCCCGAAAGTCATTGTCGCATCGTCCGAATGCATGCTCAACCGGCAGCGCCGCGAAAAGCCGCTGGTCGACAAGGCGATCAAGGGCGGGACGCGCATAGTCAAGCCGAAATTCGGTGTCGACGAAGATATCTGCACCGGCGACCATGCCTGCATGCGGCTGTCCGGCTGTCCGTCGCTTTCGGTGAAGTCGCTCGACGATCCGTTGCGCGACGATCCGGTGGCGCATATCGACCAAAGCTGCGTCGGTTGCGGCAATTGCGGCGAGGTCGCCGATGCGGCGGTACTCTGCCCGTCCTTCTACCGCGCCGATGTCGTCCACAATCCGAGCCGCTGGGACCGTTTCCTTGAAGCCGCGCGTCGCGCCATGATCGGTCTCTTGCAGCGGCGCCGTGAAAACCGGCGCCTGACATTCGCCGATGCTTGACGCCGTGCCCTCATCGCGCTCGAAAGCCGGCGCCCCCGAAGACGAGCGCGTCATCAAGCTTGCCGTGCTGGCGGTCGGCGGCCAGGGCGGTGGCGTGCTGGCCGACTGGATCACCGACGTCGCCGAGCGCAACGGCTACGTCGCGCAATCGACCTCCGTTGCCGGCGTTGCCCAGCGCACCGGCGCCACCATCTATTATGTCGAAATGTGCCGCGACACCGGCCGCCTGCCGGTCTTCGCGCTGTCGCCGTCGCAGGGCGACGTCGACATCCTGATTGCCGCCGAACTGATGGAGGCCGGCCGCGCCATCATCCGCGGCTTCGTCACGCCCGAGCGCACCACGCTGATCGCCTCGTCGCACCGCATCGCCGCGGTCTCGGAGAAGATCGAGCCCGGCGACGGCCGCGCCTCGTCCTCCAAGGTGCATGCCACGGCGGAAGCCGCGGCCAAGCGCTTCATTGCCTTCGACATGGAGAAGATCGCCGCCGACAATGGCTCGATGATCTCGGCCAGCCTGCTCGGCGCGCTGGCCGGCTCCGACGCCTTGCCGTTCAGTCGCGAAAGCTATGAGCAGGCGGTCAGTGCCGGCGGCCGTGGTGTCAAGGCCAGCCTAGCCGCCTTCGGCGCCGCCTACGATCGGGCGCGCGGCATCGCGAGTGCGCCTTCGGGCGACAAGACTGCAGGGCCGGCGGCCGCCGAAACCGGCTTAGCCGCGACGACAAAAGTCAGCGGTCCGGAAAGCCTGTTAAAAGGCTGGCAATCGCTGGCCGCCCGGGTCGATGCTTTGCCGGCTCCGGTCCGCGACATGGCGCTTCGCGGCCTGAAAAAAGTGGTTGACTATCAGGACGTTGCTTATGGCGGCGAGTATCTCGATAGGCTCGACAAGGCCGTCGCTCTGGACGATGTCGAACACGCCTACGCGCTGTCGATCGCCGCCGCCAAGCATCTGGCCAACGCCATGTGCTACGACGACATGATCCGCGTCGCCGACCTGAAGACGCGCTCTAGCCGCGACCGACGCGTACGCCGCGAGGTCGGCGTCAGGGACGGCTCGGTCCTGCAGGTGACCGAATATTTCCATCCGCGCATCGAGGAATTCTGCGGCACGCTGCCGGCCGGGCTCGGCAGCTACATCGAGGACCGGCCGAAGCTCGCCGCCTTTCTCGACCGCCGCATCAATCGCGGCCGCCGCATCCGCACCGACAGTTTCGCCGGCTTTGCCGCTTTGTGGTTCATCGCCGGCCTGCGCCGCTGGCGCCGCCGCCTGCTGCGCCACAAGGCCGAGACCGCGCATCTCGAGCGCTGGTATGCGCTGGCGCTGGGCCAAGTCGGCCAGGACTACGCGCTTGGTACGGAGATCCTCAACTGCCGCCGGCTGATCAAGGGTTACAGCGACACCCACGCCCGCGCCCAGTCGAAATTCGACCGGGTGCTGTCGGCGCTCGACCAGCTCAAGGGCCGCCCGGACGCCGCAGACTGGATCCGGCGCCTGCGCGAAGCGGCGCTGAAGGACGAAAAGGGCGACATGCTCGACGGCGCGCTGAAGACTGTGGCGTCGCTGGGCGACAATCCGGTGAGCTGAGGCGCTCGTTCAACCCCGGCTGCAACTCAGTCTGGCGCCCATTTCGCCTTCGACGCGGCAGTCTGCACGGTGATTCTGAGGCCGATGATCTCGGCGATCGCGGCTTCCAGCACCAGAATGATCGTTTCCTTTCCCACATCGTCGAAATTTTCGGCGACATAGCTCAGGTCGCTCAGGATGTCGTCTTCCTCTTCCATGATTTTCTCCCCCTGTTGAACGTCAGGCCGGAACAGCCGACGATGAGATGGGCTTGGGGCTGGATCTATGGAACGCGTTTCTTTCGCCACTGTCACCAAGGAAGTGAAGGCTATCCTGTCCGCTTCGCCAGGCCTGCCGACGGCTTGCAGCCGTGGCGGTCTGCCTGTTCTGTGGCCTTCGTGCCTACGGCAGCAGCAAACATATCTGCTCCAGGACAAATGACGCCCGGTTCCGAGCGGCTATTTGCCAAACATCCCCGGCCATGTGAAACGACTGTGTTGCACTCATTGCCTGCTGTTGTACCTTCAATATTCTGGAGGCGCGGGCTTGATGCTGCTTGAGCGAGAGGACCCACTTGGAGCTTTGTTGGCCGCGGCCGAGAGAGCTGCTGCCGGACATGGCGGGACCGTGCTGGTGCACGGCGAGGCGGGCCTGGGCAAGACCTCTCTGCTGCGCGAATTCGCGGAAAACGCGGACCGGGACTGCCGGGTGCTGTGGGGCTGGTGCGAGGCGCTCTTCACGCCGCGCCCATTGGGCCCTCTCCAGGACATGGCGCACTTGCTCGACCCGCGCGTGGCGGCGCTGCTTGAGGAGACCGCTGCGCCGGAGCGGCTTTCCCGGCATTGCTGAATGCGCTGCAGCGCGCCAAGGGCACGACCGTGCTCATCTTCGAGGACATGCATTGGGCGGACAATGCGACGCTCGACCTCGTAAGATATCTCGGGCGCCGCGTCTCCCTGCTCCGCACCATGCTGGTGCTGAGCATGCGCAGAGAGGATTTGAACGCCGATCACCCGCTGACCCACGTGCTCGGCGATCTTCCCGCCGCCTCGGTACGCCGCGTGACGCTTAGACCGCTGTCTCCCCAGGCGGTGACAATGCTGGCCGAACAGGCCGGCCGCTCCGCCGATGGGCTTTATCGCATTACCGAGGGCAATCCCTTCTTCGTTACCGAGCTCCTGTCCAGCAGCGAGACCGAATCGGCGCGTGTGCCCGATTCCATACGCGACGCGGTGTGGTCGCGCCTGTCGCGCCTGACGCCGGGAGAGCGCGACGTCCTGGAGGTCATGAGCATCATGCCGGGCAGCGTTGAGCCGTGGCTGATCCGGGCCCTTCTCGGGGCCGAGGCCGAAGTGCTCGTCGATCGATGTGTCGTGCGCGGATTGCTGCGGCGGGACGACCAGGGCGCGCTGACATTTCGTCACGAGCTTGCCAGGGAAGCGACGCTCGACCGGCTCTCCCCCTCTGTGCAACGCTCGCTCCATGCGAAGGTCGAAGCGGCACTCTCGGAAGTTCCGGCCTCGCAGGCAAGCGCTCTGCTTTCGCGCCGCGTGCACCACGCCGGCGGCGCCGACAATGGCGAACGCGTGCTCGAACTTGCGCCGCTCGCCGCCAGCCAAGCCGCGCGCCTGGGGGCGCATCGGGAGGCGGCCTCGCATCTGGCGACCGCACTCAGATATGTCGACCAGGCCCCGCCGGAGCTGGCCGCGCAGCTCCATGAGGACTGGGCATACGAGGCCGGGTTGGCGCTGCTTGTCTATGACGCCATCATCGAGGCCCGGCATCGCGCCATCGCTATCTGGCGGCAGCTGGGCCGGATCGACAAGGTAGGCCTTAATCTACGCTGGCTGTCGCGGCTGCACTGGCGGCGCGGCGAAGGCCCGCAGGCGGAGGAATATGCGGACCAGGCCGTGCGTGAGGTGGAAAGCCTGCCGCCCGGTCCCGAGGTGGCAATGGCCTACAGCACGCGCTCGCAGCTCCACATGCTGCACTATCGTTTCGATGAGGCGATCGAATGGGGCGAGCGCGCGATCAGTCTGGCTGATCGGCTGGGCGAGGTCGAGACGCGTGTTCACGCCCTCAACAATGTCGGAACCGCGCTCATGTTTGCCAACCGCCCCGGCGGCGTTGAGCGGCTGGAGGAAAGCCTTGCCCTGGCGCTCGAGCACGGGCTCCACGACCATGCGGCGCGGGCCTATACGAACTTTGCGGAATGCGCGGTGGTGGCCAAGGACTTCGAGCTGGCGGAGCGGCTGCTGGCCGAAGGCATCGCATTCTGCACCAGGCACGACCTCGATTCGGCGGCGCAATACCTGCTCGGCCGGCAGGCGCAGCTTTGCATGGAACAGGGCCGGTTTCGCGAGGCCGCAACCATCGCTCAGGGCGTCATGAATGTGGAACGCCTGCCGATGGTGATGCACTTGCCGGCGCTCACCGTGCTTGGCACGGTCCGCGTAAGGCTGGGCGAGACCGACGGCGTCGACCTTTTGCAGCGCGCGCTTGTGGAGGGCCAGACGACCGGCGAGCCGCAGCGTATCGTCCCGGTTCGCCTGGCGCTGGCGGAGGCGGCCTGGCTTGCCGAGGATGTCGGCGCCAGCCACGCGCAGCTTACCGAGCTGGCGGCTATGAACCTCGACAATTTCCGCCCCCGGGACCTTGGCGAATTGTCGGTCTGGTGGCGTCGATGCGGAATGCCCGGGTCGCTGCCGGCGCAATCGGCGCCGATTCCCTCGCCCTGGTCCGCCGAGCTTCTCGGCGATCCGCAGACCGCCGCGGCGGAGTGGACGCGTTTGTCGCTGCCCTATGAGGCAGCGCTTTCCCTCATGCAGGTTCGTGGGGCGGATGCGGGGGCGGCGCTCGCTCGCGCCGTGGCGATGCTCGACCAGATCGACGCGCCCGCGGCCGGGGCGCTCGCGCGCAAGCTTGCGCAGCGTCAGGGCCTGTCAGGCCTGCTGCCGAAGGTGCAGCGCGGACCCTATGCGGCAGCTCGCCGCCATCCACTCGGCCTGACACGGCACGAGCAGAAGGTGCTCGCCCTGATCGCCCAGGGCATCAGCAACAAGGAGGTCGCGCGACATCTGTCGCGCTCGCCCCGCACGATCGAGCATCACGTCTCCTCGCTGCTCGGCAAGCTCAATGCCGCAAACCGCATGGACATCCTCCTGCGCCTGCGAGGCGAGCCGTGGCTGTTGACGGGCACCCATCCGCTGGAACCGCACCAGACTGGATCATGATCCCAGCCGATTCTGTCGAGATGGAACAGGCTCTGGGTAGTTCCCACAGCAAAATTTCCGCGAAAACTGGGAAATCGACCGCCTAAAAATGGGTGGCGGTACCGATTTGCACGCCCGCCGCTCCGCGTAGGCTTCTGCTCGCAGCGTGGATGGACCTCCCAACACCACGACGCCTTCACGATCCGGGGGAGAAGGCGGGCAACGGCGGCGGAACGGGGGCCGCCGCCGGCGTCCGTCGCTGGGGCGGATCGTACCAGGAGCAGGGAAGATGTCGGCAAGCGAAAAAGCGGATGCCCAGCGGCGCTGGCCAGGACAACGATTGGCACAAGCGGTCGCGGTGCGGCTTTCAGGACCCGGAGGCTGTTATATTGCCGGTAATGTGCTGGGCCTCGGCATGGCCATGTTCATGCAGATTCGGTTGGCGCTAACCGAGGCGAGCAGCACTTTCGCCGCGCCTCTAATGTTCGGCCACGACCTCGCCGGCGGCTGGAACTCACTGGCGCTGCTGGTGGCGAGCGCCATCTTCTTGCGCAGCGGCGAGGAGTATCATCGCGCCCTCAGCAACGGACATCTCGACCCGTCGGTAATACAGCGCGCAGATTTTCTGTCCGGCACCGGGTCATTGGTGCTCGGGTCAAGTCTGCTGCTCGTCGGCAATCCAATCCTGGTCGTGACATCGGGGTTGCTCCATGCCGTGGGCAAGTTCGGCAGTGCCTTCAGGCTCGGCGCGCATGGCGCGGTGCTCTTCGGCCTCAAAATGCCGGAGCTCTTCCGCCTTTCGGTACTGCTCAGCCGCTTTCCGGCAATTATCGTCACCGCGACCGAAGTCGCCCGCGTCATTGCTGACGCTCGCACCGATCAGATCCAGGCTATCGCAATCCCTGCGACGCTTCTCGTCTGTTACCTGCTTTGGGCACGCGGGGATATTCTTCTATTTGGAAAGTAAATCTGAAAACATCTAAGCATTTTCGCGTCGCATGGTGAGAAACAGGGAGTGGGAGCGCGACGGTGATTCTTCTCTAATCTGTAATCGGCGCAGCAAACGGGAGACTGGCATGTCAAGTTCGCTTATTCTGTCGACGGCGATGCTGCAATTCCTGGCGGCATATACGGTGATCATGATCACGCCAGGCCCTATTGGCCTCGCGACCGGCAGCCTTGCCTCCTTGCACGGCTTTGGCAGGACGATCCCGCTGGTGGCCGGGATCGGCGCCGGTACCGCCGTGCTGGCGGTCCTGGTGGCGTTTGGCGCCGTTCATCTTTCCGGGTCGCTGTCGGTGCCGGCGGTCAAGATCGCCGGTGCGGCCGTCCTTGGCTGGATGGCCCTGCGCATCGCCAGAACGGCGCCGCCGGCCATCGGCGAAGCGCCTCGGCAGGCCGGATTGTTTGCCGGAGGGTTTCTCATCAGCATTCTCTCGCCTGAAACCGCCACTTTCTTCGCCGTCGCCTTCATGGGGCTGATGCTGCCGATCCGGACCTCGAACGAGATGCTGATGGTCGCGGCCATCGTCGCCATCATCGACATAGGCTGGTACGGATTCCTGGCCGTCGCGCTTTCGCGTCCGCTCGTGCGCGCTGCCGCGGTGCGGCATCATCGCGTCATCTGTCGGGCGGCGGGGATCGTGCTGGCAATGCTCGCCCTCGTCTCGGCGGCGTCAGCTTTTCCACTCGGCTGAGCGCTGGTTGAAGCAGGCGCGCGGGATAGGCCGTTTGGTGCCGCTTAGGTGACTCGAACACCTGACCCCATCATTACGAATGATGTGCTCTACCAACTGAGCTAAAGCGGCCCGGGAAGCCGAGCTTCCAAGATGGGCTGCGTGATAGACGCAACCGGCCGCGAATTCAAGATGGCAGTCGCGATTTCAGGACGAGGCAATTCGTGCCGCCTCCGGCCGGGCGCAAGGGCAGCCGCCGCGCGGATCTACCATTGGCCGCGTGATGCCGTATCGGCAGGCCGTCCCGTCCGCCACGTTGGCGGTGGCGGGAAAATCAGCGAAAAATGTTGATTCCTTTACCGAAAACCGCCGAAATGAGCTTTGTGCCCCTCGGCAAGGCAGAATGCGGCCGCTCGCTTGTTGATTGATTGGTCGCCTGCGGCTAACGATCATGGCAATGTGAGTGAAATTGCAGAGGGAATTCGCTTGGACGCGATCGAAAAAGCGATCCGCAATGCCTTCGAGAAAGGCAATGCCGACGACCGGGCGTTTCGCGAGCGGGTCTATCGATCGGCTTTCGCGGCACTCGACCGTGCCCTGCAGGCCAATCCAAACGTCACCGTGGAAGTCGCCATCAAGCGGCGCAAGGCGGTCCAGGCGAAGATCACCGAAATCGAATCGGAATTCCTGCCGGCGGTTGCCGACGTCGCCGCGCCGACCGACAGTTTGGAGGCAGCACCGGAGGTGGAGCCCCCGGCCGAAGCTGAAGCCGCGCCGTCGCCCGATGTCGTCGTTGACGGTCCGGCGCAGCCGCCCGAATCCGATGCGCCGCGGTCGCGCGTCCTGCCGGTCGTTCCCGACATCATGCCCGATGCGCCTGTTGCCGAGGCGCCGGTGATCGACATGGGGGCCTCGGTTCCGACCGAAGCCGACGCCGAAACCGACGACGCGGAAGTGACGCCCGACCGCGACGACCGGCGGGCGAGGCGGCGGCGCCTGCCCTTGACCGCGATCTTCTTCGGTGTG
Organism: Mesorhizobium sp. M0768; assembly: GCF_040320195.1. NCBI lineage: Bacteria > Pseudomonadati > Pseudomonadota > Alphaproteobacteria > Hyphomicrobiales > Phyllobacteriaceae > Mesorhizobium > Mesorhizobium sp. M0768. The sequence goes on along the minus strand of NZ_JAMYPD010000002.1, from coordinate 131,059 downwards.
ACGCTGCTCGCAGCCGCCGGCATCGGCCTTTATTTCGCCAACCAGACCGGCGTCTTCAAATCGGCGACCGAGCTCGACACGGCGCCGCCGGAAGCGCCGCCAACGGTCGACGGCGATGATTTCACGCCGGACGACACCGCTTCGCCGCCGAAGCAGGGCGAGGCGGACCAGGCGCACGACTGGATCAACGTCTTTTCGCCGGGTGACCCGACGCAGGTCAATGCACCGTCGGACACCAAGGCCGACGTCATCCAGGACGAAAGCGGTTCCTTCCTGCGCATCCGCTCGGGGGCATCCGGCTCGGCCATCAGCTTCGACGTCGGACAAGGCGTGCTGGAAAAACTGGCCGGCAAGCATGCCACATTCGACATCATCGCGCGCTCCGAGGAGGGCCAGGAGACGCAGATTTCCGTCGATTGCAATTTCGGCGAACTCGGCGACTGCGGCCGCAAGCGCTATGCCGTCGGTCGCGAGCGCAATGAATATCTGTTCGACGTGCGCTTTCCCAACAAGCGTCCGGGCGCTGCCGGCACCATCGCCATTAATTCCGACTTCGACAAGCAGGGCAAGTCGGTCGACATCTACGAGATCCGCGTTTCTGTCGTTCCCTAAAGCACGTCGCGTTCCGGCCTCATGCGACGCGCTTCAGGTTCTTGTTTTGATGCATGTCGTTACCGCAAAACCGCTGCACTCTTTTTTGCGCGACATGCATTAACTATCGAGCAGCGCCTGCAGCGTCTCGATGCGGTCGGCTTCGGCCGCCGGCTTGTCCCAGCGCAGCCGCGAAATGCGCGGAAAGCGCATGGCGACGCCGGATTTGTGCCGCGTCGAGCGGTTGAGCCCTTCGAATGCTACCTCAAGCACCAGCCCGTTCCTGCGGTCGGCACGCACCGAGCGGACCGGGCCAAAGCGCTCGATCGTATTGTCGCGGACATATTTGTCGATCTGCCTCAGTTCCTCGTCGGTGAAGCCGAAATAGGCTTTTCCCACCGGGACTAGCTCCTCCGATCCTTCCGGCCCGGACCAGACGCCGAATGTGTAGTCGGAATAGAAGCTCGAGCGTTTGCCGTGGCCGCGCTGGGCGTACATCAGCACGGCGTCGACCGTGTGCGGATCGCGCTTCCATTTGAACCACGGGCCCTTCGGCCGACCGGCCACATACGGCGAATCCCAGCGCTTCAGCATGACGCCTTCGATGACCGGATGCAGCGGCTTGCGGCGCAATTCCTCGAGTGCCTGCCAGTTGGTGAATTCGACCAGCGGCGACAGATCGAAGCGGCTCGGATCGAGCGTCCTGACGAAGGCCTCGAGCCGGCCGCGCCGTTCGCGGAAGGGAAGTCCGCGCAAATCCTCGTCACCAATCTGCAGCGCATCGTAGCACCGCATGAAGGCGGGGTATTGCTGCTGGATCTTGGGCGACACGCTCTTGCGGTTCAGCCGTTGCTGCAGGTCCGAGAACGTGCCCGTCGCCTGCCTGGGGTCTCCGACCAGAAGCTCGCCGTCGAGGGCGCCTGAAAAATCCATCGCCTCGGCAAGATCCGGAAAGGCGCCGGAGACGTCGTCACCGGTGCGCGAATAGAGCCGGCGAATGCCGCCTTCGCAAGCCGCCTGGACGCGGATGCCGTCCCATTTCCATTCGGCCGCGTAGTCGGCCGGGTCGAGCCTTTCGAGGTCGCCGTCGCCGACGGCATTCGACAGCATCACCGGCCTGAACAGCGCCAGCGCCGTTTTCCTGGGCTTTTCCGCTTTACCCTCCAGCCAGGCGAACAGCCCGATATAGGGCGGCGTCAGCCCGTGCCAGAGTTCCTCGATCTCGGCGATATCGACCTTGCCGAAATCGGCCAGTGCCTGCTTGGCCAGCCGCGCCGAGACGCCGATGCGCAGGCCGCCGGTGACCAGCTTTATGATGGCGAAGCGCGCCGACGTGCTGGCGCTGTCGAGCAGCCGGGCCAGCACCTGCGGCCCGTCGGAACGGCTCGCCGCCTGCAGCTTGGCCACCACCTCGGCCAGCGTCGGCTCGTGGTTCGCAACGTCGACCGGCGCTTGCGGCCAGACCAGCGACACGGTCTCGGCCAGGTCGCCGACATAGTCGTAGGAATAGCCGAACAGCACCGGATCCATGCGCTCGATCACCAGTGTGCGCAGCATCGCCGGCTTGACCGCGGCGATGGACAGATCGCCGGTAATGGCCGCCAGCGCCAGCCCGCGGTCCGGATCCTCGACGCTGCGGAAATAGTCGGTCAACAGCGTCAGCTTGCCGTTGCGCGACGGCGTCAGCACCAGCCGGTCGAGAAGCTCGGCGAAGCGGTTCATGGAAGGGGCGACGCCAATGAGAAAGGCTTGCCGCAGAGCGCCGTACCGGCGATTGCTGGATCCAAAAACACCATCAATCGCCCTCGTCCTCGTAGCCGACGAGATGCAGCGGTCTGGCGGCAATGCCTTCGAGTTCGCACCAGCGCACCAGAGCCTCCTCGCGGCCATGCGTTACCCAGATTTCTTCGGCGCCGGTCTCCTTGATCGTCGCCGTCAGCTCGTCCCAGTCGGAGTGATCGGAGATGATCAGCGGCAGCTCGACGCCGCCCTGCTTGGCGCGCTGGCGGATGCGCATCCAGCCTGAGGCGAAGCACGACATCGGATCGGGAAAACGCCGCGCCCAGCGATCGGCGAAGGCGGATGGCGGGCCGACGACGATGGCGCCGGCAAAGTCGCTTTTTTGGCCGGTCTCGACGGTCGCCGGTTCCAATGTGCCGAGATCGATGCCCTGGCTCTGGTAATATTCGCTGAGCTTGGCCAGCGCGCCGTGGATGTAGATCGGCTTTTCGTAGCCGGCATCGCGCAGCAGCCGCATGACGCGCTGCGCCTTGCCCAGCGCATAAGCGCCGACCAGATGCGTTCTCTCGGGAAACTGTTCGGTCGATTTCAGCAGCCGGGCGATCTCTTCGGAATCGGGCGGATGCCGAAACACCGGCAGGCCGAACGTCGCCTCGGTGATGAAGACATCGCATTTGAGCGGCTCGAACGGCTCGCAGGTCGCGTCCTTCTGGCGTTTATAGTCGCCGGACGCGACGATGCACGTGCCCTGGTGCGCGACCTTGATCTGGGCCGAGCCCAGCACATGGCCGGCCGGGTGAAAGCTGACGGTGACGCCGTCGAGCGCAATCGTCTCGCCGAGCACGGCGGCTTGCGTCGTTCCGGCAAAACTGTCGCCGTAGCGCAGCCCCATGATGTCGAGCGTCTGCTGCGTCGCCATCACCGAGCGGTGGCCGGAGCGGGCATGGTCGGAATGGCCATGTGTGATCAGCGCCCGGTTGACCGGCCGCACCGGGTCGATGAAGAAATCGCCGGGCGGGCAATACAGCCCTTCCGGCCGGGGATGAAGCAGGTCGCTGGCGTGCATGGCCCCAAGATAGGCGCTAATTCCGGCGCGGGAAGCCTGTTGTAAGTCACTGCTGACTCCAGCATAGAGCGCAAGCCGGCTGCAAACACCCGGCGGAACCCGATCGCATGAAACCGCTCCAGACCTCGTCCGGCGATTTGACCGCCGACCGCCGCGCCGACTATGCCGAAATGCTTTATGCATCCGGCGATCATGCGGCAGCGGCGGAATTGCTGCTCGGCGCGCTCGAACTGGCGCCGCAATGGCCAGCCGGCTGGTTCCGCCTCGGCGAGATGCAGGAAGCGGCGGGCGCGCGCGATCGTGCCGCGCAGGCCTGGACGACGGCGCTGCGGCTGGACCCGGCGGACAGGCTCGGCGCGGTGCTCAAGCTGCAATTGATCGGCAGGGTGGCGGCGGCCCAGGCGCCGCCCAGCGCCTTCGTCGAGACGCTGTACGACCACTATGCCGGGAGTTTCGAGGGTGAACTGGTCGACAGGCTCGGCTACCGTCTGCCCGAATGCCTCGACCGCGCCATCCGGGCAGCACGGCCGGGCCAGTTTTCGCTGGCGCTCGATCTCGGCTGCGGCACCGGCCTCATGGGCCAAAAGCTGCGGCCGATCGCCGACCGGCTGGAGGGTTACGACATCTCGGCCGGCATGCTGAGGCAGGCGCGCGCCAAAGGCGTCTACGATCTGCTCGTCAAGACGGACCTGCAGGATTTTTGCTATTCTGGCCCGAAAGCCGATCTGGTGACGGCGGCCGATGTGTTCATCTATGTCGGCGCACTCGAAAAGGTGGTGAACAAGATTGCCGGAATGCTTGCCGGCGGCGGTCTGTTTGCGTTCTCCGTCGAGACGCTCCCGGGCGGAGAATCGTCTGACAGCGCCGGCTTCGCCCTGCAGCCGTCGCGCCGCTACGCGCATTCGCAAGGCTATGTAGAGCGGGTTCTGGATGCCGACGGCTTTTCGATCCTGTCGCTGCAGGCAACGATCATCCGGCAGGATCGCCGCGAACCGGTCGAAGGGCTGGCCGTAGTGGCAAGCTTGCTTTCCGGCAGCGTAAAATCTGGCTAAGACTTCTGCCGCTGCGCATGAGAAGCCGCAGCTGCGAAAGACAAGGAGCACGTTCATGCGCTGGAACATGACGGTCTTGGCATCTTGCCTGGCGATGGCCGGCTGCGTCGGCAATTCGATGTCCGAACGGCAGGACGAAAACGTCCAGTCCTCGCTGCTATATGACAAGGTGCCTTGCGATCAATTGCTGGCGCAACGAAACGGCCTGGCGCAGCAATATCATCTGCCGGTGGACGCCAAGCCGTCGTTCTCCAACCCGGCGACGGGCTTTGGCCCGTTCACGCCGGATATGCGCTCAAAAGCCAAACGCGACGCCGACCAGGCAAGCGGCAAGATCGACGCCATGAACCGGTCGATCAGCCGGCGCGAATGCGGCAAGCCGGCCAAACGGAACAAGCTCGGCCTGACCTGACCGGATCTTAATCCGCCACCTTCCACTGCTCGCGCGAGGCGCTGGCGGGATAGACGCCGAGGATGCGCATTTCGCGCGAGAAAAAGCGCAACTCGTCAAGTGCCAGCTTCACCAGCGGATCGTCGGGATGGCCCTCTATGTCGGCGTAGAACAGCGTCGCCGTAAACGCGCCGAGCTGGTAGCTTTCCAGCTTGGTCATGTTGATGCCGTTGGTGGCGAAGCCGCCCATCGCCTTGTAGAGCGCCGCCGGCACATTGCGGACGCGGAAGATGAAGGTCGTCATCATCCTGGCGTCGGCCGAGGGACGTTCAGCCCATTGCTTGTTCTTGGTCAGCACGACGAAGCGGGTGACGTTGCTGTCGGTGTCCTCGACATTCTCCTCGATGATGTCGAGCCCGTAGAGCGTTGAGGCCAGCGCCGGCGCCAGCGCCGCCATGGTGCGGTCCTTCATCGCGGCGACCATCTTGGCGGCGCCCGCGGTGTCGCCGGCCACCGTCGCCTTCCAGCCGTTCTTGCGGATGTATTTGCGGCATTGGCCGAGCGCGTGGATGTGGCTGTGCACGGTCCTGATCTCGTCGCGCCTGACGCCGGGCAGCACCATCAGCTGGAAGTGGATCGGCAGAAAGTATTCGCCGATGATGTGCAGCTTCGATTCCGGCAAGAGGTGATGGATGTCGGCGACTCGGCCGGCAATGGTGTTCTCGATCGGGATCATCGCCAGATCGGCCTTGCCGGTCTCGACGGCGTTGAAGGCGTCCTCGAAGGTCGGGCACGGCAACGGCTCCATTGACGGGAACATGTTGCGGCAGGCGGTGTCGGAATTGGCGCCCGGCTCGCCCTGGAAGGATATTTTGTTGGTCTTTTCAGGCATGCGCGGGGTCTCGGGAATTGGGGGAAGAATTTCTTAGCTGGAAAGGTGCGCCCTGGCGCGTTCGAGATCGTCCGGCGTATCGACGCCAAGCGGCACCGACTGCACGATCTCCGCATCGATGCGCATGCCGGCCTCCAGCGCCCGCAACTGCTCCAGCCGCTCGCGGCGCTCCAGCGGCGACGGCCTCAGCGCAACGAAGCGCTCGAGTGCGGCGCGCCGATAGGCATAGAGGCCGATATGATGGTAGAGCGGGCCTTCGCCCCAAGGGGCGGTGGCGCGGGTGAAATAGAGCGCCCTGAGTCGCGTCGTCGAGAGTGGCGAGCCGACCAGCTTGACGACGTTCGGATTGGTCTTTTCCTCGTCGCGTACGATCTCGACGCAGAGCGTGGCGATATCCACCGCTGCGTTCTCGAAAGGCTTCAGCGCGGCGCCGATAACAAGGGGGTCGATGGTCGGCAGATCGCCCTGCACATTGACGATGGTCTCGACGCTGTTGCCAGGGTCGAGAATGGTCAGCGCTTCGAAGATGCGGTCGGAACCGGTTTCGTGGTCCGCCCGCGTCATCACCGCCTCGAAACCATGCGCGCGCACCGCCTCCGCAACGCCTTGCGTGTCGGTGGCGACGACGACCCGGCCGAGCCCGGCCTCGGCAGCACGGCGGGCGACGTGGACGATCATCGGAGTGCCGGCAATGTCGGCCAGCGGCTTGCCCGGCAGGCGCGTCGAGGCCATGCGGGCCGGGATCAGGATGAGCGTGGACATGAGGCGGGCAGGGGCTCGAAAAAGAGGGGGACAAAAGTGGCAAAAGGTCTCACTGGCAGCGCCCTTATAGGTGTTGCAACGCCGGAGCAAAAGACCTAGTTTCCGCGCGATTTGACCGCCTCGCAGGGTGGTTCACGATACCGACGGACGGAGTGGACGGATCGGTCCGCCGGAAAAGGGAGCCTGGGGCGTATGGATTCCAACGAAGTCAACAAGCTGCTCGCCGGCTTTCTCGGCACGGTGTTCATCGTCTTTTCCGTTGGCATCGTATCCGACGCGCTGTTTGCCTCGCCGGCGCCGGAAAAGCCCGGCTTCGCCATCGAGGCGACCGAGCCCGCCGAAGGCGGCCCGGCCGCTCCCGCCGCGGCCGTGAAGCCGATCGCCGAGCTGCTGACCACTGCCAACGCCGAAGCGGGCGCCGCCATCTTCAAGAAATGCCAGGCTTGCCACTCCGGCGAAAAGGGTGGCCCCAACAAGGTTGGGCCCGATCTCTGGGACATCGTCGACCGTCCGGTCGCCGAGCATGAGGGCTTTGCCTATTCGGCCGGCATGAAGGAGTTCTCCAAGGGCGGCAGCGAGAAGTGGACCTACGACAATCTCAACCACTTCATCACCTCGCCGAAGAAGTTCGTGAAGGGCACCGCGATGGGCTTCGCCGGCCTGCCGAAGGATGAGGACCGCGCCAACGTCATCGCCTATCTGCGCACGCTGTCGGACAATCCGAAGCCGCTGCCGGCGCCCGGCGCCTCGGCCGAAAACGCCCCCGCCAAGCCGGCCGAAGGTGCAGCCCCTGCCAAGCCGGCAGAAGGCGCGGCGCCAGCCGCCCCGGCGGCACCCGCAAAATAACAAAACTGTAATGACATTATCCTTGAAAAAGCCGGGTTCAGCCCGGCTTTTTCGTTAGGAAAAATGCATATGCGACGACAAAGCCGCTCGGTTGCGGTTTTCAGCGCCGCCAAATGATCTAGATTGGGCCCAGACGCTATGGTGACGGCGCTATATCGCGAAGAGGAGAACGCATGACGGTTGGCCGAGCGCGGACGCTTCTGAAATCGGTGCTGATGCTGGCTGCCTTTGCCGGCGGCCTGCAGGCGGCCTTTGCGGACGAATGGCGCACGACCTCGTCGCTGATCGGCGAATCCAAATATGGCGACAATTTCCAGCACTACGACTACGTCACTCCGGATGCGCCGAAGGGCGGCACAGTGAACTCAGTGGTGCTCGGCACGTTCGACAGCTTCAACCCCTATGTCGTGCAGGGTTCGCCGGCCGCCGGCTTCGCGCAGTTCGGCGGCGGCCTGCTCTACGACACGCTGATGGAGCAGGCGACCGACGAGGGCAGCGTCAACCATCCGCTGATCGCCGATGCCTACAAATACCCGGCCGACTATTCCTCGGCGACCTACAGGCTCGATCCGCGGGCGAAATGGCATGACGGCCAGCCGATAACGACCGACGATGTGATCTGGTCGTTCCAGGTGCTGAAGGCCAACAGCCCGATGTACAGCCGTTATTTCGAGAACGTCACCGACGCGGTTGCGATCTCCGATCGCGAGGTGGAGTTCCATTTCAACCAGAAGGGCAATCGGGAGTTACCTCAGATTCTCGGCGGTCTCGTCGTGCTGCCGAAGCACTGGTGGGAAGGTACCGACGCCAACGGCAGGAAGCGCGACGTCACAAAGCCGACGCAGGAGCCGCCGCTCGGCTCGGCCGCCTACAAGATCGCCAGCTTCAAGCCGGGGTCCGAAATCATCTGGCAGCGCGTGCCGGACTACTGGGCGGCCAAGCTGCCGGTGAAAATTGGCCGTGAGAATTTCGACAGGCAGCGTTTCACCTATTTTCTCGACGACAATGCCGCCTGGCAGGCCTTCACCAAGGGCGGGCTGGACGACATCAAGCCGGAGAACAGTTCGAGGCGCTGGAACACGGCCTATGACTTCCCGGCGGTCAAGGCCGGCGACGTCATCAAGAAGGAATTCAAGACCGCGTCGCCCGAACCGATGCAGGCCTTCATGCTCAACACCAGGCGCCCGCTGTTTAGGGATCGCCTGGTGCGCGCCGCGCTGATGTATCCGTTCGATTTCGAGACGATGAACCGGACCCTGTTCTTCGGTTCCAACACCCGCACCAGCAGCTATTTCCAGGGCACCGAACTGGCGTCGAGCGGCCTGCCGCAAGGCAAGGAACTCGAAATCCTCGAGCAGTACCGTGACAAGCTGCCGCCTGAAGTCTTTACCCAGGAATTCAAGCTGCCGGTCTACGACAACCCGCAGGCTGAGCGCAAATACCTGAAAACCGCGGTCGATCTGTTCGCCAAGGCAGGCTGGATCATCAAGGGCGGCAAGATGGTCAACGCCAAGACCGGCGAGCCATTCAAGTTCGAAATCCTCGGCTGGAACGACACCGACCAGGTCATCGCCAGCCCCTACATCGCCAATCTGCGCAAGATCGGCGTCGACGCAACGCTGCGCCTGATCGACCAAACCCAGTATATCAACCGAGTCACTCACTTCGACTTTGACGTGGTCACTTCGATACTCGGGCAGTCGGACTCTCCTGGCAATGAACAGCGCGATTTCTGGAGTTCCAAGGCCGCCGATTCGCCGGGATCGCGCAATTACGCCGGCATCAAGAATCCGGTCGTCGATGCGCTGGTCGACCGCATCATCTTTGCCACCGACCGCGACGATCTGGTTGCCGCCACCCATGCGCTCGACCGGGTGCTGCTGTGGAACTACTATGTCGTGCCGCAATATTACCGTGCCGTGGTCTGGCTCGCCTACTGGAACAAGTTCGGTATGCCGGAGAAGCAGCCCGCCTATAGCGGCGTCGACCAGAATTCCTGGTGGATCGATCCGGTCAAGGAAAAGGCGCTGGCGGCCAAATACAAGAGTGGCAATTGATGGCGGTGCTGCCCCGTCGCGACTTCCTCGCCCTGGGCGGTGCCGCCGCGGCCGCGGCGCTGCTGCCCGGCCGGGCTTTCGCCACGATCCCGACCGGCGTGAAACTGCACGGCCTGTCGGCCTTCGGCGATCTCAAATATCCTCCGGATTTCGCGCATTTCGACTATGTCAATCCGGACGCTCCCAAGGGCGGCCGGATGAATTTCGCCCCGCCGAACTCCACCCTCAATCAGAGCTTCCTGACTTTCAACACGCTGAACTCGCTGGTGTTGAAAGGGGATTCGCCGCCGCGCACCGAACTCTGTTTCGATTCGCTGATGGCAAGGGCAGTCGATGAGCCGGATGCGGTCTACGGCCAGCTTGCCGAATCCGTTACCTTGTCGCAGGACCGCAACGGCTTCCGCTTCAGCCTGCGGCCACAAGCGCGTTTCCATGACGGCTCGCCGCTGACCGCCGAGGACGTTGCCTTCGCCTTGAACCTCTACAAAGATCGGGGACATCCGAACCTTTCCCAAGCGCTGCGGCACATGACGGATGCGGTCGCAATCGATCCGCTTACAGTCAGCCTTACCTTCAACGGCCAACAGTCGGCGCAGAATATCCTCGCGATCGTCGTAATGCCGATCGTGTCCAAAGCCTTCTACACGGCCAATGATTTCGACGCCTCGACGATGACCCCACCGCTCGGTTCCGGGCCGTACCGAATGGGGCGGGTGGTGGCCGGGCAGACCATCGAATATGAACGCGTCGCCGATTATTGGGGCCGCGATCTGGCCGTGAACCGCGGGCTTAATAATTTCGACCGCATCCGTATCGATTTCTACCTTGATCGCCAGGCAGCGTTTGAAGCGTTCAAGAAAGGGGATACGCATTTTCGCGAGGAGTTCACTGCGCGGGTATGGGCGACCGGCTACGACTTTCCAGCGCTGAAGGATGGCAGGGTCGTCAAACGCGAATTTCCCGGCGAGAAAACGCCATCCATGCAGGCTGTCGCACTCAATCAGCGCCGTCCGCAGTTCCGCGACATTCGCGTGAGACAGGCAATCGCCTATTGCTTCGACTTCGAATGGACCAGGCGGGTTCTGTTTTTCGACTCCTACGAGCGTTCGCAATCGAACTTCGAGCGGTCGGACTACAAGGCCAAGGGCCTGCCCTCACCCCAGGAATTGAAACTGCTGGAGCCGTTTCGAGCCGAGTTGCCGCCGGAGACCTTCGGCGATCCGGTGATGCAACCCGTCTCCGACGGTTCGGGCCACGACCGCAAGCTGCTGCGCGAGGCTTCGAGACTGCTTGCCGAAGCCGGCTGGAAGCGAACGGGCAATTTCGTCGTCAATGACAAGGGCGACCGGCTGCGGGTGGAAATGCTGGCCGAGGACGATGGCCTCGTTCGCATCTTCCTTCCGTGGTCCGAGAATATGAAGGCGATCGGCATCGACGCTTCGGTCCGGCAGGTCGATTCGGCGCAGTTTGAAGCGCGGCAGAGCAATTTCGACTTCGACTTCAACATGCTCGCATGGTCGATCGGAGCGACGCCAACCGCCGATGGTTTGGAGATCCTCTATGCTTCCCGGATGGCGAAAACGCCGGGGATGCGCAACTATCCGGGTACGGAAAGCAAAGCCATCGACGCGCTGATCGAGGCAGCCGGCAAGGCGCAGAGCCGGATCGAACTCGTCACCGCGCTCAACGCGCTCGATCGGGTCTTGCGCGCGCGGCTAGACTGGATTCCAACATATCATCTGGCGAATCACCGGGCAGCCTTCTGGGACATGTTCGGCTTTCCCGCTCAAAAGCCGGATTACGACTTTCCGGTCGAGACGCTGTGGTGGTTCGATAAAGACAAGGCGGCAAAGATTGGCAAAGCCTGAATTTCTTGCGAGCGCTGGCGCCGCCCCTCACCTGCCTGCCGGCATCCTCTCCCCGTATAGCGACGGGGAGAGGGGCGCTTTCATCGATGGTTTCGCCGATCATAAGCGTCGCAATAGAAGCGCCGAGACTACGGCCAGCCCCTTTCTCCCCGTCACTATACGGGGAGAAATGTCCGGCAGGACAATGAAGGGCGGCACCGTCTTCGGCAATTGGCCTGGGGCGATTGCCTTAGGGGCACCTTCAGACACAATGGTCGTCCTCAAGGAGGGTAAAGCCTGATGGGCGCCTACATATTGCGCCGCATCCTTTTGATGATCCCGACCCTGTTCGGTATCATGGCGGTGTCATTTGCCGTCATCCAGTTTGCTCCAGGCGGGCCGGTCGAGCAGGTCATCGCCAGGCTGACCAACCAGGGCGGCAGCGATCGCCTTGGCGGCGGTGGGGGCGATGCGGGCGGCGCCAATGTCGATGTCGCCGGCGACGTCGGCTCGAAATACCGCGGCGCGCAAGGGCTCGATCCGGAATTCATCAAGAAGCTGGAGAAGCAGTTCGGCTTCGACAAGCCGCCGCTCGAGCGCTTCGGCATGATGCTGTGGAACTATCTCCGCTTCGATTTCGGCGACAGCTATTTCCGCGACATATCGGTGCTCGACCTGATCCTGGAAAAGATGCCGGTGTCGATCTCGATCGGGCTGTGGATCACGCTTTTGTCCTACCTGATCTCGATCCCGCTCGGCATCCGCAAGGCGGTCAAGGACGGCTCCACTTTCGACGTCTGGACCAGCGGCGTCGTCATCGTCGGCTACGCGATTCCGGGCTTCCTGTTCGGCATCTTGCTGATGGTTCTGTTTGCCGGCGGCTCGTTCTGGGACTGGTTTCCGCTGCGCGGCATCACCTCCGACAATTGGGACCAGCTGTCCTGGCCGCAGCGGATCGTCGACTATTTCTGGCATATGACCCTGCCGCTGACGGCGCTGGTGCTGTCGGCCTTCGCCACGACGACGCTTTTGACCAAGAATTCCTTCCTCGAGGAAATCCGCAAGCAATATGTGGTCACCGCCCGCGCCAAGGGCCTGTCGGAGCGGCAGGTGCTTTATGGCCACGTCTTCCGCAACGCCATGCTGATCGTCATCGCCGGTTTTCCCGGTGCCTTCATCTCGGCATTCTTCACCGGGTCACTGCTGATCGAGAACATCTTTTCGCTCGACGGCCTCGGCCTGCTTGGTTTCAACTCGGTGGTGCAGCGCGACTATCCGGTGGTCTTCGCCAATCTCTACATCTTCTCGCTGCTTGGCCTGTTCGTCGGGCTGCTGTCCGATCTGATCTATACCTGGGTCGATCCGCGCATCGATTTCGAGCGGAGAGACGTCTGATGGCGCGGACCATGGCCGAAACGGCGCCGGCTCGGATCGCGCGGCCCTTTCTGTCGCCGCTCAACCAGCGGCGCCTGCAGAACTTCAAGTCCAACCGGCGCGGCTACTGGTCGTTGTGGATTTTCCTGTTCCTGTTCGTGCTGTCGCTGGTTTCCGAACTGATCGCCAACGACAAGCCGATCATCGCCTCCTACAAGGGCGAGATCCTGTTTCCGGTCCTGGTCGCCTATCCCGAGGAGAAGTTCGGTGGCTTCTATGCGGTCACCGACTACCGCGACCCGGTCATCCAGGACGAGATCAACGCCAATGGCTGGATGGTCTGGCCGCCGGTGCGCTACTCCTACCAGACCGTCAACAACGCTATTCCCGAAGCAGCACCGACCAAGCCGTCCTGGCTCTACGACAAGAAGACGCGCTGCAACCAGTATCCGAAAGGCGAGGCAGACCCCAATTGCAACGTCGGCAACTGGAACTGGCTGGGCACCGACGACCAGGCCCGCGACGTGCTGGCGCGCGTCATCTACGGCTTCAGGATCTCGGTGCTGTTTGGCCTGATCCTGACTGCCGGCTCGGCGCTGATCGGCGTGGCGGCCGGCGCTCTGCAGGGCTATTTCGGCGGCTGGACCGATCTTCTGTTCCAGCGCTTCATCGAGATCTGGTCGGCGATCCCGGTGCTGTATCTGCTCCTGATCGTTGCCGCCATCCTGCCGCCCGGCTTCTTCATCCTGCTCGGATTGATGCTGCTGTTCTCCTGGGTGGCACTGGTCGGCGTGGTGCGGGCCGAGTTCCTGCGCGCCCGTAACTTCGAATATGTCAATGCGGCGCGCGCGCTCGGCGTGTCCAACGTCACCATCATGTTCCGGCATCTGCTGCCCAACGCCATGGTGGCGACGCTGACCTTCCTGCCGTTCCTGCTCAGCGGCTCGATCTCGACGCTGACCTCGCTCGACTATCTCGGCTTCGGCCTGCCGCCCGGCTCCGCCTCGCTCGGTGAACTGTTGAAGCAGGCACAGCGCAACCTCAACGCGCCCTGGCTCGGCATTTCCGGCTTCGTCGTCATCTCGCTGATGCTGTCGCTGCTGGTCTTCGTCGGCGAGGCCACGCGCGACGCCTTCGATCCGCGCAAGACGTTCAGATGAGCGACACCCCGCTGCTTTCGGTCCAGGATCTCAGCGTCGCCTTCACGCAAGCCGGCGACCAGTCGATCGCAGTCGACCATATTTCCTTCGACCTTGCCAAGGGCGAGACGGTGGCGCTGGTCGGCGAATCCGGCTCCGGCAAGTCGGTCACCGCGCTGTCGGTGCTGAAGCTGCTGCCCTATCCGACCGCCAGCCACCCGTCGGGAAGGATACTGTTCCTCGGCGCCGACCTGCTTGCCGCCGACGAGAGAGACCTGCGCCGCGTGCGCGGCAACAAGATCACCATGATCTTCCAGGAGCCGATGACCTCGCTCAACCCGCTGCATACGATCGAGCAGCAGATCGTCGAGGTATTGAAGCTGCATCAGGGCCTGGGCGATCGCAAAGCCAAGGCGCGCACGCTGGAACTTCTGCACGAGGTCGGCATCCGCGAGCCGGAGAAGCGGCTTGACGCCTATCCGCACCAGCTTTCCGGCGGCCAGCGCCAGCGCGTCATGATCGCCATGTCGCTGGCCAACGAGCCTGAACTTTTGATCGCCGACGAGCCGACGACGGCGCTCGACGTCACCGTCCAGGCGCAGATCCTCGAATTGCTGGCCGGCCTGAAAAGCCGCAAGAACATGTCGATGCTGTTCATCACCCACGATCTCGGCATCGTCAGGAAGATCGCCGACCGGGTCTGCGTGATGACCAAGGGCAAGATCGTCGAGACCGGCCCGACCAACGAGATATTCGCCAATCCGCAGCACGCCTACACGCGGCATCTGCTTGCCGCCGAGCCGAAAGGCAAGCCGCCGGCGGCCAACCAGGCCGCCAAGCCGGTGATGGTCGGCAAGGACGTCAAGGTCTGGTTCCCGATCAAGAAGGGCTTCTTCCGGCGCACCGTCGACAATGTGAAGGCGGTCGACGGCATCGACGTCACCGTACGGGCCGGTCAGACGCTTGGCGTCGTCGGCGAATCCGGCTCAGGCAAGACGACGCTCGGCCTGGCGCTGGCCAGGATGATCTCGTCGACCGGGAACATCCAGTTCAACGGACGCGGCATCGATCAGCTGTCCTTCAACGAAATGCGGCCGTTGCGGCGCGAGTTGCAGATCGTCTTCCAGGATCCGTTCGGTTCGCTCAGTCCACGCATGTCGGTCGCCGAGATCATCGAGGAAGGGTTGAAGATCCATGAGCCGAAGCTGTCGCCTGATGCGCGCGACGAGCGTGTCGTCGACGTGCTGAAGGAAGTCGGCCTCGATCCGGCGACGCGCAACCGCTATCCGCACGAATTCTCCGGCGGCCAGCGCCAGCGCGTCGCCATCGCGCGCGCCATGGTGCTCAACCCGCGTTTCGTCATGCTGGACGAGCCGACCTCGGCGCTCGACATGAGCGTGCAGGCGCAGGTCGTCGACCTCTTGCGCAGCCTGCAGGCCAAGCACGACCTCGCCTACCTCTTCATCAGCCACGATCTGAGGGTCATCCGCGCGCTCGCCAACGAAGTCATCGTCATGCGCAATGGCAGGATCGTCGAGGCCGGTCCTTCCGAACAGATTTTTGGCAAACCGCGGACCGACTATACAAAGGCGTTGATCTCGGCCGCCTTCAAGATCGAAACGGCGCCGGTCGGCATCGTCAGCGAGTAGATTTTCGCCAGAGATCATGCACAAAATCAAAACGCAGCCGCGCCTTGCGCGTCGGGACGCGAACGCTGTTGGTAAAAAGGGAAAAACAATCCGCAATGGAAAAAGGCCGCATCCTGCTTGCCCTCACCGGTATTCATCCGCTGCGCTGGCGCGAACTGCTGTCGGCGGAGCGCGAGGTGGTGCTCGAGCCGAACGGCGCCGGCGATCCCTCGATCACCTATGCGGTGGTGTGGAAACAGCGGCCGAACCTGTTGTCTTCGCTGCCCAATCTGCGCGCCATCTTCTCGATCGGCGCCGGCGTCGACCACATCTTCGCCGATCCCACCTTGCCCGACGTACCGGTCGTCAAGGTGGTGGCCGACAACCTGACCCAGTACATGACCGAATACGTCGTCTGGCGGGTGCTCGACCACCATCGCCAGGGCATGCTCTACCGCGCCCAGCAGCAGAAGAAGATCTGGCATGAACCGCAGCAGCGGCCGGCCAGCGACATCTCGGTCGGCATTATGGGGCTCGGCACGCTTGGCCGCGCGGCGGCATCGGTGCTGTTGTCGCTCGGCTTTCCCGTCAATGGCTGGTCGCGCAGCGACCGGCCGATGCAAGGTGTCTCGACTTACGCGGGCGAGGCCGGCCTGATCCCGTTCCTCAACGCCACCGATATCCTGGTGGTGCTGCTGCCGCTGACGCCGCAGACGCACGGCATCATCAACCACAGCGTGCTGAAGGAGCTGCGCAAGCGCAACGGGCTCGGCGGCTCAGTGCTGATCAATGCCGGGCGCGGCAGGCTGCAGAAGGACGCCGACATTTTGCGCGCGCTGGACGACGGCACGCTGAAGGAAGCCAGCCTCGACGTTTTCGAGGTCGAGCCGCTGCCGAAGACCAGCCCGCTATGGAGCCACCCCAAAGTGTTCGTGACGCCGCACGCGGCGGCAACCTCCGATCCGGTCCACCTGGCGCCGATCATGCTGCGTCAGATGGATGCTTTCGAGCGCGGCGAAGCGCTGGAAAATGTAGTGGATCGCGACGCCGGGTATTAATTTTTTAGAGCGCCGCTTTCCAGTCTCAGCCCCAGCCGAGCGGCACGTAGTCGATCTCCATAAACGCCTCGACCTCGGGGATCCAGCGGTCGCGGACGAAGGCGACGTGGTCGGGATGGTCGTTATAGCCGGAATAGGCCCGCTGATCGGCAAACGCCATCGAGAAGCCGAAGCGGTAGTCGTTCTTGGGACTGACCTGCCGCAACTGCTCGAAATGCGTGACGCCCTTTATCGCCGTGAGAATCCTCTTGGCGTCGGCGAGGAACCGTTTTTCCTCGAGCGAATGCGGCGGGTGTTTCAGCGTGAACACGACGGTGTGACGGATCATTTTTTGCTCCTGCGATGTCTTCGTGTCACGCGCTGTCAGCCCAGGCGCGGATGAGGTTATAGGCGATCGCCCCCTTCGGCGGTGTCACCAGGCCGCCCGGATGCTCGCGGGCCACCATCGAGAGCACCTCGTCGCGAAAGAACCAGCGGCAATCTTCCAGCTCGTTGAGGTCGGGCTGGATATCGTCGTTGAGCGGTTCGCCGAAGCAGCCGATCATCAGCGAATAGGGAAACGGCCAGGGCTGGCTGGCGTGGTAGACGACGCGGCCGAGCCTGATGCCGGCTTCCTCCAGCGTTTCGCGGCGCACCGCCGCCTCGATCGTCTCGCCCGGCTCGATGAAACCGGCGAGCGCCGAATACATGCCGGGCCCGAAATGCCGGCCGCGGCCGAGCAGGCATTTTTCGCGTGTTGCCGTCAGCATGATCGCCACCGGGTCGGTGCGCGGAAAGTGCTCCGTACCGCAGGCCGGGCAATGCCGCTTGTAACCGCCCGCCCGCATCGCGGCTTCGGTGCCGCATTTGCTGCAGAAGCGATGGCTGGCATGCCAGGCGAGCAGCGCCGCCCCTTGCGCCAGCGCGCCGGCCGCCGCTTCGTCGATCAGCCCCTGCATATAGACCGAGCGATAGTCGATCGCCTTGATCGTCTCGGGAAGCTGCTCGGGCTCGACCCCGGCCGGCACCGCCAGCACCGGGCCGCTTTCGGAAAAACCGAGCAGGACGCCGTTTTCGAGCGATGCTTCGAGCGGCCGGCATTCGGCCACGCCGAACCAAGGGTCGAATGCGCCTTGCGCAAGCTTCAAATAGAGCCGGCCGCCACGCATCAGCAAAAGCCGCGCCGAGGGATCGGCGAGTGCCTTTTCGACGGAATCGTCGGCGCGGTTTTCGGACTGCCGGTCGATAACGTTGCCGGCGAAGCCGACGAACTGGCTCGGCTGGCGCAAGGGCGCGTCAAACAGGCGAAAGCTCATGCAGACTCGGGAAGGTTCAAGGTGGACACGGAGAGGCTTATAACGCTGCCTTGATCTTTTCCGCAAACTTGCGAAGGTCGGAGCGCTGATAGGGCTCGCGCAGGCCGTGCCCCCACACCGGGCCAGGCCAGCCGGGATCGCCTTCCGAGCGCGCAATGACGTGTACATGCAGCTGGCGCACGATGTTGCCGAGTGCGCCGGTGTTGATCTTGGTGCAGCCGGTCACCCGCTTCAGCGCCAGCGCCACCATGTTGGTCTCGAAGGTCAGCATCGCCTGGTCCAGCGGCGTCATGTCGTGGATTTCCTCGATGCCCGGCCGCTGCGGCACCAGCAGCAGCCATGGCCAGCGGCGGTCGTTCATGACGCGCAATTCGCACAGGCCGAGCCACATCAGCTGTTCGCTGTCGGCTTCCAGCTGGGCGTCAAGCGTGAATCCGGCCTTGAGGCCCGGCAGCATCGGCGTTTCCCTCACTTTTTGACGTTTTTTGAACTCCATCGACGCTAGAGCGGCTTCCGAAGGGCCGCAAGGGGCAGCAACCAACATTGGCCGTCGCGGCGCTGATTGTGCGCGAAGAAGTGAGGCCCGGGCAAATTGCATCAGCTTGGCGCTGCCCCGCCGAGATTGACGATTTTGATCGCGGCCACATTTTGTTCTTGCTTTGTGCCGGCAGCTATGCTACTAATCTCGCTATGGTGATTATTCGCACCAACGACCCGCCCGCCGAGGCGGGTTTTTGGTTTCAGCTTTCGCCATCGCTCAAGGACCCTATCATCCGCACTTGCATTTCATCGCCGGATTGCCGATATGGAGGCTGGGAGGTTGGTGGTGGACGGTCCACTCGCCAACCGGGTCAGGTCCGGAAGGAAGCAGCCCTAACGAGCCCGGAACGGGTCATTGTTCCAGCCTCCCGCCTCTTCGCCTTTTACCCCGACATTGACGGCGCCAAGCCGCGCGGGCGAAACTATGCGCAGGAATCGGCCGCCTCTAGTGGCAGCCCTTGGAGCTTAACGGGCGAATGAGCGAAGCCGGAAACGAGGCCGGGAAATTGGACAAGCCTGCCGCCTACCGCGTGCTGGCGCGCAAATACCGACCGTCGAATTTCTCCGAACTGATCGGCCAGGAGCCGATGGTCCGCACGTTGACCAATGCCTTTGCCACCGGCCGCATCGCCCAGGCCTGGATGCTGACCGGCGTGCGTGGCGTCGGCAAGACGACGACCGCGCGCATACTCGCGCGGGCCCTGAACTACAAAACATCGACCGTCGACCAGCCGTCCGTCGACCTTGCCGTGCTCGGCGAGCATTGCCAGGCGATCATGGAAGGCCGGCATGTCGACGTCATCGAGATGGACGCCGCCTCGCATACCGGCATCGACGACATCAGGGACATCATCGAGCGTGTGCGCTACGCCCCGGTGTCGGCGCGCTACAAGGTCTACATCATCGACGAAGTGCACATGCTTTCCAACCAGGCCTTCAACGGCCTGCTGAAGACGCTGGAAGAGCCGCCGCCGCACGTCAAGTTCATCTTCGCCACCACCGAAATCCGCAAGGTGCCGATCACCGTCCTGTCGCGCTGCCAGCGTTTCGACCTCAGGCGCATCGATGCGGCAATGATCAAGGCCGACCTTGCCAGGATAGCCCGTCTGGAGGGCATCGAAGTCGAAGACGATGCGCTGGCGATGATCGCGCGCGCGGCCGAAGGCTCGATGCGCGATGCGCAGTCCATCCTCGACCAGGCGATCGCCCATGGCGGCGGCGCGGTCAGCGCCGAAGCGGTGCGTGCTATGCTCGGCCTTGCCGACCGTGCCCGCATCGTCGACCTGTTCGAACATGTCATGAAGGGCGACGTCGCCGCCGCACTTGCCGAATTCCGTGCCCAGTACGATACCGGCGCCGATCCTGCCGCGGTGCTGACCGACCTTGCCGAGTTCAATCATCTGGTCACCCGTCTGCGTTTCGTGCCGGCGGCCATCGACGACGCCTCGCTGTCCGAGGACGAGCGCCGGCGCGGCGCCGATTTCGCCAGCACGCTGTCGGTCAAGGTGCTGTCGCGGACGTGGCAGATCCTCTTGAAAGGTATTCCCGAGGTGCAGACCTCCAACCGCCCGGTCAGCGCCGCCGAGATGGTGCTGATCCGGCTGGCCCATGCCGCCGACCTGCCGACGCTGGACGAGGCGCTGAAATCGCTGGAGAACGGCGGTACACTGCCGGGTGCCGCGCCGCGCGCGAATGGCACGCCGGCAAGCCCCGGCCCCGCAAACCATGCGCCTGCAGGCGGTGGTGCCGGCGCCGTGGCGCAGGCGCGGATGCCGACGTCCAATGGCGGCGCCCAGACAATGCGCCTGGTCGAGACGATGCGCCTGGTCGAGGCCGAGCCCGTGCCGACCAACTTCGTTGCTCCGCCGGAGCCGGCGGTCGAGGCGTCGCCGGTGCCGGTGAAATCGCTGGCCGACATTATCGCCCTTGCCGACGCCCAGCGCGACATGGCCTTCAAGGTGCTGGTGAAGCGTTGCGTGCGCCTGGTGCGCATCGAGCCCGGTCGTATCGACGTCAGCCTGACCGACGATGCGCCGAAGATGTTGCTCAATGATTTGACCGCCAAGCTGCGCGCCTGGACGGGCCGCAACTGGCTGGTGTCGCTGTCGAAGGACGAGGGCGGCCAGACCTTGGCCGAGATGGAATCGACAAAGCGCGAAAACGCCTTCCTCGATGCCAAGAGCGACCCGACGGTCGCCGCCATCCTGGCGCGCTTTCCCGGTGCCAAGATCATCGACGTGCGCATTCCCGATGCGCCGGAAGCCGACGAGGCCGAAGTGCCGGTCGAGCCGCCGGCCGACGACGACGAAACCTGAACAACCTGGACCAGCTGCAAAGGACAGTGCGATGAAAGACCTTCTCGGCATGATGGGCAAGGCAAAGGAAATGCAGGCCAAGTTCCAGGCCATGCAGGATGAGATCGCCACGCTGGAAGCCACCGGGCAGGCCGGCGGCGGCCTGGTCAGCGTGACGCTGACCGGCAAATTCGAGATGAAGTCGCTGAAGATCGACCCGGCGCTGTTCAAGGAGGACGAGGTCGAGATTCTCGAGGACCTGCTTCTCGCTGCCCACAACGACGCCAGGACCAAGGTCGAGCAGATCATGCAGGAGAAGACCAGGGCGCTGACCGCGGGCCTACCGATCCCGCCGGGAATGAAACTGCCGTTCTAAGGCTAGTGCATGTCGCGCAAAAGTGTGCAGCGGTTTTGCGATAACGACATGCATCAAAACAAGAACCTAAAGCGCGTCGCATAAGCCGGTCGAACGCGACGCGCTAGTCAATCGGTATGCCGTTACAGTGGCCGAAGAGTGCAGCGGCCCAGTGCTCGCTCCACCGCCAGCTGTGTCTATTAGGCAACTCCCCACACTTAATAACACTTTAGCCATCTTTTTGCCTGAAAGTGTCTCATTCTTGCCGCAACCAGGGGCGGGCTGGCAGCAGAATTGAGGGGACACCTGTTGATCTCTACCCGATGGAAGACGCCGTTGCGGCTCGGCGTCGTTATCTCGCCGCTGTTTTTGGCCGCTTGCAGTCAGACCGCCTCGCACGGCATGTCCAGCCTGACCGATGCCATTACGCCGAGTTTCCTGAGCTCGCGCTCCTACAATTCCACGCCGAAGGAGAAGGAATGCCTGGAGCGGGCAATGTTCTTCGAGTCCAACCGGTCGAGCCGTGACGGCATGATTGCGGTCGGCACGGTGGTGATGAACCGGTTGCGGTCCGGCAATCACGGCAACACCATCTGCCAGGTCGTCGGCGAGCGCGGGCAGTTCGCGCCGGGCGTCATGACACGGCCGATGAATTCGAAGGCGATGCCCGACGTCGAGGAAGCCGCCGAGGCGGTGCTCAAGGGCGAGCGCAAAGCCAAGCTGAAGAATACCATGTTCTTCCACACCGCCGGCCTGCGCTTCCCCTACAAGAACATGCACTACACCATGGTCGCCGGCGGCAATGCCTTCTATGAAAAGCGCGGCCGCAACTGGCAGCCGCTGCCGGACGAGCCGGTGGTCGCCATGGCCCAGGCCAAGCCGCAAGCGCCTGCCGCTCAGGCCATACTTGTCGCCTCGGCGGAGCCGGCTCGCGAGGTCAAGCCGACATTCGCCAAGGCAACCTATGTGACCGCCGCAGCATCGCTGCCGGCAAAGCAGACAAGGGTGACCGCCGGAAAGGCGACCCCGGAGAAGACGACGGCGGAGAAGCCGATGCTTGTGGCGCTGCAGGAACCAATGCAGGAGCCGGATGCGGCCCGTTTTGGCGGAACCGTGAGCGAGCGGCCTGTCACCTCCTTCCAGGCCGTGCCGGCAGAGCCGACAATGTCGTTCGAGGCGACGCCCGAGAACACCGACGCCATCGGCGCGATGATCGCCGGCCAGACCCGGCCACTGGAAGAAAACTGAGGGCCCTAGTGGCTTGCAGTCGCTTCGGACAAATACGAGGAGTCGGCGCCGCCCCTCATCGCCCTGCCGGGCACTTCTCCCCGTATAGTGACGGGGAGAAGTGGGACGGCCGCAATCCTGGCGTACATTCTGCAACGATGATGATTGGCGAAACCGTCGATAAGAGCGTTCCTCTCCCCGTCACTATACGGGGAGAGGTCGCCGGCAGGCGGGTGAGGGGCAGCGCCAACGCCCGGAAAAGGGTGACGGGCGAATTCAAGCCTGAAGCGATTGCTCGGTCGCCCGCCTCAGCAGAGTTCCAAAACGCGTTGAAAAATCCTAAACCGGTGCGATGTCGAAGCGAATCGCCGGTCCCGAGATCGAACGCCTGATCCAGCTGCTGGCCAAGGTGCCGGGGCTCGGTCCGCGTTCGGCACGGCGCGCAGCACTCCACCTCATCAAGAAGAAGGAACAGCTGCTGGCGCCGCTCGCCGCCGCCATGGGCGAGGCGGTCGACAAGGTGCGCATCTGCTCGACCTGCGGCAATGTCGATACCTCGGATCCATGCATGATCTGCACCGACCCCCGCCGCGACCCCACTATGCTCATCGTCGTCGAGGACGTGGCCGACCTTTGGGCGCTGGAGCGGGCGACAGCCATGAACGTGCGCTACCATGTGCTCGGCGGTACGCTGTCGCCGCTCGACGGCATTGGTCCTGATGAGCTCAACATCCGTTCGCTGGTCGACCGCGTCGCCGGCGGCGAAGTCAAGGAAGTGATCCTCGCCGTCAACGCCACGGTCGAGGGCCAGACCACCGCGCACTACCTCACCGACCAGCTTTCCGGCTTCGACATCAAGGTGACGCGCCTGGCGCACGGTGTTCCGGTCGGCGGCGAACTCGATTATCTCGACGAAGGCACGCTGGCCGCCGCACTGCGCTCGCGGACGGTGTTTTGAGGCGAGCGGCGGGGAGAGTGCTTCCGAGATGATTGCGTTCCGTCGCGCCCCCCTCTGTCCTGCCGGACATCTCCCCCACGAGGGGGGAGATTGGCAGCCTCGATATCCCGGCCAAGCTTGCGACGTTGAAGATTGGCGAAAACAGACGCGACAGCCAATCTCCCCCCTGGAGGGGGAGATGTCCGGCAGGACAGAGGGGGGCGCGACAGGATGCCGACTTCGCAGGCTGGCCGTCGCGTTCTTTCTCGCCTTCCTCCTCGCCACCCCGGTCTCCGCCGCAAAAATCGACGACCAGTTCCACGCCTGGCTCAGCAACGACCTCTGGCCCGAAGCCAAGGCCAAAGGCATCTCCAGGAAAACCTTCGATGCCGCCTTCGAAGGCGTCAGGCCGGACCTGAAGCTGCCCGACCTGGTGAAGCCGGGCGAGAAGGCGACGACGCCGCAGAAGCAGCATCAGGCCGAGTTCGGTTCGCCGGGCGCCTATTTCGCTGAAAAGATAGTCCGAGCGGTGACCGCCGGCGGCCGCACCCGCGAGGCGACCAACGCTGGGACTCTTGCCGCGATCGAGAAACGCTACGGCGTGCCTGGCGAAGTGCTGCTGGCGATCTGGGGCCGCGAGAGCGGCTTCGGCGCGGCGAAGATGCCTTATGACGCCTTCGAGGTGCTGGGCACCAAGGCGTTCATGTCGACCAAGAAGGAATTCTTCCGCACCGAGCTCTTGGCTGCGCTCGAGATCGTCGAGCGCGGGCTTGCCCCGGTCGGCGCGATGAAATCGTCTTGGGCAGGCGCGCTTGGCCAGCCGCAGTTCATGCCGACATCGTTCCTCAAGCATGCCGTCGATTTCGATGGCGACGGCCGCACCGACATCTGGAATTCGACGCCCGACATACTGGCATCGATCGCCAATTATCTCGTCCATTATGGCTGGGTCAGGGGCCGCGGCTGGGGCTTCGAGGTGACTGTGCCGGACAGCGTCTCGTGCTCGCTCGAAGGTCCGGACCAGGGCAAGAAGATTTCCCAATGGGCTGATATGGGCATCAGGCGTGTGTCGGGTAAACCGTTCCCGGCGAGCGAACTGAAAGCCGAGGGCTTTCTTTTGATGCCGGCCGGGCGTAGCGGCCCGGCCTTCATCGTCACCCCCAATTTCTATGTGCTGAAGCAGTATAACACCAGCGATCTCTATGCCCTGTTCATCGGCCATGGCGCCGATCGCATCGCCCATGGCGACAGCAATTTCTCGGGCAATTGGGGCGCGGTCGGCGGGCTCTACCGCTCCGACATCGCCGCCCTGCAGCGGGCGCTGGAAGCTAAGGGCTACGATGTCGGCAGCGCCGACGGCCTGCCTGGCTTCAAGACGCGCCGCTCGATCGGCAAATGGCAGGCCAGCAACGGCCGTTCCGCTACCTGCTTTCCCGACGCCGACCTGGTTACCGCGCTGAAATAGCCGGATTTTTGCACCGCCGGTCTAGCCCAATCGACCGTTCTGCAAATGCTCGTTGCCGCGCTCGAAACCGCCGGATATGGTGAACCGGAACCGCACAAAAAATTGCCGAGACAACGGTCCGGGGATCACCGTTCGACGCGGCAAGAAATGCCACAACTC
Organism: Mesorhizobium sp. M0768; assembly: GCF_040320195.1. Lineage (NCBI taxonomy): Bacteria > Pseudomonadati > Pseudomonadota > Alphaproteobacteria > Hyphomicrobiales > Phyllobacteriaceae > Mesorhizobium > Mesorhizobium sp. M0768. Next base: position 106,344 of record NZ_JAMYPD010000002.1, on the reverse strand, counting down.
TGAGCCGGGAACTCAGGTCAACAAAAACAGGGAACAGTTAAAATGATGATGGAAAAGTTTGCTCTACGCTCCCGCTTCTTGCTCGCGGGCGCGGCCATGTCCGCGCTGCTTCTGGCCGGTGCGCCTGCCTTCGCGGTCACGCCCGCCGACACGCTGGTCGAGGGTTTCGCCATCGACGACATCATCACCATGGATCCGGGCGAAGCATTCGAATTGTCGACCGCAGAGGTCACCGGCAACACCTATGATCTTCTGGTACGCCTCGACCTCAGCGACACATCCAAGGTCAAGGGCGATCTCGCCGAAAGCTGGAGCGTCTCCGACGACGGCCTGACCTACACATTCAAGCTCAAGCCCGGCCTCAAATTCGCCTCCGGCAATCCGATCACGGCGGCCGACGTCGCCTATTCGTTCGAACGCGCCATCAAGCTCGACAAGAGCCCGGCCTTCATCATCGGCCAGCTCGGCCTCAATGGCGGCAACGTCACCGACAAAGCCAAGGCCGTCGACGATACGACCTTCCAGTTCACCGTTGACAAGGCCTATGCGCCAAGCTTCGTCTTGAACTGTCTGTCGGCGACCGTCGCCTCGGTCGTCGATGCCAAGCTGGTTAAGGAGCATGTCGCCGCGGTCACGCCGAGCGCCGACTACAAATGGGACAATGATTTCGGCAACGCCTGGCTGAAGACCGGCTATGCCGGCTCCGGTGCCTTCAAAATGCGCGAATGGCGGGCCAACGAGGCCGTCGTGCTGGAGCGCAACGACAATTACTACGGCGAAAAAGCCAAGCTTGCCCGCGTTATCTATCGCAATATGAAGGAAAGCTCGGGCCAGCGCCTGGCGCTCGAAGCCGGCGATATCGACGTCGCCCGCAATCTTGAGCCGAACGACCTCGATGCCATCGCCAAGAATGCCGACCTCACCACCACCTCGGCGCCGAAGGGCACCGTCTATTACATCAGCCTCAACCAGAAGAACCCGAACCTCGCCAAGCCCGAAGTTCGCCAGGCGTTCAAATATCTGGTCGACTACGACGCCCTGGGGTCGACCATCCTCAAGGGCATCGGCGAGATCCATCAGACCTTCCTGCCGAAAGGCGTGCTCGGCGAGCTGGACGAAAACCCGTTCAAACTCGACGTTGCTAAGGCCAAAGAGCTGCTCGCCAAGGCCGGCCTCGCCGACGGCTTCAGCGTCACCATGGACGTGCGCAGCGTCCAACCGCAGACCGGCATGGCGGAATCGATCCAGCAGACGCTGGGACAGGCCGGCATCAAGCTGGAGATCATCCCCGGCGACGGCAAGCAGACGCTGACCAAATACCGCGCCCGTAACCACGACATCTATATCGGTCAGTGGGGCCAGGATTATTTCGATCCGAACTCCAATGCCCAGACCTTCGCCAGCAACCCCGACAATTCGGATGAAGGCAAGACCAAGACCCTTGCCTGGCGCAACGCCTGGGACATCCCGGACCTGACCAAGCAGACCGAAGCGGCCCTTGTCGAGAAGGACGCGGCCAAGCGCGCCGCAATGTACCAGGATCTCGAGAAGAAGATCCTCGATACCAGCCCCTTCGTCATCATCCACCAGCAGCTGGAAGTGGCCGGCCTGCGCAAGAGCCTCAAGGGCTTCGCGCTCGGCCCGAGCTTCGACACCAACTTCGTCGGTCCCGTCTCGAAAGAGTGACGCCGGCGGACGCGCCGCATGAGTGTGGCTGAAAGCGAAGTGACGGCAGGGCGCGGTGGCGCCCGTGCTGTTGCCGTGGCCTCATCGATCGCCCGGTTCCTGGTTATCGCGATAACGACCTATCTAGGTCTGCTCGCGGTGACTTTCTTCATCGGCCGTGTCATTCCGATCGACCCGGTGCTGGCAGTGCTCGGGGACCGGGCGCCGGCCAATGTCGTCGAGCGCACGCGCCGCGAGATGGGCCTCGACCTGCCGCTGGTCGAGCAGTTCTACATCTATGTCAAACATGCCCTGAACGGCGATTTCGGCACTTCGGTGCTGACCACCAATCCGGTGATGACAGATATCCGCCGCGCCTTTCCGGCAACCCTCGAACTGGCGACGCTGGGGACGCTGATCGGTTCGGTGATCGGCGTGCCGCTCGGTGTGCTGGCCGCGGTGCGGCGCGGCAGCATCATCGACCAGATCGTGCGGATCATCGGCCTTGTCGGCTATTCCGTGCCGATCTTCTGGCTGGGGCTGCTGGCGCTGGTGCTGTTCTACGCCAAGCTGCAATGGATCGCCTTTCCCGGCCGCCTCGACGTCGTCTACGAATACACCTTCACGCCGATTACCGGCTTTTATCTGCTCGATGCACTCTGGCAGCGGCAGTGGGACGTATTTGCCGATGCCTTCCGCCACATCATCCTGCCGGCCTCGCTGCTCGGCTATTTCTCGCTCGCCTATATCAGCCGCATGACACGCTCGTTCATGCTGAACGAACTCACCCAGGAATATATCGTCGCGGCGCGCGCCAAGGGCCTGTCGGAAACGCGCATCATCTGGGGCCACGCGCTGCGCAACGCCGCGGTGCCGATGGTCACGGTGATCGCTCTGTCCTATGCCGGGCTGCTCGAAGGCTCGGTGCTGACCGAGACGGTGTTTTCGTGGCCGGGTATCGGCCTCTACATCACCAATTCCCTTCAGAACGCCGACATAAACGCCGTGCTCGGCGGCACCATCATCATCGGCTCGGTCTTCATCGCCATCAATCTATTCTCCGACCTGCTCTACCGGCTGCTCGATCCAAGGACCAAGGCAGGATGAGGACCAAGACAGGATGAGCACGGAAGCGATTCAAACCCGCCGCGACTGGCTGCTCAGCGAGCGGCCGGCGTCGCGCGTGCAGGCGAGGCTCGGCCGCGCCTATGTGGCGTGGCGGCGCTTTTCCGCCAACCGGCTGGCGTTTCTCGGGCTGCTCATCATCGTCGCCCTGCTGGTGGTCGCGGCGTTCGCCGATGTGCTGGCGCCCTATTCACCGACATTCGGCGACCTCAAGGGCTCGCGGCTCCTGGCGCCGAGTGCGGCGCACTGGTTCGGCACCGACGATCTCGGCCGCGATATCTATTCGCGCATCATCTTCGGCTCGCGCTGGACACTCTACGTCGTCGTTTTGGTTGCCATTATCGCCGCGCCCATCGGCTTGCTGGTCGGCACCGTCGCCGGTTACGCCGGCGGCTGGACCGATGCGATCCTGATGCGCATCACCGACATCTTTCTCGCCTTTCCGAAGCTGATCCTGGCGCTGGCCTTTGTCGCGGCGCTCGGCCCCGGCATCGAAAATGCCGTGCTTGCCATCGCCATCACCTCGTGGCCTCCCTATGCCCGCATTGCCCGCGCCGAAACGCTGACGGTGCGCAATTCCGATTATATCAAGGCGGTGCAATTGATGGGCGCCTCGCCGTTTCGCATCGTGCTTCGCCACATCATGCCGCTGTGCATCTCCTCGCTGATCATCAGGGTGACGCTCGACATGGCCGGCATCATCCTGACCGCTGCCGGCCTCGGCTTCCTCGGCCTCGGCGCGCAGCCGCCGCTGCCCGAATGGGGCGCGATGATCGCGTCGGGCCGCCGCTTCGTGCTCGACCAGTGGTGGGTGGCGGGTGCTCCGGGCTTTGCCATCCTCATCGTCAGCCTCGGCTTCAACCTACTCGGCGACGGACTGCGCGACGCGCTCGATCCCCGAAGCGGTGACCAATGAGTGGCGACCAATGAGCACGCTTCTCGAAGTCGACGACCTGCGCGTTACCTTCCCGACGCGCACCGGCCTGATCGAGGCAGTGCGCGGCGTTTCCTTCTCGCTCGGCCGCGAGCGGCTCGGCATCGTCGGCGAGAGCGGTTCGGGCAAGTCGCAGACCGGCCGCGCCATCATGGGCGTCACCCCGCCGCAGGCCGATGTGACCGCGAAGACGCTCGCTTTTGACGGCATCGACCTGCTGGCCGCCTCGGCGCGCGAGCGCCGCGCGCTGCGCGGCAAGCGTATCGCCATGATCCTGCAGGATCCGAAATATTCGCTCGACCCGGTGATGAGCATCGGCCGCCAGATCGTCGAGACGCTGCGCACGCATGAGAAGGTCTCCAAGGCCGAAGCCCGCGACCGCGCGCTGGCCATGCTGGAGGCTGTGCAGATCCGCGATCCGGCCCGTGTCTTCGACCTGCATCCGCACGAGGTTTCCGGCGGCATGGGCCAGCGCGCCATGATCGCCATGATGCTGATCGCCGGGCCGGAAATGATGATAGCCGACGAGCCGACCTCGGCACTCGACGTCACTGTCCAGCTCGACGTGCTCGGCATCCTCGACCGGCTGGTCAGCGAGCGCGGCATGGGGCTGATCTTCATCTCGCACGATCTGCGCCTGGTCTCGTCCTTCTGTGATCGTGTCATCGTCATGTATGCTGGCAAGGTGGTCGAACAGCTCAAAGCCTCGGAGCTCGGCCGCGCCCAGCATCCCTATACGCGCGGCCTGCTCAACTGCATGCCCAAGATCGGCGCCGACCGTCACCCGCTGCCGGTGCTCGACCGCAAGCCGGAGTGGGCAGCATGACGGCAGCCCTTTCCGTCGACAGGCTGGAGGTGGTCTTCGACCGCTTCCGCGCGTTGAAAGGCGTCAGCCTCGAGGTCGAATCCGGTGAATCCTTCGGCCTGGTCGGCGAGTCCGGCTCCGGCAAGTCGACGTTGCTCAGGGCAATCGCCGGCCTGGCGCCGGCCGCATCAGGCACCATCGCGGTCAACGGCAAAACGCTCGGCGCGCGTCGCGACAAGGCGTTCTACCGCGAGGTGCAGATGGTCTTCCAGGACCCGTACGGTTCGCTGCACCCGCGCCAGACCGTCGACCGCCTGCTGCAGGAGCCGCTCGCCATTCACGGCTTCACCGACGGCGAAAAGCGCATCCAGCGGGCACTCGACGAGGTCGGCCTCGGCACCGGGTTCCGTTTTCGCTATTCGCATCAATTGTCCGGCGGTCAGCGCCAGCGCGTGGCGATCGCCCGCGCCCTGATTCTGGAACCGTCGATCCTGCTGCTCGACGAGCCGACCTCGGCGCTCGACGCTTCGGTGCAGGCGGAGGTGCTGAACCTGCTGGAAGAGATCAGGCGCCGCCGCAAGCTGACCTTCCTGATGGTCAGCCACGACCTAGCCATCATCACCCACATGTGCGAACGGCTGATGGTGATGCAGAACGGCGAGGCGATGGAGAATCTGACCGCGGACGATCTTGTCGAACGCCGTGTCACCAAGGATTATACGCGCAATTTGCTGAGGGCCAGCGAGGGGTTCGTGCGGACGGCGTGAGTAGGCTTGCTTTCAATTCCCCGCGTCGTGTTCTTTCGCGCCCCCCTCTGGCCTGCCGGCCATCTCCCCCACGGGTGGGGAGATTGGCTGTCACCACTGATTTCGCCAATCGCCAACGTTATAGAAGGAACGCTGCCGACGAAGCTGCCAATCTCCCTCCTTGTGGGGGAGATGTCCGGCAGGACAGAGGGGGCGCGAAGGAACGGGACTTGGCAACTTTGTGTCAGGTCGCCCGCCGGACGGGCAGGCCCAATCACCCGCCGCCAGTGCCAACTTGAGGAAAACCTGAAATAAGCCCAGAAGAGTCTCAACAGCCATCAAACGAGAGCGGGCGCCGGCCCGGTGAGGGATACGATGACAAATTCAGCCATTTCCGAACGCAAGAGCCAGTCGATTTCGCGCGGCGTCGGCATGACCACTCAGATCTATGCCGATCGCGCCGAAAACTCGGAGATCTGGGATGTGGAAGGCCGCCGCTACATCGATTTCTCGTCCGGCATCGCCGTCGTCAACACCGGGCACCGTCACCCCAGGGTGATCGAAGCGGTCAAGGCGCAGCTCGACCGCTTCACCCACACCTGCTATCAGGTCGTGCCCTATGAGAGCTATATCAGGCTGGCCGAACGGCTGAATGGCATGCTGCCCGGCAAGTTCGACAAAAAGACGATTTTTGTCACCACCGGCGCCGAGGCGGTCGAGAACGCGATCAAGATCGCCCGAAACGCCACCGGCCGGCCGGCGGTCATCGCTTTTTCCGGCGGCTTTCACGGCCGCACCTTCATGGGCATGGCACTCACCGGCAAGGTCGTGCCCTACAAGGTCGGCTTCGGCGCCATGCCGGCGGATGTCTTCCATGCGCCGTTCCCGGTTGCACTGCACGGCGTGTCGGTCGCCGATTCGCTGGCTGCGCTCGACCGGCTGTTCAAGGCCGACGTCGATCCGGCCCGCGTCGCCGCGATCATCGTCGAGCCGGTCCAGGGCGAGGGTGGCTTCTACGAGGCGCCGCGCGACTTCATGACCGCATTGCGCAAGATCTGCGACCAGCACGGCATGCTGCTGATCGCCGACGAGGTGCAGACCGGCTTTGCCCGCACTGGCAAGATGTTCGCCATGGACCACCACGAGGTGGCGGCCGACATCACCACCATGGCCAAGAGCCTGGCCGGCGGCTTCCCCTTGGCGGCGGTCACCGGGCGTGCCGAGATCATGGATGCGCCGAACCCCGGCGGACTCGGCGGCACCTATGGCGGCAGCCCGATCGGCGTCGCCGCGGCGCATGCCGTGCTCGACGTCATCGACGAGGAGAAGCTCTGCGACCGGGCCAACACGCTGGGCAACCGGCTGAAGCAGCGCCTGCAAGCGATCCGCGACGAAGCCCCGGAAATCGTCGATATCAGAGGCCCCGGCTTCATGAACGCGGTCGAGTTCAACGATGTGACGAAGGGGCTGCCGTCGCCGGAACTCGCCAATGCGGTCCGGCTGAAGGCGCTCGACAAGGGCCTGATCCTGCTGACCTGCGGCGTCTACGGCAACGTCATCCGCTTCCTCGCGCCGATCACCATCCAGGACGGAGTCATGAACGAGGCGCTCGACATCCTGGAAAGTTCGATCCGCGAGGCCTGCGCCGCCTGAGCGGCGAGGATATCGCCTAGGATTCAACTGCGGCGAAGGCCGAGATAGGTGGCAAGCCGCCGTTCAACGCCCTATGCGAGCACGAAATTCGGCAGTCGAATTGGTGCGTGGAAACGGTTCGGAAGGCAACTGTACACCGAGAAAGGCACAAAGCGGCTCCCACCCTTCGGAGGCCTGATAAGTAAGAAGGCGTTCAGGTGGCAGCGTTGATTTCACGGAAGCGTTATGTGCTTCATAGACAGCGATTGCGTGATCACGGTTATCAAATCGACCGCCAAAGACAGTGTTTCCAACCACCGCCACACCAAAGGACTGTGGATCATTGGTAGCAGCATCCATCGTGAGCCCTATTGTTTGCGCCATGCTGTCATACCAGGCTTCCGGGTCACGAACTGTCAGGATAACCTTTGCATGAAGGTAGTGGTCACTCACTTCGCGCCAAAAATGCGCCGTTGGCCAATCGACGGCGGAAAGATAGCCGGCATATGCCGCATCCCAGGTCGGGAGTTGTCCCTGTCCGGCGGCGCGCCACAGCGCCTTCTGCTCGGGATTGGCGTGGACATCTGCCATGTGATGACACGGCCCGGACCCAAGATGCTCCAACGCGAGCTTCAGCGAATATGTGCCAGTGCGACCCATGCCTGCGCCAATGACATATAGAGCCATGAGCACCCCCCGACGAATTTCAATTGGTCAAAATACCGCTGTTTCCTTTACTTCGCTATATATTTTGAAGGTCAGCTCCCGGTCGAACTTGGTCATTCAGGGTGATTGGGTTTGATCTTATCCCGCAGCGCGGACAGGCTCCTGGAAGGCGGCGAGCGCCGCCTTCAGTCCACCCGGCCCGGTCGCGACAATCTGCGGCGACGGCGAAAAGCCGGCGCCGAGCATCTTGCGGCCAAGCATGTGGTCGCCGGGCCGGTTGACCGATTCGATGCCGAGCAGCCGGCTTCCGGCATAGTGGTAGATCGAGAATTTGTTCTCGGCCACGTCGCCCAGCACGACATGGCTGTCGCCACCCGCAATCAGGCCGACCATCTGCAGCTTCATGTCGCCGATATCGGACCAGAACCACGGCACTGCCGAGTAATTGTCGGTGTGGCCGACGATGGTGCGCGCGGCGAGCCGCGCCTGGTCAGTGGCGTTCTGTACCGATTCCAGCCGCACATCGCCGCCGGTGAACCAGTGCCGGTAGGAGGCGGCATCGCCGATGGCGAGGATTTCCGGCACCGACGTACGCATCTGCTGGTCGACGCGGATGCCGTTGCCGATGGCAATGCCGGCGGCTTCGGCCAGTTCGACATTCGGCACGACGCCAATGCCGATGACGACCATCTGCGCCGGCAATCTTTCGCCGGATGAGGTGATTGCAGCCGAAACACGGCCGTTCTCGTCCTCCAGCCGTTCGATGGTGGTGCCGGTAAGGATGCGCACACCGGTGGCCTCCAGCCGCAGGCGCACATGGCCGGCGATGACCGCTGCCACGGCGCGGCCGAGCAGCCGGTCGACCGCCTCGACCACCGTAACCTTGCGGCCTGCCGCGGTGAGCGTCGCGGCAATCTCCAGGCCGATGAAGCCGCCGCCGAGGATGACGACCTCCTCGCTTTGCGCGCTCAATTCGCGGATCAGGCGGGCATCGCCGAGCGAGCGCAGCGACACAACGCCGGAAAGCTCCGAACCCGGCAGCGGCAGCAGGCGCGGCCGCGCGCCGGTGGCGAGGACAAGCCGGTCGAACGGCAACACACCGCCGCCCGAGATCCCCAGCCTGTGGCCGCCGACATCGATGCGCTCGATCCGGAGGCCTGGCCGGAAGTCGATGGCGCTGCCGGTATAAAAAGCCTCGCCGCGCAACGGCTGCGGCTTTGCTTGCTGATCCTTGATGAAGGTCTTCGACAGCGGCGGCTTGTGGTAGGGCAATTCGTTTTCGTCGCCGACCAGGATCACCGGGCCGTCATAGCCTTCTTCGCGCAGGCTGGCGGCCGCTTGCACGCCCGCATGACCCGCACCGACAATGACGATCCCGTTCTTCATAACAGCCCGATTCCTCATCCAAATCTAGGACGTCTCGCCAGGTGGCGATTGTCCGGCGCCGCCGCAAGAGCGCCGATCCGGGTCGCACCCGGAACGGCCGCCTGTCAACTGCGTCATGCGCCGGCATTCCTCATACGTCGGTGTTAAAGTTGACAGTTCTAGTTTAGAATAATTCTAAACTGTTGTTTCAATTGAAGTTTTTCTATGCCACCAGTTGACATCCGGCGTCTTCGCCGTTTTATGGAAGCTCGCGCGTCAGCGCATCCCTTTGATGTCTGGGCCTTGAACCCTTTCGATTGGAGGCATTTCGGTGTCTTTCTTCCGCGAACCGCGCGATGGCGCGACCCTTCTTTGCCCGCTGGCAACTGCCCGCCGCGGCGCCGGCATTTCATTGATTCCCGAGGAGAGACAGTCATGAGAACGATGATGACCGCGCGGTATGGCGGCAGGCTTGCAGCGATCGGCGCCACCGCGATGCTGACGGCGGCTGTGTTCGTGCTGCCGGCCAAGGCGCAAACCGATGCCAAGGCGGTCATCAAGACCTATTCCGACATTGCGCTCGCCAAATACGAGGATTCGCTGATCACGGCCGAGGCGCTCGACAAGGCTGTCGATGCGCTGCTCGCCAAGCCATCTGCCGAAACGCTGAACGCCGCCCGCGAGGCCTGGAAGGCATCGCGCGTTCCCTATCAGCAGACCGAGGTCTATCGCTTCGGCAATGCCATCGTCGACGACTGGGAAGGCAAGGTGAACTCCTGGCCGCTCGACGAAGGCTTGATCGACTATGTCGCCAAGAGCTACGGCACCGAGTCGGACGCCAACGCGCTCTACACCGCCAATGTAATCGCCAACAAGTCGATCGAGATCAACGGCAAGAAGGTCGACGCCACCGAGCTGACGCCGGAGTTCCTCTCCGGCACACTGCAGGAGGCCGGCGGTATCGAGGCCAATGTGGCGACCGGCTATCACGCCATCGAATTCCTGCTTTGGGGTCAGGACTTACACGGCACCGGTCCGGGCGCCGGCGAACGGCCCTACACCGATTACGACCTCGCCAATTGCACCGGCGGCAATTGCGACCGTCGCGGACAGTATCTGAAATCGGCGAGCGACCTTCTGGTTTCCGATCTAAAGGATATGGTCGACGACTGGAAGGAAGGCGGCGCCGCCCGCAAGAACCTTGTCGATGGCGAGCTGAACGCCGCCATTTCGACCATCTTCACCGGCATGGGCTCGCTGTCCTATGGCGAGCTCGCCGGAGAGCGGATGAAGCTCGGCCTCTTGTTGCACGACCCGGAAGAGGAGCACGATTGCTTCTCCGACAATACCTACAACTCCCATCTTTACGATGCGATCGGCATCCGTGCCGCCTATCACGGCAGCTACAAGCGGCTCGACGGCACTGTCGTCGAGGGGCCGTCGGTGGCCGACATGGTCAAGGCGGTCGACCCGGCGGTTGACAAGGAATTGTCGGACAAACTGGACGTCACCGTCGCCAAGATGGAGGCCATCAAGGCGCGGGTGCTTGCCGGCGAGGCCTATGACCAGCAGATCGGAGAAGGCAACACGGAAGGCAATGCCACTGTGCAGGCGGCGATCGACGCGCTGGTCGATCAGACCAAGTCGATCGAACGCGCCGTCGGTACCCTGAAGCTCAATGCGATAGCCTTCGAGGGCTCGGACAGCCTCGATTCACCGGACAAGGTGTTCCAATAGACTATCGAAACCACCAGCCACGCGACGCAACGAAGCGACGTTAGCCAGAGCGACAAATGCTGATCTGCCATTGCAACATCATCACCGAAAAGGAGATAGAGCAGACGATCGTCGGACTGCTGGATGAGGACCCCTGGCAGCTGATCGTGCCGGCGAAGGTCTATCACGCCATGCACAAGCGCGGTCGCTGTTGCGGCTGCTTCCCAAATGTGGTCGAAACGATCATTCGGGTCACCGAAAATTACCATGCCCGCTCGGCGGCGAGTGGCGTGGACATCGTTTCACACCTGGATCGCGTCAGAGGCCTGCGCGTCCAATACGGGAGCAGAACCCATGAAAGGCGAACAGCAGATCATAGAGCGGCTTAACGAGGCTCTGTTTCTGGAACTTGGGGCGGTCAATCAATACTGGGTGCATTTCCGGCTGCTGGAAGACTGGGGATACGCCAAGCTGGCGAAGAAGGAACGCGCTGAATCGATCGAGGAGATGCACCATGCCGACCGGCTCGTGGCGCGCATCATCTTCCTCGAGGGCCATCCGAACCTGCAGTCCGTGGCGCCGCTGCGCATCGGGCAGAATGTCAAGGAAGTGCTCGAATCCGATCTGGCCGGCGAATATGACGCGCGCACCGCCTACAAGCGTTCGCGCGAGGTTTGTAACGAAGCAGGCGACTACGTGACGATGAAGCTGTTCGAGGAATTGCTGGCTGACGAGGAAGATCACATCGACTTCCTCGAGACGCAACTCGACCTGCTCGCCTCGATCGGCGAAGAAAAGTACGGCCAACTCAACGCAGCGTCGGCCGACGAGGCGGAATAAGGACATGCCGGAATGCGGCGCCCCCTAGATTTCATGCGCCGCTTGCGGCCGGCCGGGCATTGTGGCCTGCCGCCTCAGAAGAAGCCGCGATACGGTATCTTTCGCGGCGCCTTTCTTGCCGTGGTGGCGACGCTCACAGCCTCGGCGCTGGCCGGGGCGCCGCAACCGGCGGGGGTTGCCACCAGCCGCACGGATCTGACGCCGAAGGATCTGGCGCGCGTCATCGCCATCACCAGGCCGACCAGCGATTTCTCCAAGCCCGAGCAATTCGAGCTGATGCAGGGCGGCGCCGGCACCTCGAAGAAGGACGTCAACAAGGACGCCTTCTCGCAATCCTCTGCCAATGTCAGCTTCGAGGAAGAGGGTACCTTCAAGCTCGGCAACGCCATTTTCCGCAAGAACTGGGTGTCCTCGCCATCCTCGACACAAGCCTCGGATGGGCTCGGTCCGTTGTTCAACGAGCGCGCCTGCCAGAACTGTCATCTGAAGGACGGTCGCGGCCATCCGCCCCAAGGCGACAGCGGCACCACCTCGATGTTCCTGCGCCTGGCAAGGGAAGCCAGTACCGAGGAGGAGAAAGCCGCGCTCGCCGATCACAAGGTGCTCAACTTTCCCGACCCGGTCTATGGCACACAACTTCAGGAGCTAGCCGTTCCCGGCCTGCAGGGCGAAGGCAGGATGCATGTCGATTATCAGGAGCAAAAAGTAAAACTGGCGGACGGCAGCGTCGTGTCGCTGCGCAAGCCGAGCTATTCGGTCGAGGGTCTCGCCTACGGGCCGCTCGATCCGCACACCACGCTGTCGCCGCGCATGACACCGCCGATGATCGGCCTTGGCCTGGTCGAGCAGATCGCTCCTGCCGACATCCTTGCGCGTGCCGATGCGGCCGACCGCGATGGTGACGGGATTTCCGGCAGGCCAAACATAATACGCGACGCCAGCAGCGGTGAACTGACGCTCGGCCGTTTCGGCTGGAAGGCGCAGGCGGCATCGATCCGCCAGCAATCGGCGGACGCTTTTGCCGGCGATATTGGCATTTCGACGCCTGAAGTGCCGAAGCACTGGGGCGATTGCAGCGCCGCGGAAAAGACCTGCCTTGGCCTACCTAACGGTGTACAGGAGCGCCTCGGTCCGGTCGAAGCGCCGCCGCCGGTCATGGACCTCGTGACCTTCTATTCGCAAAACCTTGCCGTGCCGGCCCGGCGCGATCTCGACAGACCGGACGTGCTCACCGGCAAAAAACTGTTCTACGATATGGGCTGCATCTCCTGCCATACGCCGAAATTCGTCACCCGCCGCGGCACCCCGAACAAGGCGCAGGCCTTCCAGCTGATCTGGCCTTATTCCGATTTCCTGCTGCATGACATGGGACCTGGTCTTGCCGACGGACAGGCGGTGGGCGAGGCCACGGGAAGCGAATGGCGCACGCCGCCACTGTGGGGCATCGGGCTCACCCAGACCGTCAGCGGCAACACCTTCTTCCTGCATGACGGGCGCGCACGAAGCCTGGCCGAGGCGATTCTGTGGCATGGCGGCGAGGGCCAGAAGGCGCGTGACCGCTTTGCCGCTGCCGATGCGGCCGACCGCGCCGCGCTGATCAAGTTTCTGGAGTCGCTCTGATGCGGAAGCGTCTTGCATTCGCTCTGATGCTGGTCCTCGCCGGTGCGCTGCCGGCATCCGCGGCGGTGAAGGCTTCGGATGTGATCCAGCGGGCGATCGACGGCTTCGTCCGCCCGGCCTATGCCAGACTGCATGACCATGCGGACAGCTTGGCCAAGACCATGCACGCGCTTTGCCAGGCGCCTTCGCAAGACACTCTCGATGCGGCACGCGCCGAATTCTCAGGCGTCGTGGATGCCTGGTCGGTGGTGGAAATCATCCGTTTCGGGCCGATCGCGGAAAACAACCGGCTTGAGCGCATGCTGTTTTGGCCGGACCGCAAGAGCATCGGCCTGAAGCAGGTGCAGGCAGCACTTGCCGGCAAGGATCCGACAGCCGCCGATCCGGCCCAGCTGGCTACAAAGAGCGTCGCCATGCAAGGGCTCGGCGCACTGGAATTCGTCCTCTACGGCGACGGAGCCGGTCAATTGGTCGGCAGGGACGACGCCTATCGCTGCGCCTACGGTGCGGCCATTGCCGGCAATGTCGAGACGATTGCCGGCGAGGTTGGCGATGCCTGGAACGAGCCCAACGGCTTTGCCGCGCTCTGGGCCAATCCGGGTCCGCAGAACGCGCTCTACCACGACGGCACCGAAGCGGTGACCGAACTGGTCGGCGTCTTCATCAACGAGCTGGAAATGGTCCGCGACGTACGCCTGAAAGGCTTCCTGGGCGCCAAGCCGGAGGCCGACAAACCGAAACAGGCGATCTATTGGCGCTCGCAAAACACCGCCCGCTCGCTGACCGGGAATCTGGCGGGCATGGACACGCTGTTCCAGGCCTCGCAGCTTGGCGACGCGCTGCCGCCCGATGCGCGCTGGATGGCAGAATCGGTCCACATCCAGCTCACCAACGGGATCGAGGCGGCCAAGGCGATCAGGGGACCGATCGACAAGGCACTTGCCGATCCGGCGCTGCGCCAGAAGCTCGACTATTTCTCGCTGGTGACATCCAGCCTGACGACCCTGATCGGCACCAGGCTGACCGCCGAATTCGGCCTGACCGCCGGGTTCTCGTCATTGGATGGTGACTGATCATGAGGACGCCGCTGATCGATCGGCGCGATTTCCTGAGGGCCGCAGGCGCTGGTTTCGTAGCGGCGATGGCGCCGTCGGCCTGGGCAAAGACAATCGACGCCGACGCGGTCTTCGCCACCGCTTTCGTCAAGCGCGACGGCAGCTATGGCGCGGCCGTCCTGTCCGAGGCCGGCAAGTTGTTGCACACGATCGATCTGCCCGATCGGGGCCACGACGTTACCTTCGACCCGGTGTCCAAGCGTTCGGTGGTGTTTGCCAGGCAGCCGGGCACCTTTGCTGTCGTCTTCGACCATACCGGCCGCGATAAACCGCACACCATTGCCAGCGTTGCCGGCCGGCATTTCTTCGGCCATGGTGTGTTCTCGGCCGATGGCACGCTGCTCTACGCAACCGAGAACGATTTCGACAATGCCGCCGGCGTCGTCGGCGTCTATGACGCGCATGCGAAATTCAAGCGCATCGGCGAGTTCCCGACCTACGGCGTGGGCCCGCACGAACTTCTGCTTCTCTCCGACGGCAGGACAATCGCTGTCGCCAATGGCGGCATCGAAACGCATCCGGATTATGGCCGCGCCGAGCTCAATATCGCAACGATGAAGCCTTCCTATGTTCTGGTCGACCGCCTTACCGGCGATCTCACCGAAAAGCACGAATTACCGCCGGCGCTGCACCAACTGTCGATCCGCCATATGGATGCCGACCGCTCCGGCACCGTCTGGTTCGGCTGTCAATACAGGGGGCCGGGTACCGATCGTCCGCCACTGCTCGGCCGCGCGGCACGCGGCATGGACCTGAAATTACTCGACATGTCGCAGGACGTGCTCTCCGCCTTCAGGAACTATATCGGCTCGGTCGCCGCCAACCCTGCTGCCGGCACCATCGCGGTGTCTTCGCCTGAGGGCAATTCACTTGCCGTGATCGACGCGGCCAGCGGCCGCATCGTCGCCACCAAGGCGCTGGTCGAGGTTTGCGGCGTTGCAGCCGATGGGGAAAGCTTCATGGCGACGACCGGCGCCGGCGATATCGTCGAGTCCGGTGGCTCGATACATTCCGAGCCGGACTATGTCTGGGACAATCACGTGCTGCGTATCGAGCAGGTCGGCTAGTCCCGATACCTATTGTGGCGATTGCGTGCGTTGGAACTTACATTCTTGGACCCGCGCCGAAGCCAAGTCGCCTGACGATTTATCCATTATTCCCTTGCGGGGATCAGCCCTGGCGGGCAGAGGGAAGCTGTTTTCGAAACTGTCTCAACCGGCCGCTTCATGAAATTGCTTGCCATCGACTGTGCCGCCAATCTCTGCGCCGCCTGCGTCTACGAAGCGGCGGCCGGGAAAGAACTCGGCCGTTCGGTGCTCGATCTCGGTAAGGGTCATGCCGAGCATCTGATGGGTGTCATCGAAAAGGCGTTGGGGACCAGCAGAACCGACTATTCCGGCCTCGGCGCCATTGCCGTTTCGACGGGTCCGGGCTCCTTCACCGGTCTGCGCGTCGGCGTCTCGGCGGCGCGCGGCCTTGCGCTGGCGCTGAAAATCCCGGCGATCGGCGTGACGACTCTGGAGGCCCTGGCGGCGCAAGCGAGAGCGGCATTTCCCGGTCGCGCCGTGCTCGCCGCGCTCGATGCAGGTCGCGAGGAGATCCATGCGGCACTTTACGATGAGAGGTCGGTTCTGATCTTTGGTCCGGCCGTGACCACGCTCTCGCAAGCAGCAGCCATGGCGGTCGACAGATCTGCGGTTCTCGCCGGCACGGCGGCAACCCAAATTGCCGCGGCGGCCGGGCGCAGCTTCGATCTCGGCGGGACGGCGGCCACCGCCGACATCGCCGTCTATGCCCGGCTGGCCGCCGCCCAACGTGCCGGTAAAAAGGGCGAGGGCGAAAAGCCGAAACCGCTCTATCTGCGCGGCGCCGACGCCAAGCCGCAGGCCGGCTTTATTCTATCTAGGCAAAAAAACTGATGCGCATTCCATTCCTCCCGCCGCGTCGCAGGGACTATGCGATCGAGCCGCTGACGGTTGCCGACAGTGCGGCCATGTCGGTGCTGCATCGCGAGGATTTCGCGCGGCCGTGGACCGACGACGAATTCGCCGCGCTGCTCGAGCAGGACACGGTGTTCGGCTATGCCGCGCGCGAGACCGGACAGGGTGCCAAGCCGCCGGTCGGTTTCGTGCTGGCTCGGCTGGCGGCCGGCGAGGGGGAGATCCTGACGGTCGCGGTGGCACGCTCGCATCGGCGCCGGGGGCTCGGCTGGCAATTGATGGATGCGGTGCTGCGTGAACTGCATGCACAGCGCGCCGAGGCACTTTTCCTCGAGGTCGACGAGACCAATGTCGCCGCGATCGCGCTCTACCGGCGGTTCGGCTTCCGCGAGGTCGGCAAGCGCGCCAACTATTACAAGTCGCCGGAGCACGGCCCGACCGGCGCGCTTGTCATGCGCCGCGATCTTCGCTAGCCAAACGCCGGGGTGGTACGGATGATCGGAAAAATCAGGATTTTCCTGGCCCTGGGGCTGGTTGTCGTCGGCTCATTGGTGCTTGTGCCTTTGCAGATACTGTCGATGAGGACCGGACTCTGGCGCGAGACCTTCATCCTGAAGATCTGGCACACAATGATCGTCAGGGCACTGGGGCTGCGCATCCATGTCAAGGGAGCGCTGTCCGGCCAGCGCCCATTGCTGATTGCTGCCAACCACATCTCCTGGACCGACATCATGGTGCTGGGATCGATGGTCGATGTGACGTTCATCGCCAGGGCCGATATGGCCGGCTGGCCGCTGATCGGCATGCTGTCGAAGCTGCAACGCACCGTCTTCATCGAACGTGAGCGCAAACGCTCGTCGGGCGACCAGGCGACCGAGATCGCCGGCCGGATGGCCAAGGGCGACGCCATGGTGCTGTTTGCCGAAGGCTCGACCGGCGACGGCAACATGATCCTGCCGTTCAAGAGCACGCTGTTCGGCGCCGCTACAATGGCGATTGCCGAAGGGGCGGCCGAACAGGTCTTCATCCAGCCGGTGGCCATCGTCTATACGCGCCTGCATGGCGTGCCGCTCGGCCGCCGGCATCGGCCGGTTGCCGCCTGGATCGGCGATGAGGAGCTGATGCCGCACCTCAAGGTGCTGATGGCCGAGGGCGCCCTCGACGTCGAGGTGCATTTTGGCGAGGCGATTGCTTTCTCCAAGGGCTCCAGCCGCAAGGAGACGGCAAAGCAGATGGAACGCCAGGTGCGCGAGATGGTGCAGGCGGCGCTCGCCGAACCGCGCCCGAGCCGGTAGTCTGCGCAGGTTCCGGCCAGATTCGTCTGTTTTTTGTCGGGGAAAGGCGCTAGAAGCCGCGAAATGGAATTGAACACGATAGAACGCGACGACATCGGCGCTGCCGCCGAAAACCTGGTCGTTCCGCCTGCCGCGACCAGAAAGGTCTTCGTCAAGACCTATGGCTGCCAGATGAACGTCTACGATTCGCAGCGCATGACCGATGCTCTGGCGGCCGACGGCTATGCCGCGACAGACGCCATCGGCGAGGCCGATCTGGTGCTGCTCAACACCTGTCACATCCGCGAGAAAGCGGCGGAAAAGGTCTATTCCGAACTTGGGCGCATCCGTGAGCTGAAGGCGGAGCGTGCCAAGGCCGGGCGCGAAATGCTGGTCGGCGTCGCCGGCTGCGTGGCGCAGGCCGAGGGTGCCGAGATCATCCGCCGCTCGCCGGCTGTCGATCTGGTCATCGGTCCGCAGACCTACCACCGGCTGCCCGGGGTGCTGGCGAGGGCGCGGAGCGGCGAAAAGATCGTCGAGACCGATTATGCCGTCGAGGACAAGTTCGAGCATCTGCCGCAGCCGAAGCGCGCCGAACTGATCAGGCGCGGCGTGACGGCGTTCTTGACCGTTCAGGAAGGCTGCGACAAGTTCTGCACCTTCTGTGTCGTGCCCTATACGCGCGGCTCGGAAGTCTCGCGGCCGGTGGCACAGATCGTCGCCGAAGCCGAGCGCCTGGCGGATGCCGGCGTGCGCGAGGTGACGCTGCTCGGCCAGAATGTCAACGCCTGGCACGGAAGAGGTGAAGACGGCGAGGAATGGGGCCTTGGCCGGCTGCTGTTCAGGCTGGCAGAGATTCCAGGTCTGGCGCGGCTGCGCTACACGACCAGCCATCCGCGCGACATGGACGATGAATTGATCGCCGCCCATCGTGATTTGCCGACGCTGATGCCCTATCTACATTTACCGGTGCAATCCGGCTCCGACCGCATACTCAAGGCGATGAACCGCAGGCATATGGCCAAGGACTATCTGACGTTGATCGACCGCATCCGTGCCGCACGGAACGACATCGCACTGTCCGGCGATTTTATTGTCGGCTTTCCCGGTGAGACGGAAGCGGATTTCGAGGCGACGATGCAGTTGGTCGAAGACGTCAACTATGCCTCGGCCTTCTCGTTCAAATATTCTCCGCGCCCCGGCACGCCGGGCGCGGAGATGGGCGATCACGTGCCGGAGGCCGTCAAGGACGAGCGCCTGCATCGGCTGCAGGCGCTGCTTCTGAAACAGCAGCAGCATTTCGGCGCAAGCCTGGTCGGCAGGACTATCGATACGCTGATCGAAAAGCCGGGCCGCCAGGCCGGCCAGAAGGTTGGCCGCTCGCCGTGGCTGCAGCCGGTTATTGTTGATGAAAAGGACGGCGAAATCGGTGACATTATCCAGGTACGAATCACGAAGACGGGCTACAACAGCCTGTTCGCCGAATTGGCCTGAAGGCCTCGGCAGATGAGGAGAGACGGTTGAGCGCTGCTGAAGTCAAGAACCTGCCCCAGAACCTACCCTCCGGGGCCTCGGATATCGCGCACATCGTACTGACTTTCGACAATAACAAGCTTGCCAGCGCCCTTTACGGCCAGTTCGACGAGAATCTGGCCAGGCTCGAGCAGAAGCTCGGCGTCGATATCCGCTCGCGTGGCAACCAATTGACCATCAAGGGCTCTTCCTCGGCCGCCGAGCAGGCGCGCCGCGCCTTGGACAATCTTTACGGCATTCTGCAGAAAGGCACCGATATCGGCCAGTCCGATGTCGACGGCGCCGTGCGCATGGCGATCGCCACCGACGACCAGCTGACGCTGCCGACGCTGGAGCGCAAGGGCAAGGTGTCCGCCGCCCAGATATCGACGCGCAAGAAGACCATCTATGCCCGCTCGCTCAACCAGGACGCCTATATGCGCGCGCTGGAGCGGTCGGAACTCGTCTTCGGCATCGGCCCGGCCGGCACCGGAAAGACCTATCTGGCGGTGGCGCATGCGGCAATGCTGCTCGAACGTGGCATGGTCGAACGCATCGTGCTGTCGCGCCCCGCGGTCGAGGCCGGTGAACGGCTTGGCTTTCTGCCGGGTGACATGAAGGAGAAGGTCGATCCCTATCTGCGGCCGCTCTATGACGCGCTCTACGACATGATGCCGGCCGACAAGGTCGAGCGGGCGATTGCTGCTGAGGTCATCGAGATCGCGCCGCTGGCATTCATGCGCGGCCGTACGCTGGCGCACGCTGCCGTCATCCTCGACGAGGCGCAGAACACCACGCCGATGCAGATGAAGATGTTCCTGACCCGGCTCGGCGAGAACTCGCGCATGATCGTCACCGGCGATCCGACCCAGATCGATCTGCCGCCAAACACCAAATCCGGCCTGGTCGAGGCGCTGAGAATCCTCGACGGCGTCACCGGCATGGTGACCGTACGCTTCAATGAAGGCGACGTCGTCAGGCATCCGCTGGTCGCCGAGATCGTCAAGGCCTACGACCGTGACGGCAAGCTGGCCAGGGGCTTGGGTGTCGAAAGCTGATACGATTATGCGGCCGCATGGCTGAGGAGCAAAAGGCGGGGGGACCGCTTCCCGTCGAGATCGATATCGCGATCGAGGCGGGCGACTGGCCCGACGAGGCGGCGCTGATGCGGCTTGTCGACCGTGCCGTCTCGGCCGCCTTTGCCGAAACCGGTGCGGACGGCCGTTCCGAGCTCAGCATCGTCTTTTCCGACGATGCCCATATCCGTACGCTCAATGCCGGCTGGCGCGGCAAGGACAAGCCGACCAACGTCCTGTCTTTTCCGGCTTTTCCGTTTGCCAGGGGCGGGCCTCTGCCGCCGATGCTCGGCGACATCGTGCTGGCCGCCGAGACTGTCGCGCGCGAGGCGGCACTGGAAGACAAGCCCATCGAGGACCATATCTCCCATCTCGTCATCCATGGCCTGCTGCATTTGCTGGGCTATGATCACGAAACGGATGCCGAAGCGGAACTGATGGAAGCGACAGAGCGCGCAGCACTTGCGAGGCTTGCCATTCCCGATCCCTACACGTAATTACAAAAGACCAATTGACCGGACGATGATGAACGACAAACCCGAGACTGCCGCCCGCTCCGACGCCGGCAGTGTGATCAAGCCTTCCGAAACGACGGAAGAGGGCTCGAGTCCGAGTACCACGACCGGCAGCTTCGCCAGCGAGGCATCGCCTGCCGGTCCTTCCCTGTTCGATCGCGTGCTCGGGCTTTTCAGGCACCGCAACGGCACCAGCCTGCGCGAGGAGATTGCCGGTGCGCTTGCCGAAACGGCGAGCGATGCAGAATCCTTCTCGCCCGGCGAACGCGCCATGCTCAACAACATCCTGCGCCTGCGCGAAGTGCGGGTCGAGGACGTCATGGTGCCGCGCGCCGACATCGAGGCGGTCGAGATCACCAC
Organism: Mesorhizobium sp. M0768; assembly: GCF_040320195.1. Taxonomy (NCBI): domain Bacteria; kingdom Pseudomonadati; phylum Pseudomonadota; class Alphaproteobacteria; order Hyphomicrobiales; family Phyllobacteriaceae; genus Mesorhizobium; species Mesorhizobium sp. M0768. The sequence continues at coordinate 85,438 of NZ_JAMYPD010000002.1, read as the reverse complement.
GAAGCTCGGCGACCTTCTGGGGTTGTTCGAGCAGTCCGGCCATTCCCGCATGCCGGTCTATTCGGAGACGCTCGACGATCCGCGCGGCATGGTTCATATCCGCGACGTGCTGGCGCACATCACCAAGGTCGCCCGCGTCAGAAAGGGCAGGACGACCAGGAAAACTCCGGTCGCGACGGTTCTCGATCTCGCCCAGGTCGATCTGGCGCGCACCATAGGCGATCTCAGCCTGATCCGACCGGTGCTGTTCGTGCCGCCGTCGATGCTCGCCTCCGACCTGATGGGGCGAATGCAGACGACGCGCACCCAGATGGCGCTGGTCATCGACGAATATGGCGGCACTGACGGTCTCGTCTCGCTCGAGGATATCGTCGAGATGGTGGTCGGCGACATCGAGGACGAACATGACGAGGACGAGCCGATGATTACCCAGGCCGGCGAAGGCGTCTTCATCGTCGACGGCAAGGCCGAGATCGACGACGTCGCCAAGATGATCGGCGAGGATTTCGCCGCCGGCGAGCACGGCGAATATGTCGACACGATCGGCGGCATGATCTTCAACACGCTTGGCCGGGTGCCGGCGCGCGGCGAAGTGGTGCAGGCCATACCCGGCTTCGAGTTCCATGTGCTCGACGCCGATCCGCGCCGCGTCAAGCGCGTGCGCATCGTCGAGACCCTGAAGGGCGAGCGCCGCCGCCGCGCCGTCCGCACCGAGCAGGCTTGAAAGACGCGGCTTGCCCGATGCCGGTTGAGGACCCGTTCAAGCACTCGACCTTGGGCTCCGGCGTCTTCTACGAGGATACGCAGGCCGCATTGACCTGGCTTGAAAAGGCCTTCGGCTTCGAGCCGAGCATGGTGGTCAGCGATGCAGGTTCGGCGATGGTTATATCATCGTCGATTCCGAATGGGCCGACCATATAGCCAGCCCGGCTTCAGTTACAGGCAAGAACACGCGCGCGATCCTGAAGGCCATGTCTGGACCTTTTCCCAGACTGTCGGCGCTGTCCCACGCGAAGAGGCTGAGCGGCTGGGCGGGCTGAAGATACAAGGCTGGCATCGATAGCTATGAGCGGACTACGTCGCCCGGTTTGGAGCCAAGGCCGCGGCCTGATAAATCTTGCTTCCTGATTCGCACGACTCGGAAGCATAGATGGAGCGCCAGGCCGGCCGGATAATTCTGCTTTGGGGCTGGCGGCGCGCGCTGGTGGCGTTTCTTGCCGGCGCGCTGGCGGTTCTTGCCCAGGCGCCGTACGATTTCTTCGCCGTCTGTTTCGTTTCGTTTCCCCTGCTGGTGTGGCTCCTCGACGGCGCGACCGGCGAAGCCTCGGACGGTTTTCTGCGGCGCTTGCGTCCGGCCTTCGCCATCGGCTGGTGGTTCGGTTTCGGCTACTTTCTTGCCGGTCTCTGGTGGGTCGGCTCGGCGCTTCTGGTCGAGGCCGACAGCTTTGCCTGGGCCTTGCCGTTCGCGGTGGTCGGCATCCCCCTCGCGCTCGCCTTCTTCTATGGTTTCGCCGCCGTGGTCGCCCGGCTGTTGTGGAGCAACGACATCGGACGCATCGCCGCGCTCGCCTTCGGCTTTGCGCTGGCGGAATGGCTGCGCGGCTTCCTGTTCACCGGCTTTCCGTGGAATGCCGTCGGCTATGCGGCGATGCCGGTACCTTTGCTGATGCAGAGCGTCTCGGTGACCGGCATGGTCGGCATGGACGCGCTTGCGGTCTTCGTCTTTGCGCTGCCGGCGCTGCTTGCGGCGCGCCGGCATCTCCGCCTCGGCGCGGCATTGCTTGTCGTGCTCGTCGCCGCCCATGCCGGCTTCGGCTATATCCGGCTCGCCGCCCCCGAAAAGCCGGCCGCCCGCAGCCTTGACGTCCGTATAGTGCAGCCTGCCGTCGACCTTACCGAAAAATGGGATACCTCGGTGCGTGACCGTATCTTCGCCACCATGATGGGGCTTTCGGCCAAGGCGCCGGAGCCCGGCCATGACAGGCCGCAATTGATTCTGTGGCCGGAGACCTCCGTGCCGTTTCTGTTCACCGAACGTCCGGATGCCCTGCCTGCGATCGGAGAAATGCTTGGCGATGGCCAGATGCTGGTCGCCGGCGTCGTTCGCGAGGAAGGCGGCTCGGCGGCCGGCAGCCGTTACTACAACTCTGTGGTGGCGATCGACGAAAGGGGCGAAATCGTCGATGCCGTCGACAAGGTCCACCTGGTACCCTTCGGCGAATACCTGCCTTTTGCCGATCTGCTCGGCCGCTTCGGGCTTGAGCAGCTTGTTGCCGGTCCAATGACCTTCGCGGCGGGCAATGAGCGGCATCCGATCGCGCTGCCCGGCGGTATCCGGGCGCTGCCGTTTATTTGCTATGAGGTCATCTTTCCCGATCTGGTCGCAGTTGACGCAACGTCAGCCGAGCTTATTGTGAACGTCACCAATGACGCCTGGTTCGGCGACACGCCGGGGCCGTACCAGCACTTCAGGCAGGCGCAGATCCGGGCGGTGGAGAATGGGGTGCCCCTGTTGCGCGCGGCTAATAACGGCATTTCGGCCGTTGTCGACCCGCGCGGTCGCATCGTCGACGCGCTGGCAATCGATGCACGCGGCGCGATCGATGTGCGTGTGCCGATCTCCGACCAAGCCATCGTTTCATCCGGCCAACGACGCATTAACGGAATGCTGATCATGTTTTTGCTTGCCGTTGCGGCATGCATTTTGAACGTAAGGCAAAGGCTACGGGCGAATTGACAGCCGACACATTAGAAACTCATACTGTAAGCGCCTGAAAGTTTTCGAAGTCGATAAGGTCGTTCTGTTGGGGCACGGGCCGCGGCGTCGTTTGGGCAGCAAAATAGAAAAAGCCGGAAAAATTCGGCGAGGAAAAAATGACAGAAGAAAACAAGAAAAAGCCGAATCCGATCGACATCCACGTCGGAAGCCGCATCCGGCTTCGCCGCAATATGCTGGGAATGAGCCAGGAAAAACTGGGTGAAAACCTCGGCATAACGTTCCAGCAGATCCAAAAGTACGAAAAGGGCACCAATCGCGTCGGCGCCAGCCGTTTGCAGGCAATCGCCTCCATACTCGGCGTCCCCGTCGCCTTCTTTTTCGAGGATGCGCCCGGTCAGGAGCCCGTGGGCAACCGTGGATTTGCCGAGGATGCTTCGATGACCTCCGCCGTCGAATTCTGCGGCAGCCCGGAAGGCCTCCAGCTGAATCGCGCCTTCGTCAAGATCGCCGATGTGAAAGTGCGCCGCAAGATCATCGAGTTGGTGAAGTCGCTTTCCACCGACGAAGTCGATTGACTGGCCCGTGAAGAGTTCAACAAGGAAGGGCTCGTCGTAGCTGGGCATGCAATTTCTCGCGGCTGCGCGCATTGAGGGATGTTCATTCCGCAGATGCGCTAAAGCGCAGATCGATTTCGCTCGACTCGCTTCCTGGAAGCCGTTTTCCTCAGTCTGTTGGTGCAAGGGCTGATCGCAGTGCGCCCTGCCGCCGTCTCGGGATGCAAAGATAATAACGTCAAAATTCATGCCAGAACGGCTGCATGGCTTGACGAGCGACGCCCGGCACCGTTAACAACTGGCGCGCCAAAATCGGCGGCCTGCCGATATTTTTTTCAAGAGGGGACACCCGTGACGCGGCACAATTATTTCTTCACCTCGGAATCCGTTGCCGAGGGCCATCCCGACAAGGTCTGCGACCGCATCTCCGACGAGATTGTCGATCTCGTCTATCGCGAAGCCAGAAAGACCGGCATGGACCCGTGGAAGGTCCGCGTTGCCTGCGAGACGCTTGCGACGACCAATCGCGTTGTCATCGCCGGCGAGGTGCGCGTCCCCGAGACGCTGCTCAAGAAGGACAAGGAGGGCAACGTCCTGAAGGATGCGGCCGGCCATCCGATTGTCAACCCGGCCAAGTTCAAGTCGGTCGCTCGCAAGGCGATCCGCGAAATCGGCTACGAGCAGGCCGGCTTCCACTGGAAGACAGCCAAGATCGAGGTCCTGCTGCACGGCCAGTCGCCGGATATCGGCCAAGGCGTCGACAACGCCTCCGACCGGCAAGGCGAGGAGGGAGCCGGCGACCAGGGCATCATGTTTGGCTATGCCTGCCGCGAAACCCCGGACCTGATGCCGGCGCCGATCTATTACAGCCACAAGATCCTCGAATTGCTGGCGGCTGCGCGCCATGAAGGCAGCGGTGATGCCGGCAGGCTCGGGCCGGATGCCAAGAGCCAGGTCACCGTCCGCTATGTCGACGGCAAAGCGGCGGAAGTGACGCAGATCGTGCTGTCGACCCAGCATCTCGATGAGACGTGGGATTCGAAGAAGGTGCGCAACGTCGTCGAGCCCTATATTCGCGAAGCACTGGGCGACCTGAAGATTGCCGACAATTGCAACTGGTACATCAATCCGACCGGCAAGTTCGTCATCGGCGGGCCTGATGGCGACGCCGGCCTGACCGGCCGCAAGATCATCGTCGACACTTATGGTGGGGCTGCGCCTCATGGCGGCGGCGCTTTTTCTGGCAAGGACACCACCAAGGTCGACCGCTCGGCGGCCTATGCGGCGCGTTATCTCGCCAAGAACGTGGTTGCCGCAAAGCTCGCCGATCGCTGCACCATCCAGCTTTCCTATGCGATCGGTGTCGCCCAGCCGCTGTCGATCTACGTCGACCTGCACGGCACCGGCAAGGTCGACGAGGCAAAACTCGAGCGTGCACTGCGCGCCGTGATGGATCTGTCGCCGTCCGGCATCCGCCGCCACCTCGATCTCAACAAGCCGATCTATGCCAAGACGTCGTCCTACGGCCATTTTGGCCGCAAGGCCGGCCGCGACGGATCCTTCTCCTGGGAGAAGACCGACCTCGCCAAGGCGCTCAAGGACGCTCTCGCCGAACCGGTCGCCGAAGCAGTCGCCGCCTAACCGCGGCGCCTATGGATCCGAAGGACCGGCCAAGCCGCGCGACCGAGGCCTTTTTCGGTCGCCGGCGCGGCAAGACCATTCGACCACAACAGGCAGCGGCGCTGGAGAGCGGCTTCGCCGTCTACAGGCTCGATCTGACGGTTGAACCGCCGGCCGACTTGCGCAGCCTTTTCGAAGCCGAAGTTTCGGCTGTCCAGCTCGAAATCGGTTTTGGCGGCGGCGAACATCTTCTGCACCGTGCTACGGCCAGCCAGGCGACCGGCTTTATCGGCGTCGAGCCTTTCGTCAACGGCATGGCCAAGATGATGATGGCGGTCCGGGAGCGGCCGCTTGCCAATCTGCGCGTCTATGACGACGACGCCACACGTCTGCTGGACTGGCTGCCGCAGGCTTCGCTTGACGGCATTGACCTTCTCTATCCGGATCCGTGGCCGAAGAAGAAGCACTGGAAGCGGCGCTTCGTCAGCCCGGTCAATCTCAACCGCTTCGCGGGCGTCCTGAAGCACGGCGGAAAGTTCCACTTTGCGTCCGATATCGACAGCTATGTGAACTGGACGCTCCTGCATTGCCGGGCGCACGACGCCTTCACGTGGCAGGCAAGCGAAGCAGCCGACTGGCACCGGCCCTATGATGGCTGGCCGGGGACGCGCTATGAGGCCAAGGCCATTCGCGAAGGCCGACGGCCCGCCTATCTCACCTTCGTGCGGAAATAGGCGGGAAATTAGAGCTGAGCACAAGGCGAGCCGGCCGAAGGCTCTCGGCGGCCACCTGGCTCAGAAGCGACGGATCTTGTTGAAGGCTGCCGGCTCCATGCCGAGATTGCGCAGATCATGCGCACGCGGCTTGCGACCGCTTTCCACAGCCCGCGACGCGGCTACGGCGCTGCCGAATACGCTAAAGACATCGCCTATGGCTGAAAAAAATCCACGATTGTTCATGATGGTACCCTTTTGAGCGCAGTGAGCGCTCCAATTGTGCAATGCAACATAGATAGTCGTGCGTGGCCGGTGCTCAAAGGGGGATCACTGCATGGGCGCCATGCATTTGGCGCAGCGCTGCGGACTCGGAGCCTTGCCGTCATGCAGGACGGGCTTGAAACGAGGACCACGATCGTCTATATCAGCTTCAAATTCTTGGTCGGTATGACGAAGAGTGGGTCCACCCGGTCCCGCTCTTTTTTATTACCTGCCGACCAACAGAAATCGAGTGACAGGACCGAATGACAGTGACGGCAAGCGAAGGCGACGACCGCATCATCCGCGAAAGCGGCATCGATGCGCGCATCGCGCTGATCGTTCAGCCGGTACTGCGCGCCATTGGTTTCCGCTTGGTACGTGTGCACCTGTCGGGCCAGAACGGGCTGACGCTGCAGATCATGGCCGAGCGCGAGGACGGCACCATGACGGTCGAGGATTGTGAAGAGGTCAGCCGCGCGGTGTCGCCGGCGCTCGATGTCGATGATCCGATCGAGAAGGCTTATCATCTCGAAGTGTCGTCGCCGGGCATCGACCGGCCGCTGGTCCGCAAATCGGACTTTGCAGCCTGGACCGGCCATCTGGTGAAGATGGAAACGTCGGTTCTCGTCGCCGACCGTAAGCGCTTCAAGGGCAAGATCGCCGAAAGCGACGCGGACGGTGTGCTGATCGAGCGTGACAAGGCCGCTTACGGCGAGGAGCCGACGGTACGTGTTCCCTACGATGCGATTGCCGAAGCGCGGCTGATTCTGACCGACGACCTTATCCGCGATGCGCTGTCGAAGGACAATCGGGCGCGCAAGGAAGCCAGGAAACGCCGCGGCGAACCCGAAGACGCACCAGAGGGTGCGGAAGACGAAACCGAACAGGAAATGTGATTGGGCTGCCGGCCGTAAAGGTCGGCAACAAGCTCGGGAGAAAGAAGATGGTTGTAAGCGCCAACAGGCTTGAACTGCTGCAGATCGCCGATGCGGTCGCGCGTGAAAAGTCGATCGACAAGTCGATCGTCATCGCCGCCATGGCCGATGCGATCCAGAAGGCCGCGCGCTCGCGCTACGGCCAGGAAACCAATATCCGCGCCGACATCAATGCCAACACCGGCGAGATGAAGCTGCAGCGGCTGATGGAAGTGGTCGAGAAGGTCGATGACTACGCGACACAGATTGCCATTTCCTCGGCGCGCGAGCGCAATCCGGACGCCCAACTCGGCGATTTCATTGCCGAACAGCTACCGCCGATGGATTTTGGCCGCATCGCCGCCCAGTCGGCCAAGCAGGTCATCGTGCAGAAGGTGCGCGAGGCCGAGCGGGACCGGCAATACGACGAATACAAGGACCGTATCGGCGAGATCGTCAACGGTACCGTCAAGCGCGTCGAATACGGCAACGTCATCGTCGATCTCGGCCGCGGCGAGGCGATCATCCGCCGCGACGAGCTGATTCCTCGCGAAAACTACAAATATGGCGATCGCGTCCGCGCCTATGTCTATGACGTGCGCCGCGAACAGCGCGGCCCGCAGATCTTCCTGTCGCGCACCCATCCGCAGTTCATGGCGAAGTTGTTCACCATGGAAGTGCCGGAAATCTACGACGGCATCATCGAGATCAAGTCGGTCGCCCGCGATCCGGGTTCGCGCGCCAAGATCGCTGTCATCTCGCGCGACAGCTCCATCGATCCGGTCGGTGCCTGCGTCGGTATGCGCGGCAGCCGCGTCCAGGCGGTCGTCGGTGAATTGCAGGGCGAGAAGATCGACATCATTCCTTGGTCGCCTTCGGCGGCGTCCTTCATTGTCAATGCATTGCAGCCGGCGGAAGTCGCCAAGGTCGTGCTCGACGAGGATGCCGAGCGCATCGAGGTCGTCGTTCCCGACGATCAGCTGTCGCTGGCCATCGGCCGCCGCGGCCAGAACGTCCGTCTTGCCTCGCAGCTCACCGGCTGGGATATCGACATCCTGACCGAGCAGGAAGAGAGCGAACGCCGCCAGAAGGAATTCGTCGAACGGTCGTCGCTGTTCATGGAAGCCCTCGACGTCGACGAGATGGTCGGCCAGGTGCTCGCTTCCGAAGGCTTCACCAGCGTCGAGGAGGTCGCGTATGTCGACTCCGGCGAAATCGCGTCGATCGACGGCTTCGACGAGGACACGGCTTCGGAAATCCAGACCCGCGCCCGCGAATATCTGGAGAAGATCGAAGCCCAGCATGACGAGAAGCGCAAGGCGCTCGGCGTCAAGGACGAGCTGCGCGAGATCCCCGGCATCACCACCGCCATGATGGTGACGCTCGGCGAGGACGGCGTGAAGACGATCGAGGATTTCGCCGGCTACGCCGCCGACGACCTGACCGGTTGGAAGGAACGCAAGGACGGCGAGACGAAGGTATTCCCGGGTGTGCTCGCCAACCACGGCGTATCACGCGCCGATGCCGAGCAGATGGTCCTGGCCGCTCGCCTGAAGGCTGGCTGGATCACCGAAGACGAGCTTGCCGCCGAGGGCGTGCCGGCTGACGAAACCGTCGGTGCGTGAGGTGAAACCGCATCGCACCGAACCCGCCCTTGGACGAGATGAACGATCGCACCTGCATCGTCACCCGCAGGCAAGCCGAACCGGATGAACTGATCCGTTTCGTCGTCGGCCCGGGTTCGGCCGTCGTTCCGGACATCAAGAGAAACCTGCCCGGCCGCGGTTGCTGGGTGACGGCCGACCGCCTACATATAGAAAAGGCAGCGGCCAAAAATCTGTTTGCCCGTGCTTTTAAGGCGCAGGTGAGCGTGCCGGCCGATCTTGGCGGCATGGTCGACGCGCTACTTTCCAGGTCCGCTCTGGGCATGCTTGGCCTGGCCCGCAAGGCGGGCGCCATAGCGCTCGGAGCGACCAAGGTCGAGAGCGCCGTGCGCGGCGGACTTGCACTTTTCGTGCTCCACGCGACCGAGGCTTCCGACGATGGCGTCCGCAAGATAAGCCAGGCGCGACGGGCAACCGTCCACCTTGGCGGGCCTGCGATCCGCGCTTACAAACTTTTCTCCGAGGCCGAGTTGAGCTTGGCATTGGGGGGTACAAATGTGATACATGCTGCCGTTCTCGCGGGAGACGCGGGCAGGGCGGTCCAGAAGCGCATGGTTGCGCTCGACCGATATCGGGGCGGTTCCCCGGACGATCTGGCAATGCTTGCGGCCGTTGCTGACGAAGATGATGCCGCAGAGGATATGGAATGAGCGATACGAAATCGGGCGACGACAAGACGCTGAGTGTTACGCCGAAGAAGACCTTGACGCTGAAGCGCCCCGGCATGGAACAGGGCACGGTGCGCCAGAACTTCTCGCACGGCCGCACCAAGTCGGTGGTCGTCGAGACCAAGAAGCGCAAGTTCTCGCTGCCCGGCGACAAGCCGGAGCCGGCGGCAGCGCCTGTGTCCGTCTTCACGCCGAAGCCGGTCGCGGCAGCGCCTGCCGTGCAGGAAGCTCCCAAGGCGCCTCCCCCTCCGCCGCCGGTCGAACGCGGCGGCATGGTGCTGAACGAGTTGTCGCGCCAGGAAATGGAAGCACGCCGCCGGGCTCTCGAGGGCTCGAAGGTCCGCGATGTCGAGGATCGCCAGCGCGCCATCGAGGAAGCCAAGCGCCGCAGCGAGGACGAAGAGCGCCGCCGCCGCGAGCGCGAGGAATCGGCTCGCCGTCAGGCCGAGGAAGAGGCACGGCTGCAAGCCGAGGCCGAATCCCGCCGCCGTGCCGAGGAAGAGGCGCGCCGCCGTGCGCCGCTCGCCGCCGAACTGGCAACAGTCGATGACGAGGAAGAGGTCAAACCGAAGCGGACCGGTGCCGGCGCACCAGTGCGCCGTCTGGTTACGCCGGAAGTGGCGCGTCCGGCCAAACCGACCAAGGGCGAGGAAGACCGCCGCCGCGGCAAGCTGACTCTGAATTCGGCGCTTTCCGACGAGGATGCGCGCGCCCGCTCGCTCTCGTCGATGCGCCGCCGTCAGGAGAAATTCAAGCGCGCGTTGCATAACGAGCCACGCGAGAAAGTCATGCGTGAAGTGATCCTGCCCGAAACCATCACCATCCAGGAGCTGGCGCAGCGCATGTCCGAGCGCGCTGTCGACGTGGTCAAGTTCTTCATGAAGCAGGGCCAGATCCTGAAGCCTGGTGACGTCATCGACGCCGACACGGCCGAACTCGTCGCCACCGAATTTGGCCACACGGTCCGCCGCGTCGCCGAGTCCGACATCGAAGAGGGCTTGTTCAACATCGCCGATCGTCCCGAGGACCTGCAGCCGCGTCCGCCGGTGGTAACGATCATGGGTCATGTCGATCACGGCAAGACCTCGTTGCTCGATGCCATCCGCAATGCCAACGTCGTCTCCGGCGAGGCCGGCGGCATTACCCAGCATATCGGCGCCTATCAGGTCGAGAAGAACGCTCACAAGGTTACCTTCATCGACACGCCCGGCCACGCCGCCTTCACGGCAATGCGTGCCCGCGGTGCCCAGGCGACCGATATCGCCATCCTCGTGGTGGCAGCCGACGACAGCGTCATGCCGCAGACGATCGAATCGATCAATCACGCCAAGGCGGCCGGCGTTCCGATCATTGTGGCGATCAACAAGATCGACAAGCATGACGCCGACCCGCAGAAGGTGCGTTCGGAACTGCTGCGCCACGAGGTGTTCGTCGAATCCATGGGCGGTGAGGTGCTGGATGTCGAGGTGTCGGCGACCAAGGGCATCAATCTCGACAAGTTGCTCGAAGCGATCCTGCTGCAGGCCGAAATCCTCGACCTGAAGGCCAATCCGGACCGCACCGCCGAAGGCGTGGTCATCGAAGCCCAGCTCGACAAGGGCCGCGGCCCAGTCGCTACCGTGCTGGTGCAGACCGGCACGTTGATGCCGGGCGACATTCTCGTCGCCGGCAACGAATGGGGCCGGGTACGCGCACTCGTCAATGATCGCGGCGAGCAGGTCAAGGAAGCGCCGCCGGCAATGCCGGTGGAGGTGCTCGGCCTGCAAGGCACGCCGCAGGCCGGCGACCGCTTCGCCGTGGTCAACAACGAAGCCCGCGCCCGCGAGATCACCGAATATCGCCAGCGTCTGGCGCGTGAGAAGGCGGTGGCCAGGCATGCCGGCCAGCGCGGCTCGCTTGAACAGATGATGTCGCAGTTGCAGACCAGCGGATTGAAGGAATTCCCGCTGGTCATCAAGGGCGACGTGCAGGGCTCGATCGAGGCGATCAACGCCGCGCTCGACAATCTCGGCACCGACGAGGTGCGCGCCCGCATCGTCCATGCGGGGGCTGGCGGCATTACCGAAAGCGACGTGTCGCTGGCGGAAACTTCGGGGGCTGCGATCATCGGCTTCAACGTTCGCGCCAATGCGCAGGCCCGCGCAGCCGCGGCTGCGGCAGGCATCGAGATCCGCTACTATTCGATCATCTACAATCTGGTCGATGATGTGAAAGCGGCGCTCTCCGGCCTGCTCTCGCCGGAGCGTCGCGAGACCTTCATCGGCAATGCCGAGATCCTCGAGATCTTCGACATCACCAAGGTCGGCAAGATCGCCGGCTGCCGTGTCACCGAAGGCAAGGTCGAGCGTGGTGCGGGCGTCCGCCTGATCCGGGACAACGTCGTCATCCACGAAGGCACGCTGAAGACCCTGAAGCGCTTCAAGGACGAGGTTTCGGAAGTTCCGGGCGGCCAGGAATGCGGCATGGCCTTCCAGAACTACGAGGACATGCGCGTCGGCGACGTCATCGAGTGCTTCCGCGTCGAGATGGTGACCAGGACGCTGTAAAGCGCTTGGCACCGATATGGGCCAGGACGCTTCAAATCTGGAAGGTATGTTCCCTCTATGGGAATATACCTTCCAAACAAATGATACGCAGCTTAAACGTGCTGCGCGTTCGTTTTCCGACCTGCGGTATGGTCGATCCAGGCGTTGGATTCTCACAGGTCTTGCTTGGCTGATTTTGATAGCCTCAGTTCTTTTGATTATCTGGACATCTGCGTTGGCCGTCGCTCTGCTGGAGTACCTTTCAAAGGGCGTGGTCTCCAGTGAGACAATTTACGTTCTCGCCCCAATTGCGATGGGGACTATATATATTATAGTAGCTCGTAGTTTTTTTGGTTTCTTTAAAAGGAAAGTAAATAATAAGAAAATTGGCAATATCACCGAACCGGTAAAGATCTTCGATGGGTATATTATTCAGTTTTTGGACGAGAACTCGATAAAGAATCGAAGGATAGAACGGGTGCAACTGAGCAACGACTACCTGTTTTTCCTCATAGATAACGGTACCCGTTTCGTTTTTATCCCAAGGGATGTCGTTCCCGCCGATGCGCTCGAGAAAATAAAAATCTGGGCAACTCAGGCTCGGTCGTAGAACGAAGACCTATTAAGGTCAGTTGCCCAGGGTAGCCAAACCTGCCCAACGGCGTTAAGTCAGCGGTTTGAGGCGGTTCGAACCCGCGCGAAGGAAGAATTTTCATGCCAAGACCACCATCGGCTGGCCCATCCCAGCGTATGCTTCGCGTCGGCGAGCAGGTGCGCCATGCTCTGTCGGAAACCTTGCAACGTGGCGAGATCCTCGATCCGTTGATCGAGAATGCCGTGGTGTCGGTCTCGGAAGTGCGCATGTCGCCCGATCTGAAGATCGCCACCGCCTTCGTCTCGCCGCTTGGCGCCAAGGATGCCGGCGTGGTGGTCGAAGCGCTCAACAAGCATGCGAAGTTCGTCCGCGGCCGTGTCTCCGGCGCGCTGCGGCAGATGAAGTACATGCCGGAATTCCGCTTCCGGCTCGACACCAGCTACGACAATTTCCAGAAGATCAACGAATTGCTGCACTCGCCCGAAGTGGCGCGCGATCTCAGCGCCGACGACAAAGACAAAGACGACCGGAAGGACAGCGAATAGTGGCGCGTCGCGGCAAGAAGAAGGGCCGGCCGATCTCGGGCTGGCTGGTACTGGACAAGCCGGTCGGCATGGGCTCGACTGAAGCCGTCGCCAAGATCAAATGGCTGTTCCAGGCGGAAAAGGCCGGCCATGCCGGCACGCTCGACCCGCTGGCGTCCGGCATGCTGCCGATCGCGCTCGGCGAAGCGACCAAGACCGTGCCATACGTCCAGGACGGCGCCAAGGTCTACCGCTTCACGGTTGCCTGGGGCGAGGAGCGTTCGACCGACGACCTCGAAGGCCCGGCGACCAAAAGCTCGGACCGCCGTCCGGCGGAAGCCGACGTACGGGCGCTGCTTTCGAAATATACCGGCGTCATCATGCAGACGCCGCCGCAATTTTCGGCGATCAAGATCGCCGGCGAGCGCGCCTACGACCTTGCCCGCGATGGCGAGACGATCGACATTCCGCCACGCGAGGTAGAGATCGGCCGGCTCGACCTGGTCGAGCACATGGCAGATCGCACCATCTTCGAGGTCGAATGCGGCAAGGGCACCTATGTCCGCTCGCTGGCGCGCGACATGGGGCGCGACCTTGGCTGTTTTGGTCACATCGCCGAGCTGCGGCGGGTCGAGGTCGAGCCGTTCACGCAGGAAGATTTCGTCACCTTGGCCGAGTTGGAGGCCGCCCGCTTCGGCGAGCAGGGCGAGCCGCAAGCAGCAGACGCGCCGATCGACTTCGGTACCATCGATGCCCTTCTGCTCGACACCGCCGCGGCGCTCGAATGCTTGCCGCAGGTTGCGATCAGCGACGATGCGGCAACCAAAATCCGCCTCGGCAATCCGGTCATCATTCGCGGCCGTGACGCGCCGGTAGAAGCGGAGGAGGCCTGCGCCACCGCGCGCGGCAAGCTGGTCGCCATCGGCGCCATCGAGCAAGGCATGTTCAAGCCAAAGCGGGTCTTTGTCGGGTAACAGCTGTCGCCCGGCGCATGATCTCCAAACCGGATTCTATTTTGGGAAAGGATCATGCGCTAAATCAACAGGCCTACGGCGTCGTTTGCAGTCCGAAAGGATGCGCTGCGCTGTAGTGCCGTTCGACGCTGCACTCGAGGGGGCACATGGCAAAGGCTGACACGGTCAACAAACGAGCGGCGCTCAAAACACGGAGGCCGCCGGTCGGGGCTTCGCCCGGCACGCTGATCGCCGACCCGGCGGCACGCCGTTCCGAGCTCAGGCTGACGTTGATCTCGCCCGAAAAGTTCAAGACCATCGACAATGCCAGCATCGACGACGTCAACACCCATTGCCACAATTGGCCGGTTATCTGGCTCGATTGCACAGGCCTCGCCAACATCCAGCTGATCGAGGAGATCGGCCGGATCTTCAACCTGCATCCGTTGGCGCTGGAAGATGTCGTCAACACCGGCCAGCGGCCGAAGGTGGATTTCTTCGAGGACCATGCCTTTGCCGTCGTCAGGATGATCGACGATGTCACCGCGCATCGCTACGAACAGATCGCCGTCTTCTTCGGCAGGAACTTCGTCGTCACCTTCCAGGAGCGCGAAGGCGACCCGTTCGATCCCGTGCGCAAGCGGATCGCAAGCTCGGTGCCCAACCGCTTGCGCTCGCGCGGCGCCGACTATCTCGCCTATGCTTTGATCGACGCCATCGTCGACAGCTATTTCCCGCCGATCGAGGCTGCCGGCGAATTGGTCGACAGCATTGAGGACCAAATGCTGAACCAGGCGCACAAGCATCAGATGCGGCAGCTTCACGAATTGCGGCGCGATGCCAATGTGCTGAAGGGCGTGCTTTGGCCGATGCGCGACGCGCTGGCGACCATGATCCGCAACGACGTCTCTTATGTGAAGGCCGAAACCAAGATATTTCTGAACGACACGCTCGATCATTCGCTGCGATTGATCGAACTGGTCGAAACCCAGCGCGACATGCTGACCGGCCTGATCGAGATGCACTTGTCGCTCAGCCAGGCGCGCACCAACGACGTCATCAGCTATCTGACGATCGTCTCGGTGATCTTCATGCCGCTTACCTTTCTCGTCGGCGTATGGGGCATGAATTTCGACCCCGACACCTCGCCCTGGAACATGCCGGAGCTGAAGGCCTATTACGGCTATCCGCTGTCGCTCGCCTTCATGGCGCTTGTTGCGGTCGGGCTCTTTGCGTACTTCAAATGGAAGAAATGGCTCTGACTAGGCGGAAGTGCCCGTTTATGCAGCAAAAAGCCGGCTTGTGAATTAGGCTGGCCTTTTTGTCGGAATTGCACTATATGCGCCGCAGCTTCGCGCTTTGACGCGTTGCTTGCACCGGCCCCTGCTGGACGACATCCCGGCTGAGGGCGTCCCGTTTCCTCAAACAGACAAGGAAAAACACGATGTCGATTACTGCCGAACGCAAGAAGGAATTGATGGGCGAATTCGCAACCGCCAAGGGCGATACCGGGTCTCCGGAAGTCCAGGTGGCCATCCTTTCCGAGCGCATCAAGAACCTGACCGATCATTTCAAGGACCACAAGAAGGATAACCATTCCCGCCGTGGTCTGCTCGCTCTCGTTTCCCAGCGCCGCAGCCTGCTTGATTATCTCAAGCGCAAGGACGACGCGCGCTATCAGACGCTGATCGAGAAGCTCGGTCTGCGCCGTTGACGAATTGACCGGCGGGTTCTTTCGAGAGCCCGCCGGTCGCGCATTGGAGCATCGGGTCATCCAAGGCTCCATGAAGGAAGTAGAGCGCCGCGCATCGGTTTGGATGCGCAAAGGACGCTCTGAAGTTTAGATTTGCGCAGGATATTTTCCGAAAACCTGGTTTTCGGGTTCACGCGCAAGGCCACTCGGATCGATTGGCCAACCCGGTTTCGAACAGCAGAGGGCCGCTCGAAACCGCCCATGGACGGTCATGGGGCAGGATTGCAGGACGCTCGTGCGGCAAATGCGCTGAATAGCCGAGCTTCCCGTTGTCTTGCCCGTGGCTGCCCGAGAAAGGAAGCCAAGGGAAAGGGGCATCCGCGCACGCTGAAACGGCGCGGCCCTTTCCGCATACGAAGGACAAGACATGTTCAATTACCACAAAGTGGAAATCGAATGGGGCGGCCGTCCGCTCATTCTCGAAACCGGCAAGATCGCACGTCAGGCTGATGGCGCGGTGCTGGCCACCTACGGCGAAACCAAGGTTCTCGCCACCGTCGTCTCGATGAAAGAGCCGAAACCCGGCCTCGATTTCTTCCCGCTGACGGTCAACTACCAGGAGAAGACTTACGCCGCCGGCAAGATCCCGGGTGGCTATTTCAAGCGTGAAGGCCGTCCGAGCGAGAAGGAAACGCTGGTTTCCCGCCTGATCGACCGCCCGATCCGGCCGCTCTTCGCCGAAGGCTACAAGAACGACACCCAGATCGTCGTCACCGTCGTCCAGCACGATCTCGAAAATGACCCGGACATCCTGTCGATCGTCGCCACCTCCGCCGCCCTGACCTTGTCCGGCGTGCCGTTCATGGGTCCGGTTGGCGGCGCCCGCGTCGGCTACATCAACGGCGAATACGTGCTCAACCCGCATGTCGACGAGATGCAGGAATCGAAGCTCGACCTAGTCGTCGCCGGCACCGCCGACGCCGTGCTGATGGTCGAGTCCGAAGCCAAGGAACTCGGCGAGGACCTTATGCTCGGCGCCGTCATGTTCGGCCACAGGGGCTTCCAGCCGGTGATCGACGCGATCATCAAGCTGGCTGAAGTCGCGGCAAAGGACCCGCGCGACTTCAACGCGCCGGACTATTCCGCACTTGAAGCCGAGATGCTCAAGATCGTCGAAGGCGAGCTTCGCGACGCCTACAAGATCACCGACAAGCAGAAGCGCTATGCCGCCGTCGACGCCGTCAAGGCGAAGGTCAAGGCCGCGTTCGCGCCGGCAGAAGGCGAAGAGGCCAAATACACGTCCGAACAGATCGGCACCGTGTTCAAGGAGCTCCAGGCCAAGGTCGTGCGCTGGAACATCCTCGACACCGGCTCGCGCATCGACGGCCGCGACCTGAAGACGGTCCGCAAGATCGTCTCGGAAGTCGGCGTCCTGCCGCGCACGCACGGCTCGGCGCTGTTCACTCGCGGCGAGACCCAGGCGCTGGTCGTCGCCACGCTCGGCACCGGCGAGGACGAGCAGTATGTCGATTCGTTGACCGGCATGTACAAGGAGAAGTTCCTCCTGCACTACAACTTCCCTCCCTATTCGGTCGGTGAAACCGGCCGCATGGGTTCGCCGGGCCGCCGCGAAATCGGCCATGGCAAGCTCGCCTGGCGCGCCATCCGGCCGATGCTGCCGACCGCCGACCAGTTCCCCTATACGTTGCGCGTCGTTTCGGAGATCACCGAGTCCAACGGCTCGTCGTCGATGGCTACCGTCTGCGGCACCTCGCTGGCTCTGATGGACGCGGGCGTGCCGCTTGCCAAGCCGGTCGCCGGCATTGCGATGGGCCTGATCAAGGAAGGCGAGCGCTTCGCCGTGCTCTCCGACATCCTTGGCGACGAGGACCACCTCGGCGACATGGACTTCAAGGTTGCCGGCACCGCCTACGGCATCACCTCGCTGCAGATGGACATCAAGATCGAGGGCATCACCGAGGAGATCATGAAGATCGCCCTCGACCAGGCCAAGGATGGCCGTCAGTACATTCTCGGCGAAATGGCCCACGCGCTGTCCGGCGCACGTGCCGAGCTCGGCGAGTTCGCGCCGCGCATCGAGGTCATGCACATCCCGACCGACAAGATCCGCGACGTGATCGGCTCGGGCGGCAAGGTCATCCGCGAGATCGTCGAAAAGACCGGCGCCAAGATCAACATCGAGGACGACGGCACCGTCAAGATCGCCTCGGCCAATGCCAAGGAGATCGAGGCGGCGAAGAAGTGGATACACACCATCGTCGCCGAGCCGGAAGTCGGTGAAATCTACGAAGGCACGGTCGTCAAGACCGCCGACTTCGGCGCTTTCGTCAATTTCTTCGGTCCGCGTGACGGCCTCGTCCACATCTCGCAACTCGCCAATGACCGCGTCGCCAAGACCTCCGATGTGGTCAAGGAAGGCGACAAGGTCTGGGTCAAGCTGATGGGCTTCGACGAGCGCGGCAAGGTCCGCCTGTCGATGAAGGTCGTCGACCAGGCCACCGGCAAGGAAATCGTTCGCGACAAGAAGAGCGAAGGCGAAGAAAACGCCGCCTAAGCTGATCTAACTATGCAATCGAAGCGGGCGCGCCGGAAGGTCGCGCCCGTTTGCGTTTCAACAACAGCCTTGCAGTTCAAGAGTGGTGAATGTCCGCCGAGCCGCTGAAAACGCTTTTCCATCCGTTCGAGGCCGGTGCTGTCTCCCTGCCACGAAAGGATGAACGCATACTCTTTCTCGGTGCCGAGCCCGGCTTTCGCTTGCCGGAAAGTTTTGATGCCAAGCTTCATCTTGTCCAAGGCTTCAGGCCGCACTTTCGCGCCTTGCAGGCGTCCGGCTTCGCGGTCACGCCGCAGGTCGAAGGCGAGGCTTTCGACGCGGCATTTGTGCTCGCTGGCCGCCATCGCGGCCAAAACGAGTTGCGCGTTGCCGAAGCGGTCGAACGCGCAGCACCAGGCGGGTTGATCGTCGTCGCCGGCAGCAAGGACGATGGAATCGCCAGCCTGCGCAAGCATGTCGGCGCCCTTGTGCCGCTCGAAGGCCACCTGCCGAAGCATCACGGCATTGCCTTCTGGTTTCGCCGGCCGGCCGATACCGTTGCCGCGGCAACGCTTCGCGCCGCCAATCCGGACTTGGTGGTCGAGGACCGCTTCCGCACGGCCCCAGGCATGTTTTCCTTCGACAAGATCGATGCCGGATCGAAGCTGCTAGTCGAAAATCTGCCCAACGATCTGCGTGGCAGCGTTGCGGACTTCTGTGCCGGTTGGGGCTATGTCGCCGCCGAAGTCGCCGCCCGCTCACCCGGCATATCGGCGCTTGACCTTTACGAAGCGGATTTCGAGGCGCTGGAGGCGGCCAAGGCCAATGTCGGCAACACAGGCGTGGAGCCACGTTTCTTCTGGATAGATCTGTTGAGCGAACCGGTCGAGCGCCGCTACGACGTGGTCGTCATGAACCCGCCCTTTCACCGCAGCCGGGCGACTGAGCCGGAAATCGGTGCCGGCATGATCCGCGCGGCAGGCAAGGCGCTGAAGCCCGGCGGCCGGCTGTTCATGGTGGCAAACCGCCAGCTTCCCTACGAACCGGTGCTGGCGGCCGCCTTCTCCAGCCATGCGGAGCTCGCCCGCGACGGCATGTTCAAGGTCTTATCGGCGCGACGCTGAAATCCTGCGGGGCAAGCCGGCGATACGTCGCTCGCGCTATTCCCGCCCGCCGTCGGTCTGCTTCAATTCGTCAAGCGTCGGCATGGAAACGATGTGATAGCCGGAATCGACATAATGGATTTCGCCGGTGACGCCGGAGGACAGGTCGGACAGCAAATAGAGCGCGGAGCCGCCGACTTCATCGATCGTCACTGTACGGCGTAGCGGCGAGTTGCGCTGCTGGTAGGAGAACATGTGGCGTGCGTCGGAAATCCCGGCGCCCGCAAGCGTCCGTACCGGTCCCGCCGATATGCCGTTCACCCTGATGCCGCGCGGGCCGTAGTCGTTGGCGAGATAGCGGACGCTGGCCTCCAGCCCCGCCTTGGCGACACCCATAACGTTGTAGTTCGGCATGACACGGACCGAACCGGCATAGGTCAGCGTGACCATCGAACCGCTATCCTTCATCAATGTGGCGGCGTGACGGGCGATCTCGGTGAAGGAGTAGCAGGAGATCACCATGGTGCGGATGAAGTTGTCGCGGCTCGTGTCGGCGTAGAGGCCTTTCAGCTCGTTCTTGTCGGAAAAGCCGATGGCATGGACGACGAAATCCAGCCCGCCCCACGCCTTCCCCAAAGTCTCGAAAGTCGCGGCGACCGACACGCTGTCCTCGACGTCGCAAGGCACCACCAGGGATGCGCCCAATTTCTCGGCGAGCGGCTTGACCCGGCGCCCGAAGGCCTCGCCCTGATAGGTGAAGGCGAGGTCCGCGCCATGTTCGGACAGTTTGCGGGCGATACCCCAGGCGATCGAATGATCGTTGGCAACACCCATGACAAGCCCGCGCTTGCCCTTCATCAATCCGTCCATGGTCGGCAAATCCTTATGCGGAATAGCGCTGGAAAATCAGCGTTGCGTTGGTGCCACCGAAACCGAACGAATTGGACAAAACGGTGTCGATCCTTGCATCGTCGATGCGCTTGCGCACGATCGGCATGCCCTCGAATTCCGGATCGAGGTTCTCAATGTGGGCGCTCTCGCCGATGAAGCCGCCTTGCATCATCAGGATCGAGTAGATCGATTCCTGCACGCCGGCGGCGCCCAGAGAATGGCCGGTTAACGATTTGGTCGACGTGATGAAAGGCATCTTCTCGCCGAACACCTCGCGGATGGCGCCCATTTCCTTGGAGTCGCCGACCGGCGTCGAGGTGCCGTGCGTATTGATGTAGTCGACCGGCGAGGACACCGTTGCGAGCGCCTGCTTCATGCAGCGCGCCGCGCCTTCGCCCGACGGCGCCACCATGTCGTAGCCGTCCGATGTCGCGCCATAGCCGACGATCTCGGCATAGATCTTGGCGCCGCGTGCCTTGGCATGCTCGAGCTCTTCAAGAATCAGCACGCCGGCGCCGCCGGCAATGACGAAACCGTCGCGATCGACGTCGTAGGCGCGTGAGGCGACCGACGCCCTGTCGTTGAACTTGGACGACATGGCGCCCATGGCATCGAAGAGATCCGACATCGTCCAGTCGAGATCCTCATGGCCGCCGGCGAAGACGATGTCCTGCTTGCCCCACTGAATCAGCTCGTAGCCATTGCCGATGCAATGCGCAGACGTCGAGCAGGCCGATGAGATCGAATAGTTGACGCCGTGGATCTTGAACCAGGTGGCAAGCGTCGCCGACGCGGTCGACGACATCGCTTTTGGCACCGCGAACGGCCCGATCCGCTTGGGGCTGCCGTTTTTGATCGTGGTCTCGGCCGCCTCGACGATTGCACGGGTCGACGGTCCGCCGGAGCCCATCACGATACCGGTGCGCTCATTGGTGATGTCGGCCTCGTCGAGGCCGGCGTCTGCGATCGCCTGGTCCATTGCGACATGGTTCCAGGCAGCACCCTGCGACAGGAAGCGCATGGCGCGACGGTCGATCATGCCCGACGGGTCCAGCGTCGGCGCACCCCACACCCGGCAACGGAAGCCATGCTCGGCGAAAGAGTCGGAGAAGCTGATGCCGGATCTGGCATCGTGCAGCGAGGTCTGCACCTCGTTGGCATTGTTGCCTATCGACGACACGATGCCGAGACCTGTGACTACGACCCGTCTCATTCGCAACTCCTTCCAGCGGACCCCGAACCTGAAATCAATTTCCGGAATGGAACCATGCGCAAAATTAAAGTGCTACAGCGTTCATCAGACGTCCAAGACGTCGTACTGCAGGGTCTTCGTTCAGACGGCGGCCGATTGCTTGGACAGACCGACCTTCAGATCCGTTGCCGCGTATATGGGCTCGCCATCTGCCTTCAGCCAGCCATCGGCGATGCCAAGCACAAGCCGACCGCGCATCACGCGCTTGAAGTCGACGCCATACTCCACCTTCTTGACCGAAGGCGTGACCATGCCTTTGAACCTCACCTCACCGGTCGACAGCGCCATCCCCTTGCCGGGTTCACCGAGCCATCCGAGATAGAACCCCGTCAACTGCCACATGGCGTCCAGGCCCAGGCATCCCGGCATGATCGGATTACCGATGAAATGGCAGGCGAAAAACCACAAATCCGGCTTGATGTCGAATTCCGCGCGGATGAAACCCTTGTCGAACGCACCGCCGGTCTCGCTGATCTCGGTGATGCGGTCGAACATCAGCATCGGCGGATAGGGCAACTGCGCATTTCCCGGTCCGAACAGCTCGCCGCGGGCGCAGGCAAGCAATTCCTCGTAACCGTAGCTGGATTTCGGATCCGCCATCAATCTCGTCCCCGTGATCGTCCCGCGCGAAAGGAGCCCTTGTCGGTGGTTTCCTAACACAATCTGTTTCAGGCCGGAAACCGGCGTTTGCGCTTAACCTGCCCGTCTGCCCGGGTCAATGCGCGCTATTGATCGCATTCGGTCGACAGAATATATGTCAGGACACGTCCAGTTTCGGCAGATGCTCAATTTCTGCCATTTTGGACCTGTCTGAGGCGGAACTGTGAGCGCGACGGATAGATGGATCTGGGTTGCCGGAAGGATAATGTCGCTGTGGACAAGCGGGTTCGTGAGGCCGGTCTGAGGCCGACACGCCAGCGCATCGCGCTGGCCGATCTGCTTTTCGCCAAGGGCGACCGCCATCTTTCGGCCGAGGAACTGCACGAGGAGGCGCTTGCCGCCGGCGTGCCGGTGTCTCTGGCCACCGTCTACAATGCTCTGCACCAGTTTACCCAGGCCGGTCTTCTGCGCATCCTTGCCGTCGAGGGATCGAAGACTTATTTCGACACCAACACCTCCGATCACCATCATTTCTATATCGAGGGCGAAAACAGGATCTTCGATATCGACAGCGGCCCGGTGACGGTTTCCAACCTGCCGGAGCCGCCGGAGGGCATGGAGATCGCCAATGTCGATATCGTGGTGAGACTGCGTCCGAAACGCTGCGACTGACCGGCATCTTATGAAATTCCTGGATTTGACGCTCCGGCTCGAATGGGTCGCCGTCGCGGTGGCGGCTCTTGTCTTCTATGCAATCGCCGGTGTTTCCTGGTGGCTGTTTGCCGTGCTCATTCTGGCGCCCGACCTGTCGATGCTGGGTTACATCGCCGGGCCGCGCGTCGGGGCCGTCGCCTACAACGCCTTGCACACACTGATCTTGCCCGTTCTGCTGGCGCTTCTCGGCAGCGTCTTTGACAATGCAATGGCGATAGCTGTCGCGCTGATCTGGATCGCCCACATCGCCATCGACCGCGCTCTGGGCTACGGTTTGAAGCTGTCAAGCAGTTTCCAGGATACCCATCTCGGCCGCATCGGCCGCTAAACCATCCCCGAACCGAAGATCAGCGAAACAAATGCCGGATCCGGTGCTTCCAGCGCTGGCCCGACCTGCGGTTCGGAAAAGTCAGTTCTTGACCTTTTCGCCGGGATAGGCACCCCAGACCAGCGACTGCGCGAGCCAGCCGGTATGGCCGTCGAAGGTCATTTCGCACCACTGGCCATCGCAGGACTTGATCGTGCCCATCACCCCCGGTTCGAGGATCGCGATGACGCCTGCGTCTTTTGCCGGGTCGTCAAGGAGGTTGACGCGAGCGTCCTTGCCGCGCTGCCAGGGGGCGACGATCGCCGTGCGACGGCCCGAAAGCAGCGACTGATTGATCCAGCCTTCCGAGCCGTCGGCATCACGCACACGGCGCCACGTATCGAACTCCTGGATGATCTCCATCGGCAGGCCTGGCTTCATATACATCCAGTCGACGGAATAATTGACGCCCGGCCCAACGCGCGAGTTGACGCGGCCGGATTTCAGGCTGACGAAGCGCGGCAGCGGCAAGCCGCTTGGTCCGAGCGTGATGCTCTGGGCGGGTGCGGCGGCACTTTGCGCCATCACCAGTGGGCTATGGATGAGAGCGCCGAGGAATGCTGCACTGAGGGTCAGGCGGAGCGACGCGAAACCAGACACTTTCGTTCCTTTCGGCACCGGCCCATCGGCCTTCGCCCCTTTTTCTTTGTCTTCGGCGGAACCGCTTGTTACATGAATGACCGGTACCGCGATCGGCTCTCAGTTTCGCCGTTCTTGGTTAAAGAGGTCTCAACGAGATCGGGTTCGAGGAAAACAATGGCAGGCAAAAAGAAGCCCCTCGTCGTCATCACGCGCAAATTGCCCGACCCGGTCGAGACCCGCATGCGCGAGTTGTTCGACGCCCGCTTGAATGTGGAGGACAGGCCGATGACGCAGCCGGAACTGGTGGCTGCGGTCAAGGAGGCCGATGTGCTGGTGCCGACCGTCACCGATAATATCGACGCGGCGCTGATTGCCCAGGCCGGCGACAACCTCAAGCTGATCGCCAATTTCGGCAATGGGGTAGACAAGATCGACGTTGCGGCAGCGGCCAAGAAAGGCATCACCGTGACCAACACGCCGAACGTGCTGACCGAAGATACGGCCGACATGACCATGGCGCTGATGCTGGCCGTACCGCGGCGGCTGGCCGAAGGCGCCAACGTGCTGACCGGCGATAAGAAATGGGCGGGCTGGTCGCCGACCTGGATGCTCGGCCGGCGCATTTGGGGCAAACGGCTCGGCATTGTCGGCATGGGTCGCATCGGCACCGCCGTCGCCAGGCGTGCCAAGGCGTTTGGCCTCTCGATCCACTACCACAACCGCCACCGCGTACTGCCGGCAATCGAGGACGAGTTGGAAGCCACGTATTGGGAAAGCCTTGACCAGATGCTCGCCCGCATGGACATTATCTCGGTCAATTGTCCATCGACACCGGCAACCTTCCACCTGCTTTCGGCGCGGCGGCTGGCGCTTCTGCAACCGTCAGCTTACATAGTCAACACCGCGCGCGGCGATATCATCGATGAGGAATCGCTGGTCAAGCTCATCCATGACGGCAAGATCGCCGGCGCCGGCCTCGACGTCTACGAGCACGAGCCGGCGCTGAACAGCAAGCTGCTGAAACTCGCCCACAAAGGCAAGGTCGTGCTGTTGCCGCATATGGGCTCGGCGACGCTCGAAGGCCGTATCGACATGGGCGAGAAGGTAATCATCAACATCCGCGCCTTCTTCGACGGTCATCGCCCGCCCGACCGCGTGCTGCCGCTGCGGGCGTGACCGGCCATCGTGGCAGCGAATTCTGGTCGCGGCAGCTGCCTGCTCGCTTTTGGATAGCGTTTGCTTACAAAAGCACCTTGCGCATGGTGATTGAGGTCGGCCGGTCGTAACCTTTGTGTGCTGTCCGTTCGGTTTCGCGAAAGCCGAGGCGGGCGAAGGCAGCGTGGTTTCCAGTCAGTTCGACCCGGGTCTGGAGCTCGATGGCGGCCCTGTTGCGGCTGCGGGCAAGATCTTCGACGGCCTGCATCAGCTGTTTTCCAATGCCTTGTCCCTGAAGCGTCGGCTCGACCGCGAGCTTTCCAATATAGAGGTCGTCTGCGCGCTTCAGGACGAAGACGCAACCGACGATCTCGTTTCCCTTCAGTGCCAGGAATGCTGTCTCCTCCAGCGCTCTAGCCCTGAGATTTTCAACGGTGAGCCGATGCGCCGAGGACGGCGGGTCAATAACCTCGTCCATAAAGGCGAAGGCGCGCATGACCAGCGCCAGCACCTCGTCCCAACGGTCGAAATCGGCCGCAAGCTGCACGATGGAAACGTCGGCAGGCAGGCTCATGGGCTGGTTCGCTTGTAGCGGATCGTGTCGAAGCGTGCCGCCAGCGCATCGTAGAGCAGCAGTCGTCCGACCAGCGGCTCGCCAATCCCGGTGATCAGCTTGATCGCTTCCATGGCTTGCAGCGTGCCGATGACCCCGGTCAGCGCCCCGACAATGCCGGCCACCGCGCAGGATGGCACAAGTCCCGGCGGCGGCGCCTCGGGAAAGAGATCGCGGTAGCTTGGGTTCAACTTGCCGTCCGGGCCGGTTTCGAATGGCTTCAGTACGGTGACCGAGCCGTCGAAGCGGCCAACGGCGGCATGCACGAGCGGCCGGCTTTCCGCGGCGCAGGCGTCGGCCACCGCGTAGCGTGTCTCGAAATTGTCGGAGCCGTCAACGACGATGTCATAACGGGCAATGAGGGTAGGGGCGTTGTCGACGGTCAGCCTGAAATTGTGCTCTTCCACGACGACGTTTGGATTGATGCGGATGATCGCCGCTCTGGCACTGTCGGTTTTTGCCATGCCGACCATGTCCGTGCCGTGGATCACTTGTCGTTGCAGGTTGGAAAGCGAAACGATGTCGTCGTCGACGATACCGAGAGTGCCAATCCCTGCGGCGGCGAGATATTCGAGCACAGGCGCTCCCAATCCGCCGGCGCCAATGACGAGCACCCGCGCCCGCTTCAGCCGCTGCTGGCCGGCGCCGCCGATCTCGGGCAGCACGATGTGGCGGGCGTAGCGTTCGAGCTCTTCATCGGTGAGGGCGGCTGTGATCATCGCCGGACCATATAGCGGAGGAAAAAGCTTGTCAGGTATCAATGCATGCCGCTCAGAAGTGCGCCATGAACCAAGTTCAAATGGTCGGCCTGACCGTGCCGTGATCGACGGTCAGGAATTGCGCGCGTCCCTTGAGGCTGTCAAACAACGCGGCATCGGTCCCGGTCATGAAGGCCTGGCAGTTTAGTTCCTCCAGGATCGAGAACAAGGCCGCCCGTCGACCGCCGTCGAGATGGGCGGCGATCTCGTCGAGCAGCAGGATCGGTGTCATGCCCGACATCTCACCGGTTAGCCGCGCATGCGACAAGACAATGCCGACCAGCAGCGCCTTCTGCTCGCCGGTCGAACAGAGCTCGGCCGGCATCGCCTTGGGCCGGTGGCGCACCACGAGGTCGGAACGGTGCGGGCCGTCGAGCGTGCGTCCGGCGGTGCGGTCGCGGTCGCGCCCCTGGACAAGCGCACGACGGAACCGTTCCTCTACGTCGACGGCCGGCAAAATACCGAGTTCGCCTTCCAGTTCGCCAGAGATGCCGATGTCGGCTTGCGGAAACGGTCCGTCGCCGGGCAGCCGGTCGATCATGGCGGCGAGCAGGCGCACCAGTTCGGCACGCGCCGCGGCAATCGCCACGCCGGTCTCGGCCATTTGCATCTCGATCGCATCGAACCAGGCACCGTCGCGTGAACCGTCGGCGAGCAGTCTGTTGCGGCCGCGCATTGCCTTTTCGTAGTCAAGCGCGCGCTGGCCGTGGCCAGGATCGATCGCCAGCACCAGCCGATCTAGGAAGCGCCGGCGGTCGGCAGCCGGCCCGGGGAACAGGCCGTCCATGGCCGGTGTCAGCCAGACCACGCGCAGCCATTCCAGCATGTCTTCGGCTGAGCGTGCCGTCGCGCCGTTGATCCGCACCCGCCGGCCGGCTTCGCCGTCGCTGCCCGATATTCCGGTACCGATCTCGACCTGGCCTTCCGGCCCGTCAAGCCGGGCATGCAGCGCAAAGCCACCGTCGCCGCCTTCGCGCGCCACCTCGGAATAGGGTGCGCGGCGCAGGCCGCGGCCCGGCGTGAGCAGCGAGATCGCTTCAAGCAGATTGGTCTTGCCGGCGCCATTGTCGCCGGAGAAAACGACAGCGCCGGGATCAAGGTCGATTGCCAACGCCGCATAGTTGCGGAAATTCGTAAGTATGAGCTTACTTATGTACGTCTGCTGCGGTTTTGCAGATCTGGTCACGACAGCAAGATGGCCCCGTTCGGGCCCTACACCCGCATCGGCATCAGCACGTAGAGCGCGGTCTCGTCGGCCATATCGTGGATCAGTGTCGGGGAACCGGCATCCGCCAGCATGAACTTCGCCTCCGTGCCGGTCAGTTGCGCGGCAACGTCGAGCAGGTATTTGGCGTTGAAGCCGATTTCAATCGGATCGGACGAATAGTCGGCCGCCAGTTCCTCGGTGGCACTGCCCGAATCCGGGTTGTTGACCGCAAGCGTGACCTGCCCTTCGGCGATCGAAAGCTTCACCGCCCGGCCGCGTTCGGACGAAATGGTCGAAACGCGATCGACGGCAGCGGCGAAACTCTGGCGATCGATAATCAGCTTCTTGTCGTTGCCGGTCGGAATGACGCGCTGGTAGTCCGGGAAAGTGCCGTCGATCAGCTTGGAGGTCAAGATAACGCTGCCGATGGTGAAACGGATCTTGGTGTCGGACAACTCGGTGGTGACTGCAACATCGGGATCGTCGACCAGCTTTTGCAGCTCGCTGACCGTCTTTCGCGGGATTATGACGCCAGGCATGCCCTCAGAGCCTGCCGGCGCATCGATCTCGGCGCGCGCCAGCCGGTGGCCGTCGGTCGCGACAGAGCGCAGCTTCAGCTTGCCGCCGGCCTCGTGCGTGTGCAGATAAATGCCGTTCAGATAATAGCGCGTCTCCTCGGTCGAGATGGCAAACTGGGTCTTTTCGATGAGGCCCTTTAGTCCGACGGAATCGAGCCGGAAAATATGCGAGAACGACCCGGCTGAAAGCTCGGGAAAGTCGGACTGCGGCAGGCATTGCAGGCGGAAGCTCGAGCGCCCCGACGTCACCGTCATGGCGTTGCCGTCTTCGTCGGTCTTCAGCGCCACCTCCGCGCCGTCGGCAAGCTTGCGCACGATGTCGTAGAGCAGATGTGCCGGGACCGTCGTCGCCCCGCCACGTTCGACCTTTGCCGGCGTTGCTTCGGTCACCTCCAGGTCGAGGTCGGTCGCCTTCATTTCAAGGCTGGCCCCCTCGGCGCTGAGCAGCACGTTCGACAGGATCGGAATGGTATTGCGCCGCTCGACCACGCGGTGAACATGGTTGAGCGACTTCAGGAGATTTGACCGTTCCAGGATAACACGCATGACAAAACAGGCTCGCTTGAATGAATGAACGGGTCTCCGGCAAGCGGCGCCCCGCGAAAGGTCTGAACAGGCTCAGAATCTGCGTAAACTGACAGGAAAAACCCGGCAAACGCAAGCCCGCGCCACCGGTTCGGACCGGCTGCACGGGCTTTCTGGGGATAAAAAGGCCGGAGTCCGCGAGCCGGCGTTTTTCGGGCCGTCAGGCCTGGTCGTTGATCAGCCTTCTCAGCAATTCGAGTTCCTGCGCCAGTGTGTTGTCGGCACCGGAAAGATCCTCGATCTTGCGCACCGCATGCAGCACGGTCGTATGGTCACGACCGCCGAACCGCCGCCCGATCTCCGGCAGCGAGCGCGGCGTCATCACCTTCGACAGATACATGGCGACCTGCCGTGGCTTGACGATGGTGCGTGTGCGCCGGTTGGACAGAAGTTCGGTCTTCGACACGTTGTAGTGGCGCGCGACGATGCGCTGGATGTCCTCGATACGCACCCGCTTGGGTTCGCCCGAACGATAGATGTGGCCAAGGATCTCGTCGATGCGGTCGATGGTGATCTGCGGTTCGAAGGATTGACGAAACAAAAGCTGGTTGAAGGCACCTTCGAGCTCGCGTCCGCTGCCGGTCACCGTGCGGGCGACGTGGTTGAGGATCTCTTCGGAAATATCGAGCGACGCATCGTCGAGCTTGGCGGTGGCAAGCCTGAGCTTGAGCATACCGATACGCATGGCGAAATCCGGGGCTGACATTTCCAGCGCGACGCCGCCGTTGAGGCGCGAGCGGACGCGTGGCTCCAGCGACTCCAATTCCGACGGCGGCCGGTCGGCAGCGACCACCACTTGCTTGGCGCTGTCGAGCAGCATGTTGATTAAATGGCAGAATTCGTGCTGGATCGACTTGCCCTGCAGGAACTGCATGTCGTCGATGATGAGGAGGTCGATGTCGCGCAGCTGTTCTTTCAGCGTCAGTGCGTTGTTGTCGCGGATCGCGGTGGCGAACCGCCACATGAAATACTCAGCCGTCAGATAGACGACCCGCGATTTCGGATTCTGCTTCAGCGATTCTGCGGCGATCGCCTGCAACAGGTGCGTTTTGCCCAGCCCGACCGTCGCGTGAAGAAAGAGCGGATTGAAACGCACCGCGCTCGACTGCGATTCCGCGACCGCCTTGGCGGCGGCAAAAGCCACTCGGTTCGATGGTCCTTCGATGAAGGAGGTGAAAGTATAGCGTGGATCGAGTGGCGAACCGAGAACATTGTGCCGGAACTCGGTTTCTGCCGGCATCCCCGGGCGGGGTACCGGGACCCGTTCGACCCTGCTGGGGCTCGCCGTGCCCGCAGAGAGCGCGGTTTGCGTCTGCCTGGTCATCTTGCGCGCCGGGGCCACTTCTGGCTCGACGCTGTTGCGGCCCTGCCGTGTGGCGGTGCGAACCACGATCTCGATCTTGAGGATTTCCGGATCCTCGTGCTTCCACAACTCGGTGATGAGATCGAGATAGTGGCCGTTGATCCATGAACGCAGGAATGCGGTTGGCACTGAGATGCGGACAATGCCCTTAGAGGATTCAGCGACCTTCATGCGCCCGAACCAGCTCGAATAGACCTCGGTTCCCAGACGCGCCTTCAACTGGGCCTTGACCCGATCGAACTTCTGTTCAGCTTCATTGGAAGCCGCCATGTCGTTCCTTCCGATTAACGTTCCAGGAAATGGGAGGTCGCCTGTAAGCTCCCTTTCGATGCCGCCGCTCTGCATGATCGAGTTCCTTGTCTCTTGTACCTGTTTTCCGCCGGGGATGCGCCTCCTGCATCCATGTTTCCGGCGACCGTGTCTTCGCTGCGACACCATCGCCGCCGCCGGGCTGATGAATCGCCTCGTTGTCGGTCCGGCGCCGAAGAGCCGATCCGCTTTGGTCATGTCAGGGCAACAAAATGCCGCCCGGCGAAAAACCGCCGGCGCACCGTCGACCTGCCATGTACAATTACGCCAGTCCCCTACCGTATCGAAAAGACAAACCAACCCCGTCCGCGGAGTTGAATCCGCGCTGTAAACTCTGCCAATTTGAGCTGGCCGGTTTCAGGCTGGTCAAGGGCCAAGGGCCCGTCCCTTCGATGGACAGACATTACCGAAATCGCTGTGGATAGGGCAAGGCCACCCCTAACGGATTTTTAAGGAATCTGACTAGCAAGGGACGTTTCGAACGCCATGCCGCAACAGTTGATTTTGACAAAGCCATTGTGATTCAAACCCTTTTCCGGCGAATGTGAAAAAGGCCACACAACGCGAAATTTTCTGAAATAATTCACTTGACAGCCAATTGCCGCCTATCGGCCACAGCCGATGTGAACAAGCTGTGGATCACCATCGGTAAGCCTCTGAAAAAAAACAGTAATCTGTGACGCTCGGAAATTTTCGCATTGGCGGTTTCGAAGGCTGCGAATATCAGCGGGTATGTATACGCCGGCAAAGCATTTCGAACTTTGAAATGCATGCGGAGCGCCATTTTGCGGGCTTTCTTTTAAGTACTTGCCGGCAAACGAAAAAAACCCGGCGCGATTGGCCGGGTTTGAAGAAGCGCAGTTCAGGAAAAGATATATTAGGCCGACAGCACCTTGACCCGTTGGGCCAGCCGCGACACCTTGCGCGATGCCGTGTTCTTGTGCACCACGCCCTTGGTCGCGGCGCGCATCAATTCCGGCTCGGCCACCTTGAAGGCAGCCTGTGCGGCCGCCTTGTCGCCGGCCGCGAGCGCCTCTTCGACCTGGCGGATGTAGGTCCGGACGCGGGAGCGGCGGTTCTTGTTGATCGCTGCGCGACGGGCGATCTTGCGCGTTGCCTTTTTGGCCGAGGAGGTATTGGCCATGGTGCCTCTCTTCTGATCTGGTGGGCGCTTGCGGGATACCGCAGGGCGCAAAAAACAAACGGGCAGCCACAGGGCCGCCTCGGTTGGTGCGGCTTATAGTTCAGCTTTTCCGGCGCGTCAACGCTGCAGCGCTTTCTTTTTGACCGGCGCCTTCGTCATCTCATCGGTTCGTGAAATTCGGCTTCCGCTTGCCGCTGAAGGCCGCCATGCCTTCCTTCTGGTCATCCAGCGCAAACAGCGAATGAAATAGCCGGCGCTCGAACCGCAGACCCTCGGTGAGCGTCGTCTCATAGGCGCGGTTGACGGCCTCCTTTGCCATCATCACCGACGGCAAGGAAAAACCAGCGATCTTGGACGCTGCCTTAAGCGCTTCCTCGATCAACTCGCCGGCTGGCACCACGCGCGAGACAAGGCCGGAACGCTCGGCCTCGGATGCGTCCATCATTCGACCCGTCAGGCACATATCCATCGCCTTCGACTTGCCGACAAAGCGGGTCAGGCGCTGCGATCCGCCCATGCCGGGCATGACGCCCAGCGTGATCTCGGGTTGGCCAAACTTGGCGGTGTCGGCGGCGATGATGAAGTCGCACATCATCGCCAGTTCGCAGCCGCCCCCCAGCGCATAGCCCGCCACTGCCGCGATGATCGGCTTTCGTGCCCGCGTAAATTCCTCCCAGCCGACGAAGAAATCCTGCAGATAGGCATCCACATAGGAGATGGACTGCATTTCCTTGATATCGGCACCTGCCGCGAAAGCCTTTTCCGAACCAGTGATGACCATGGCGCCGATGTCGGCATTGGCGCCCATGCTATTCACCGACGCGACCAGTTCCGCCAGCACTTGTGAATTCAGCGCGTTGAGCGCCTGCGGCCGGTTCAGCGTAATCAGCCCGACCTTGCCGCGGGTTTCGACGATGATGGTTTCATAGCCCATGCTTTGCTCCTCCTCGGTTCTGGTTCAAGCCTGACAGGCCCGGCAGTGGAAGGTCGAACGACCGCTTTGCACGATACGCTCGATGTGGCCGCCACAACCAGGCTTGGAGCAGCCTTCCCCCTCGCGATCGTAAACCGCGAAGGAATGCTGGAAGTAGCCCAGTGATCCATCGGTCTGCATATGATCGCGCAACGACGAGCCGCCGGCGGCGATCGCATCGGCGACGACCGACCGGATTGCTTCGGCCAGGCGTTCGCTTTGCTCTTTGGCTTTCTTGCCGGCTCTCGCGAGGGTGCCCGCTTCGCGCAGCGGCGACAGGCCGGCCCGCCAAAGCGCTTCCGAGACGTAGATATTGCCTAGCCCGGCAATCAGCCTCTGGTCCAGAAGTGCCGCTTTCAGCGGTGACTTGCGACCTTTCAGCAACGAAGCGAGCAGCGCGCCGTCCAGTGCGTTGCCTGTAGGCTCGACGCCTAATCCCGCCAGCATCGGATGCATGTCGGGCTCGCCTTCCGAAAACAGCATGAACCCGAAGCGGCGCGGGTCGTTGAAGATCACGCGAGAGCGGACGCCGGAAGGGGATGCGATGTCGAAGACGACGTGATCGTGAGCAGTGTTTTTCGAGCGTTCGTGGTGGAACGCGCCGGGCGTTGCGCTCTCGTCGGCCGTTTCGATGCGAAACGAACCCGACATGCCGAGATGGCAGATCAGAACCGGGCCGTTGTCCATGTGCATTGTCAGATATTTGGCACGGCGGCCGAGCGCCGCAATCGTCTTGCCGGTCAGCCGCTCCGAAAATCTCTCGGGGAACGGAAACCGCAAATCCGGCCGGCGTGCCTCGACACCGACAATGCGGGCACCTTCAAGGGCCGGCTGCAGACCGCGCCTGACTGTCTCTACCTCCGGCAGCTCAGGCATGGCCACCTATCGTGGCATGGAAGGAGGTGCCGTGACGGCCGCGCGCCAGCCCGAGATGTTCGGCCACGGTTTCGCCGATGTCGGCAAATGTTGTCCTCAGTCCGATGTCTGCGCCTTTGAAACCCGGCCGTGTCCCGATAATCGGAATACGCTCGCGCGTGTGGTCGGTGCCGCGCCACGTCGGATCATTGCCGTGATCGGCGGTCAAGATGAGCAGATCGCCTGGCCTCAGCCGTGCGAATGCCTCGGGCAGGCGCCGGTCGAAAGCTTCGAGTGCGGCGGCATATCCCGCAACGTCGCGCCGATGCCCGAACTCGGTGTCGAAGTCGACAAAGTTTGCGAAGACGAGGTCGCCGTCGCGGGCGTCTTCCATGGCACCAAGCGTTTTGTCGAACATCGCCATGTTGCCGGCAGCCTTGCGGACTTCCGAGATCCCCCGATGGGCGAAAATGTCGCCGATCTTGCCGATCGCGATAACCCGGCTGCCGCGCGCCGTCAGCCGGTCGAGCAGCGTCGGTTCCGGTGGCGGTACGGCATAGTCGCGACGATTATGCGTTCGCTCGAACGTGGCGGCGGTTTCACCGATAAACGGCCGCGCGATGACGCGGCCGATATTCAGCGGATCGACGAGCCTGCGCACCAGTTTGCAGAACTCGTAAAGCCGTTCCAGGCCGAAATGAACCTCATGCGCGGCGATCTGCAGGACGGAGTCGATCGAAGTGTAGCAGATCGGCTTGCCGGTGCGGATATGGTCTTCGCCGAACCGTTCGATAATCTCGGTGCCCGGAGCATGGCAATTGCCGAGGATGCCAGGCACCTTCCCTTCACGCACCATTGCTTCGGTCAACTCGGCCGGAAAGGCAGGAATCTTGTCTGGGAAGTAACCCCAGTCGAAACGGACCGGCAGGCCGGCTATTTCCCAATGGCCCGATGGCGTATCCTTGCCGCTCGAAACCTCTTGGGCCGCGCCGTGAAAGGCGGCGGCAAGCGGTGCACTGCCGGCATTCTCAAACCTGAAACCCGTTGCCGTTGCCGCGGCCTGGCCGAGACCGAGCGCGAGCATGTTTGGTACAAGAAGGGGTCCGGCACGCAGGCCTTCGCGGTCGGCGCGGCCTTCTGCGCAGGCCCGCGCGATGTGTGCGAACGTATTGGAGCCGGTGTCGCCATAACGTTCGGCATCGGCCGCGCCGCCGATGCCGAAGGAGTCGAGGACAAAAAGGAAGGCGCGTGCCATCGAAAGGTTCATCATTGCCTGTGTGTTGGCTCAGACATAGGGTTCCGCGCCGCCATTGGCAATTCGGAAACCCAAACAGCACGGCTTGGCGTGCTGGTCCCGGAGAGACGAATCGCGGCATGGTCGATCTGCGGATGGAAATGCGCGGCGCGGAGCTCGCATGAGGCTTGCCCTGACAGCATTCGCCACCGTACTGGCTTTGCTGCTGGATGCGTCTTGCACAAACCTGGCGCGAGCCGATTGGCGCGATGTTATCGGAACGTTCCGTATCGGTATCGTCGCCGAACCGTTGCCGGTCGAGGGACTATGTGCTGGCTGCAGCCATCGTGCGTCTAGTCTCGGCCCGCGGTCGCAAGCAATAGCAACAGACCGGTTAGCGGGCTTCAGGCGTCAGCAATCGCTGCACGGAATGGTCGGGCTCCTGCGCGGCCGCAGATAATAAGTTTCCGCCATCGATATCGAATTGAAGACCGAGCTCAACCCGAACCGGCTTTGGCCGTCCGCCGACCAGGTAATGATTGGCTTGTAGGCGAGATCGCTTTCGACCCGGATGAGGAACGTGCCTTTGATCTTGAGCGCGCTAGGGACCGTTGTGGTGGAATCCTTGACCGCGTCGACGCTAGAGACGCCATCGACCAGTTTGCGCGACCACACGACCAGGACTTTCGGCGTCGTCTCGTTCGTCACCTGTATCGCCGTGATAATGATCTTCGGTTTCGAGCGGTTGTAGGGCTGGAGCGTGGAACTGCCGATCGCCATGATGGCATCGACATCGGCCGCCTTGACGGTCTGCTGCTGCGTGACGAGGTCCGCTACCATGCTGCCGATGCGGCTGACCTTCTTGCTGGTCTCGATGGCTTGCGAGGCCTCCATTGTCATAAAGTACATGATCAACAGGATAGGCACGATGAGGGCAAACTCGACAGCCGCAATACCGCGGCGGTCCGAGCAAAGTCGGACTGCTCTTGTACAAATCCCTGCGATGCCCAGCTGTGCCCCCGCACGAATCATGGCTTTGCCCTTTTCAAGCGACTACGTGGTTCAGTTGTCGAACGGCTCGTTCTGCCAAGTGATCGAAGCAAAATGCAGCGTTTTGCCGTCCTTCAGGTTGGCCATCGATTTGGCCATGAAGTCGGTCATCACCGGCCATTTGTAAAAAACACGCAGCATGTTTCTCGACTCCGCCAGGCCAGGTGCGACGGTGAAGGTCTGTGTGCTCGTGCCTTTGGTCAGCACGACGTCGCCATCCTGGACCTTGAAACCGGCCAGCGCCGCATCGGCGAAGGTCGGATATTCGCGCAAGTCCACCAGCAATCCGGGACAGGTCTTGGCGACCATGATCTCCAATTTGGTGCAGATCATATCCCGCAGCTTGGTGCCGGACACATCGGTCGGTCTTAATTGGCCGGTACGCAGCTGGCGCGCGATGTCGTCGGTTGCGTTTGCCATCACTTCCTGTGCGGCAAAAGAAATGCAGCTCTCCAGGATGGCGAAGACAAGAAGCGCGAAAGGAATTGCAAGCATGGCGAATTCGATCGCCGTGCTTCCGCGGCGGTCGCCCAAAAACCGTCTTGGAGAACCTGCTCGTCCTGCCTTGCTCATGTCCGCTGCCCGCCGATGCCGCTTCTGTATCGGTCCACCCTTAGTCGGAACCGATTGAAGTCCGGTTGGAATGACCGTTAAATTCAACGGGAAGGCCTTAACCCGGCGATAACCGAAGCACGTTCCCGCCAAAGACGGAGACGTCGGCTAGCTAATGCACGGCGCTCATTTCGACTTCAGAGGCCTTCTCGGCATCGCTCTTATACGAGCTTTCGCAATATGGCGCACAGGACATGGTCTGTACTTCGGAACGCCGATAGATGCGCACCGACGACGCTGCCTGGCGCACGACGGTTATTTGCTCATCGACGATCGGATTGCCCTGCTGGTCGAGGACGACGAGATTGGTGACGCCAAATCCCTTGCCGGTCAGTACGATCGTCGATGCGTCCTGCACGGAGGCGTCGGCGATCGCCGGATTGCCGACGACAATCGTATCGGCGGCGCGCGACAATTTGATGATCTTTGCCTGGTTCATCGTCACCTCGATGCCGGCGCCGGCCTTGGCTGGAAAGGCGAAAGCCGCTGCGGCAAAAAGCACGGCAACTGGAAATGATGATCTCGGCCCGGCCATTGAGGCGCCCCCTGGCAAACTGTTCAACGGAACATGAACGAGATTGGTGAACCAACCGTTAAGCGGCTGGAATTCAGAATCAAGCCGGAACCGGCATTGGGTCTAGCCGGCACGGCTGAAACGTCTTTGCCGAATTGCGCCTGTTGCGCCTTTTGTCGGCCGGGGCCCTGGCGGCGGGTATTTTAGTTCTGGGTTAACCACGCAATGTCGTCGAAGCGGGAAAGGAATCGGTAAGCCTGTTTATTAAGCCGATTGAAACAGCTTCTCCTTAGATTCGCAGTATCCGATCAGCCACCAAGAGAAGTTGACGGAAGTGCTGTAACAATTGGAGTAGGAGCTCGAATGTCTAACCTCATCGCACGTTTTGTGAAGGACGAATCCGGCGCGACCGCTATCGAATACGGTCTGATCGCCGCTCTTATCGCACTCGCCATCATGGTCGGCGCCGGCCAGCTCGGCAACTCGCTGAACGCCAAGTTCACCGCCATCTCCACTAAGGTGAACGGTAGCTGACCGTAACGGGTTCGCTTGTTCTGAAATAAGGGCCGCCGCACTGGCGGCCCTTATTTAGTCCTGGTATGAATTGAAATTTGCGCCTCATCAGTCGTTAGTCGAATGGGATTGGGTTGGGGGCCAGATGCAATTGGGTCATAGGCGCGCCGATGCTTGAAGCCGTGATCTTCGTCGTATTTCCGTTCTGCATGCTTTTTGCCGCGATCTCCGACATGCTTTCGATGACGATCGCCAATCGCGTGCCGGTGTTGCTTGTGGTCGTCTTCGCCTTGGTTGCGCCTTTGACCGGTATGGATTGGGCCACCTATGGCTGGCATTTCGCCGCCGCCGGCCTGGTTCTCGCGGTGACGTTCGGCCTGTTCGCGCTGGGCGGCATGGGCGGCGGCGACGCCAAGCTTCTGGCTGCCACTGGCATGTGGATGGGACTGAACATCCATCTCATCGAATACCTCGTCGCCTCGACATTCATCGGCGGCCTGCTGACGCTAGCCATCCTCGCCTATCGAAAATCGCCGCTTGCCGCCGTCACAAGCCATAATCCGTTCCTGCGCCATTTCGCCGATGAGGCGACCGGCGTTCCGTACGGCATCGCGCTTGGCATTGGCGGTCTGCTCACCTATTCCGACTCGCCATTGATGGCCTGGGCACTTACCAGGCTGGCGGGCTGAATTTCACTTTACGCGGTTGGCGCCGAGCAGGCGAGTTGGCCACGTTTTCCTTCGGGCCGGGCTTGTCGGTCCAATTTATATAAACGTTAAATTAATCACGATCGTAAGTATAACATTAACCTTGTTTTGACGATTGCCGCTGCAAAGTCCCGCTTGGCTACGTGGTTTGCCAAGGCGAGGTTCGGACAGATGCCAGCATCCCGATTGATTATTCTGAGCGTGGCGATAGCCGCGGCCGGTGGTGCAGGCTATGTCGCGAAGAACATGGTCGTGGCTCCGCCGCCTCCGGTTGTCGATTCCGGTCCTCAGGCGCCGGCGATCGCGCTGCAGGATGTGCTTGTTCTTTCCGGCGACGTTCCGATGGGCAGTCCGCTTGAAAACAACATTTCCTGGGAGTCATGGCCGTCCGCAGGCATCAACGCAAATTTCATCACCCGCGCCGCCGAGCCTGAAGCGCTGGACAAGCTGAAGGGCGCCGTCGCTCGCGTGGCGCTCTACGCCGGCGAGCCGCTGCGGCGCTCGAAGCTGATCGGTGAAGGGCAAAGCTTCATGTCGTCGATCCTGCCCTCCGGCATGCGGGCCGTTGCCACAAGCATCTCGGCCGACACCTCGGCCGGTGGCTTTATTCTTCCCAACGATTTCGTCGACGTCATCATGACCCGCCGAGCCGATCCCGCCAATGGCGGTGGTCCGGGCTTCACGACCGAAACTATCCTGAAGAACATTCGCGTCCTGGCGATCGACCAGACCATTCAGGAGGACGAGGAAGGTAAGAAGACCAGGGTTGGCCAGACCGCCACCCTGGAACTGACGCCGCAGCAGTCCGAGATCATCACCGTCGCACAGCAGATGGCGGATCGCCTGACATTGGCGCTGCGCTCGATCAAGGACAGCCAGGACAAGAATGTGGGCGAAGCCGATTACCTGGTTTCCGGCAATGGCCGGCGCGGAACAGTGCGGTTGATCAAGTCGGGCGAAGTTTCCGAAGTGGGGGCAAGGAAATGAGGCTAAAAACCAAACTGCCGCTCATCCTGGCTGCGGCGATCGGCCTGTTTCTCCTTGGAACGAATGCATATGGCATTGTCGATGCCAGTGCGGCGGGCAATGCCAGGGTGACGGCTTCGACCGCCACCCAGCGGGTTAAGCTCGGACTGAACAAGTCGGTGGTCATCGACCTCCCGAGCGATGCCTACGACATTCTCGTCGCCAACCCCGCTGTAGCCGACGCGGTGACCCGCACCGCCAGGCGCATCTATCTGTTTGGAAAGGCGGTCGGCGAGACAAATATCTTCGTCTTTGGCTCGAATGGCGAGCAGATCGTCAGCCTTGACCTAGCGGTCGAACGTGACGTCGCCGGGCTGGAGGATTATATCAAGCGCTTCATCCCGTCATCGGAGGTCAAGGTCGAGTTGCTGAACGACAACGTCGTTCTGACCGGAA
Source organism: Mesorhizobium sp. M0768 (assembly GCF_040320195.1). Taxonomy (NCBI): domain Bacteria; kingdom Pseudomonadati; phylum Pseudomonadota; class Alphaproteobacteria; order Hyphomicrobiales; family Phyllobacteriaceae; genus Mesorhizobium; species Mesorhizobium sp. M0768. The sequence goes on along the minus strand of NZ_JAMYPD010000002.1, from coordinate 46,377 downwards.
CCGTGGACACTCCTCTGGACGCCAAGCGCGCGGCCGATCTGGCAACTATTTTCGTGTCCGGCGGCGAGGCAACCACGGGTCAATACTCGCAGACCGCTGCCGGCGGTTCGGCTGAAGCCGGCGTCGCGATCGATAACCCGGATGCCGAGCGCCGCGTCAGCAAGATCGTCAACCTGCTGCAGATCATCGGCGACGACCAGGTGACGCTGAAGGTGACGGTCGCGGAAGTCAGCCGCTCGGTGATGAAGCAGCTCGGCGTCAACATGGTGGGCAACGGCAGCAGCAACGGCATCAGCTGGGGCGCGGTAAGCGACAATTTCACTGGTTTGGGCAAGTCGCTGTCGAACTCGGGCCTCTCTATCGGGAGCTCGACGCTGCAGGCCTACATCAATGCCATGGAACAGTCCGGTGTCATGAAAACCCTCGCCGAACCAACATTGACGGCCGTATCCGGCGAGAAGGCGACCTTCAAGGTTGGCGGCGAATACAACATGGTGACCAGCGTTTCCCAAGCCGTATCAAACGATAACCAGACCGGTCTGAAGACGTATTCGGTCGAGAAGATCGAATACGGCATTGGCCTGGAATTCCAGCCGGTGGTGCTGTCTCCCGGCCGTATCAGCCTGAAAGTCAGAACCTCGGTTTCCGAGCCGACAACGGAGGGATCTGTGTCTTTGTCCGAAGGCGTAACGAGCCCGGGCATGAATGCCCTGTCGCTCCGCAAGCGCTTGGCCGACACAACAGTGGAACTGCCTTCGGGCGGCTCGATGATGATTGCCGGCCTTGTCCGCGATGATCTCAGGCAAGCTGTCAACGGCTTGCCCGGTCTGACAAAGATTCCAGTGCTTGGCGCGCTGTTCCGCAGCAGGGATTTCGTTCGCAACGAGACCGAGCTCGTCATCATCATTACGCCCTATCTGGTGAAGCCGGTGGCGCGCAACGATCTTGCCAAGCCGGATGACAATTTCAACGCCGCCAGCGATGGCGCCGGCATTTTCCTTGGCCGCGTCAACCGTGTCTACGGCACCATGCAGACCAACAAGCCCAACGGCCGTTACCACGGCGTTGTCGGCTTTATCTACAAGTAAGCGGGGAAGCGGTCATGTCTAAGGCAACATCGAAGGCACGGGCGATCACCGCGACGCGGTCAGTCCATTCGCGAATCTGGCGGCCGGCCGTTCCCATTATGGCGATCGCGGTGGCGGCATTGCTGGCCGGCTGCGCCAATCGCGACAGCGTCACGGTGGGTGCCATACCGGACGATTATCGCACCACCCATCCGATCGTCATAGCTGAGAAGATACAGAAGATCGACCTTCCGGTCGGCGCCGGCGACCGTGGCATGACCAGATCCCAGCGTGACACGCTCCTGGGCTTCCTGGACGGATACGACAGGAGCGCGGCTCCGGTGCTGACGATCGAGATTCCGAGCGGCTCAGCCAACGAAATCGCAGCGGCCGCGGCCGGCCGCGATTTCGCCAGGCTGGCCATAGCCAGCGGCATCAGCCGGAAGCGGATCGACATGCGGTCCTATCAGTCTGTTTCGGCCGAAGCGTCCGCACCGGTTCGTGTTGCCTACGTCTCGGTGAAGGCTCAGACGGATAAATGCGGGCGCTGGCCCGAAGACCTGCTGCAGACTTCGGAAAACAAGCACTATGCCGATTTCGGCTGTTCGTATCAGAACAACCTGGCTGCCCAGATGGCCAATCCGTCCGATCTGATCGGGCCACGCAAGCCGACGCCGATCGACGCGGAAAATCGCGGCGCGGTGATCGACGTCTATCGTGACAGAGGTATTTCGGACGAATTCCTCGGCAATTCGGAAGTCGAATATTAACGAGTGTTGAGGCTCAACAAACTCTAAGCCGCGCAAGTCACGGAAAGTGATGACAATGAGCAATCTTGCCTATGACACAGAGGTACCGGGCGGCGAAACCTCGGAGCAGGATATTGCCGCGATGCAGGCGTTGCGGCCGATCCCGCGCATTTCAATCCAGGCATTTTGCGAGACCGAAGGCGTAGCCAATCCGGTCGAGCGCGCCGGCGAGGATCGCCGCATGGCCAAGGCCCATTTGAAGGTGCATATGGGGGGCATCCCCACCGCTATCGAATTCTATCAGTCGGCGCCGACGCCGAACCTGATCCTGCTTGAATCGCGCAGCGAGCCGAAGCTGTTGCTGGAACAACTCGCCCAGCTCTCCGAGCATTGCGACCCGACCTCCAAGGTGGTGGTTGTCGGCCACTACAACGATGTCGGTCTGTACCGCGAACTCATCCGTTCGGGCATTTCCGAGTATGTCATCGCGCCCGTATCGATGGCCGACATCGTCAGCGTGGTGTCTTCGATCTTCGTTGATCCGGAAGCTGAGCCGATCGGCCGCTCGATTGCCTTCATCGGCGCCAAAGGCGGCGTCGGCTCCTCGACCATAGCCCATAATGTGGCCTGGGCCATGTCGTCCCTTTTCAAATCCGAAGTGGTTGTCGCCGATCTCGACCTCGCCTTCGGAACGGCCAATATCAATTTCGACCAGGATCCGGCGCAAGGCATTGCCGAGGCAGTCTTCTCGCCGGAACGCGTCGATGAGGTCTATCTCGACCGGCTGCTCGCCCAATGCGCCGAGCACCTGTCGCTGCTTGCGGCCCCTTCGACCCTGGAGCGGGTCTACGATTTCGATCCCGACGCCTTCACCCAGCTTATCGACATAGCCCAGCGTAGCGCGCCGCTCCTCGTGCTCGATGTTCCCCACGTGTGGGCCGGCTGGACCAAGAACACGCTGGTCAAGGCCGACGAGATCGTCATCACGGCGACGCCCGAACTTGCCAATCTGCGCAACACGAAGAACCTGGTCGACATGCTGAAGCGGCTTCGTCCGAACGACCCAGCGCCAAAGCTTGTGATCAACCAGGCCGGTGTGCCGAAACGTCCTGAGATTACGCCGTCCGACTTCTCCGAATCGCTCGGCCTTTCGCCGATGTCGGTCATCCCGTTCGAGCCGCTTTTGTTCGGAAATGCTGCCAACAACGGACGTATGCTCGGTGAGATGGATGCCAAGAGTCCGGTTGTCGCCACGATCAACGAGATCGCCCATGTGCTGACAGGGCGCAGCGAAATCAAGGTGAAGAAGAAGGCTGGCCTCGGCAGTCTGATCGGCAAGCTTTCGCGCAACAAGAAGTGATGCCTCAGCGGTGGAATTGGTAAGCGATCATGTTTGGTAAAAGAGGCAGCGACGACGGCAACCGGACCATTCCGGAATTCCGTCAGCCAGCACCCGCGCCTGCCGCGCCGGCGGCCGCGAACCCTGTGGAAGTGGCTGTAGCTGCCAGGCCGGCGGCGCTGCCGCCATCCGGCGCGCCTGCCGCGCCGGCGGTTCGCCGTGCGGTCGAGCCGCCGCCATTGGCGCCGGAGCCGAAAAGTATCCAGCGCCAAAAGAGCGAAACCTACTACGACACCAAAAGCCAGGTCTTCGCCGCACTCATCGATACGATAGATCTGTCGCAGCTCGCCAAACTCGATCCCGAAAGCGCGCGCGAGGAAATCCGCGACATTGTCAACGACATCATCGCGATCAAGAATTTCGCGATGTCCATCGCCGAGCAGGAAGAGCTTCTCGAGGATATCTGCAACGACGTTTTGGGCTACGGGCCGCTGGAGCCACTGCTTGCCCGCGACGATATTGCCGACATCATGGTTAATGGCTCCAAGAACGTCTACATCGAAGTCAACGGCAAGGTCGAGCAGACCGGCATCCGTTTCCGCGACAACCAGCAGCTCCTCAACATCTGCCAGCGTATCGTCAGCCAGGTTGGCCGCCGCGTCGATGAATCAAGCCCGATCTGCGATGCGCGTCTTCCTGATGGCTCCCGTGTCAACGTCATCGCACCGCCCCTGGCTATCGACGGCACCGCACTTACCATCCGCAAGTTCAAGAAGGACAAGCTGACGCTCGACCAGCTGGTCAAGTTCGGCTCGATTTCTCCGCAAGGGGCCGAGATTCTCAAGATCATCGGGCGTGTCCGCTGCAACATTGTCATCTCGGGCGGTACCGGCTCAGGCAAGACGACGCTGCTCAATTGCCTGACCAACTATATCGACCGCGAAGAACGCGTCATCACCTGCGAGGACTCAGCTGAGTTGCAATTGCAGCAGCCGCATGTGGTGCGTCTCGAAACCCGTCCGCCCAACCTCGAAGGCGAGGGCGAAGTGACCATGCGCGATCTGGTCAAGAACTGTCTGCGCATGCGCCCCGAACGTATTATCGTCGGCGAAGTGCGCGGACCCGAAGTGTTCGATCTGCTGCAGGCGATGAACACCGGCCATGACGGCTCGATGGGAACGATCCACTCGAACAGCCCGCGCGAATGCCTCAACCGCATAGAGTCGATGATCGCCATGGGCGGCTACACGCTGCCGCAAAAAACCGTGCGCGAGATCGTCGTCGGCTCCGTCGACGTGATCATACAGGCTGCACGCCTGCGCGACGGATCGCGGCGTATCACCCACATCACCGAGGTAATCGGCATGGAAGGCGACGTCATCATCACCCAGGACATCGTTCTCTATAACATCAAGGGCGAGGACGCGAGCGGCAGGCTGCTGGGCGAGCACGTGTCGACTGGCATCGGCCGTCCGCATTTCTGGGAGCGCGCCCGCTACTACGGTGAGGAGCAGCGCCTCGCGGTCGCGCTCGAGGCGATGGAGAAACGCGCTGATTGATCCGTCTGGAAGCGTGGGGGCCAGGGTCGATGTTCGGAATTGACGGCACCGTATTGGCATTCGTCGTGCTCGCCGGCTTCAGCGCCGGCGCTGTGGCCTATGCTTTCCTGTTCAACCGGATCAGCACCGAGAAGCAGGTTGGCAAGCGGCTTGAATCGATCAAGACCGCCGAGACGGATCGTTCCGTCGTCAAGGCGTCGCGCGATCGCGTGGCGGAAGCGGCCAAGCGTCGCAAGTCCGTCCAGGATTCGCTGAAGGATCTCGATCAAAAGCAAAAGTCCAATCAGAGCCTGGTCAAGAAACCACCGCTGAAGATCCAAATCCGCCAGGCCGGCATGAAGATCTCGCTTGAGCGCTTCTATGTCTACTCGGCGGTCTGCGGCGTCGTCTTGACGGCTCTTGTCTATTTCATCGGCGCACCGTTGCTGGTCTTGCCGGCTGCGCTGCTGGTCGGCGTCTTGGGTCTGCCCCGCTGGTTCGTCTCGTTTCGCCGCGCGCACCGCGTCAAGGCGTTCCTCAACGAATTTCCGAACGCGCTCGACATCATCGTGCGTGCGGTAAAATCCGGCCTGCCGCTGAACGACGCCGTGCGTCTGATCGCCAACGAATCCCCCGAGCCGGTCAAGACCGAGTTCCGCCGCATAGTCGATTCGCAGCAAATGGGTTTGTCGATCCCTGACGCGGCCATGCGCATGCCAGAAACGATGCCGTGCACCGAGGCGAGCTTCTTCGGCATCGTCATCCAGATTCAGTCTCAGGCCGGCGGCAATCTTTCCGAAGCGCTGGGCAATCTTTCGCGCGTGCTTCGCGACCGCAAGAAAATGAAAGCCAAGGTCCAGGCATTGTCCATGGAAGCCAAGGCATCCGCGGTGATCATCGGCGCGTTGCCTTTCGTCGTCGCCTTTCTCGTCTATTTGACGAGCCCGAACTACATCATGCCCCTCTTCATCACCAGCACCGGCCATCTGATCCTCGGTTGTTCCGGCATCTGGATGTCGATGGGCGTCCTGGTAATGCGCAAGATGATGAATTTCGAAGTCTAGGACTCGCGTATGACCGATCACGTCATCAGAACTCTCACCGACCCGTCCCTGCTGATCGCACTGCTGGTCGGCATCGCGGTGTTTGCGACCGTCTTCACGCTGCTGCCCGCTTTTGGCGGGAACCAGCTCAAGGCGCGCATGAAATCCGTAGCGCTGGAGCGCGATGAGCTGCGCGCCAAGCAGCGCGCGCGGCTGGCAGTCGAAGCCGACCGCCGCCGCAAGGGCCTGCGCGAAGAACAGTCGGTCGGCATGCGCAATATTGTCGATCGCCTGGATCTCAGGCGTGCGCTGGCGGATGAAGGTACCTTGCAGAAATTGAAAGTGGCGGGTTTTCGCGGGCAAAATCCGCTGACGCGCTTCCTTTTCTTCCGTCTCGTCCTGCCCTTCATCGGCTTTGCATTGGCGGCAATGTATCTGTTCGTGCTCGGCGGATTGCCCGAGCAGCCGCTTTTCGTGAAGCTGTTCGTGTGCATCGTGGTAGCCTATGCGGGATTCTACGCGCCGGTGCTCTACGTCAACAACCGCGCTACCAAGCGCAAGCAATCGATTCAGATGGCGTGGCCGGACGCGCTCGACCTGTTGCTGATATGCGTCGAGTCCGGCATGTCGGTGGAAGCGGCGCTTCGCAAGGTCGCCGATGAGATCGGCGCGCAATCGGTGGCATTGGCGGAAGAATTCATCCTGACAAACGCCGAGCTTTCCTATCTGCAGGAGCGCAAGCAGGCCTACGAGAACCTTGCAAGCCGAACTGGCCTGGAATCCGTCAGGTCGGTGTCCCAGGCGTTGGTTCAGGCCGAGCGCTACGGCACGCCCGTGGCGCATGCATTGCGGGTGCTTGCCAGTGAGAGCCGCGACATGCGCATGAATGCCGCCGAGAAGAAGGCGGCCGCGCTGCCGCCGAAGCTCACCGTGCCGATGATCCTGTTCTTCCTGCCGGTGCTGTTCGCCATCATTTTGGGTCCCGCCGGCATCCAGGTGAGCCAGCGCGGCATCTTTGGCGACCAGCCGAAATCAAGCAGCGAGTAGCGCCAGCGGCGTTGCCAGAAACGCTGATACGATCCAGAGCCACGCTGCCGGTGCAGCGCGGCTCTTTGCGTTAGATATGTTGCGGAATTCGCGCGCCGGTTCGGCGCTCGAAGCGGTCAGTTGGTGGCGGGCTTTGCCTTGTCCTGGTCCTTGAGCTGGCTCCAGGCATTCTGCTGCGCCAGCATCTGGCGAAGGTAAGCGACGTTAGCCTGCGCCTGATCCGGCGACAGCTCTTGCGAGGCGATCTTCTCTGCCTCGTCGAAACGGCCTTGCAGACCGACGACCAGCGCAAGGTTCTGGCGGACGCGGCTGTCTGCATTCGGCTGCTGGGCGGCTGAGCGCATATAGGTTTCGGCTGTGCGCAAATCACCTTCCAGCACGTACGACATGCCGAGATTGGAAAGGATCGACGGTTCGTTCGGCCTGAGGTCAAGCGCCTTGCGATAGCCTTGGCGAGCCTCGTCCTTCTGGCCGAGCTGGTCGAGAATAGCAGCTTCCGCCGATACCAGTTTCCAGTCAGGATATTCGGGCGTCTGGGCGCGGCGCACGGCATCGAGTGCCGGCTCGAACTGTCCGTTGGCGGCAAGCGCCTTGCCATAGGCGGCGAGCACGTCGCGATCCTTCGGCAAGGCGATCGCCAGCTTGCGCATCACCGCAAGCGATTGGTCTGCGTCGCCGTCCATCTGCAGCGCCGCGGCATAATTTGTCGCGATCCGCTTGTCGCTGGGGTTTTTCGAATAGGACTGGCCGAGCGCCATCGTAGCGTTGTGCAGTTCGCCCGCCGACATTGTTTCCAGCGGCTTGCCGCTTGGACGAGAAATCGAGCCAGTCGTCAATTTGCTGGTTCCGCAGCCGGCGACGCCTGCAGCAAGCACCATCATCAACGCCGTGGTGATCAGCCTATTTGCGCTGGCGTTCATCCTGCGGTTGGTCGGCATCGGCACCAGGGCTCCGTTCATGCGCGTGACCATTTGCGAGGTCATCTTTCCTCCCGCAGAAATATTCTGTTAACCCTAACGGAGAGTTAAGAAACGCCGACTCGGAAGCCGGAGGCCAGCGAATGCCTGTCGAACTCGTCGAGAAAGAATTGAGCAATGCGCTGCCGGTCCATCTGGTGGCGAAGGATGCTCTGGCGGCGGCGGGCCTTGCGCCATCCTTGGTCGCCTGGGCCAAGGCCAACGGCTTTTCCGGCGAGGCCGGCAGGACGCTGATCATGCCTGGCGACAACGGCGCGATTGCCGGAGCCCTGTTCGGCACCGGTGATGGCGAGGGCGCACTGGCCATCGGCGCACTAGCGAGAGCCTTGCCCGCAGGCGAGTGGCATTTTGCGTCCGCACCGGCCAAGCCGGAGCTTACGGCACTCGCCGTGGCGCTCGGCGGCTATGTCTTCACCCGCTACGGCAAGAAGCCAGGCAAGACGCTTCGCCTCGCGCTGCCGGCAGGCACCGACGCCGCCCGCATCCGCCGCCTCGCCGATGGCATTTTCCTGGCGCGCGATCTGGTTAACACGCCGACCAGCGATATGGGCCCCGGGCAGTTGGAAAAGGCCGCCCGGACCTTGGCCGCGACGCACAAGGCCGAAATATCGGTGACCAAAGGCGACGATCTTCTTACCGCCAACTTTCCGATGATCCACGCCGTCGGTCGGGCTTCTGCCGACGCGCCACGCCTGATCGACATGATTTGGGGGCCGAACAATGCCCCCAAGATAACGCTGGTCGGCAAGGGCGTCTGCTTCGATACAGGCGGTCTCGACATCAAGCCGTCCTCGGGCATGCTTTTGATGAAGAAGGACATGGGTGGCGCTGCCAACGTGCTGGGTCTCGCTTCCATGATCATGGCCACCGGGTTGAAGGTTCGGCTGCGCGTGCTCATCCCGGCTGTCGAGAATTCGATAGCCGGCAACGCCTTCCGGCCAGGCGACGTGCTGGTGAGCCGCAAGGGCATTACCGTCGAAATCGGCAACACCGACGCCGAAGGACGGCTGGTGCTCGCCGATGCCCTGGCCTTGGCCGATGACGAAGAGCCGCAGATGCTGGTCGATATGGCAACGCTGACAGGCGCTGCCCGTGTTGCGCTCGGTCCCGACTTGCCGCCGTTCTATACCGGTGACGAGACGCTTGCATCCGAGCTGGCGGACGCCTCCGTTGCGGTCGAGGATCCGCTATGGCGGATGCCGTTGTGGAAGCCCTATGACGCCAAGCTGGCGTCGAAGGTGGCCGACGTCAACAACGTCACGCCGGACGGTTTCGCCGGCTCGATCACCGCGGCGCTTTTCCTGAAGCGCTTCGTGGAAAAGACCGCCGGCTGGGCGCATGTCGACATCTTCGCCTGGAACCCGTTCGACCGCCCGCACGGCCTTGCCGGTGGCGAAGCGCAAGGCATCCGGGCGCTGGAGCAGGTCATTTCGAACCGCTACGGCTGATTCTCGGGCATAGCCGACGAAGGTTATTGACTGAAACGGAACCGAAACAATTTTCCGTCATGCTGGACGGATGTCGATTATCATGCGTCCAAGCCAAGCGTTGCGACTATGGCAACAGGTGGTGCTGTCGGAGGTGCGCGACGACGCGCCCGATCTCACCATGCGCCAGACGGCGATCCTGTTCACCATCTATCTCGATCCGCCGCCCCACACGGTACGGGGGTTAGCCGCCCGCCTCAACGTCACCAAGCCGGTGATCACCCGTGCGCTCGATACGATGGGGGCGCTGAAACTGGTGTCGCGCCACCGCGACGAGCTCGACAAGCGCAACGTGCTGGTCAGGCGCACAGTCGAAGGCGCGCTCTTTGTCGAGCGCTTTGGCGATGTTATCATTGCCAGAGCCCAAGAGTTGCCCATTTGAACGAGTTGCCGATTTGACCGCCAGGGATGCCCGCCTCCATGCCTTCCGCTCCGATCTCGCCGACGCCAGGCTGCGAGGCGAGGTCGCCGCCGACCGTTTCGTCGCCGGCCGGCCGGCTCGCATATCAGCCTGCGTCGCCGACATCCGCAAGGCGCCGCGCCCGGACGCCGGCGTCGATACCCAGCTTCTGTTCGGCGAAGACGTCCTCGTCTTCGAGGACGTTGAGGGCTGGGCCTGGATACAGGCCGAGCGCGACGGCTATGTCGGCTATGTCGCCGACACCGTGCTGGGCGGTCGGGAGCATGCGCCCACCCATGTTGTCTCGGTGCCGCGCACTTTCCTCTATCCGGGACCGGATTTGCGGTTCCCGGTGAGCGGGGAGCTCTCGATGGGGTCATTGGTGGCGGTGACGGGCTCAGCGGAAACGCGCGGCACGCATTATGCTCTGCTGCCGTCCGGCCAGGCGGTCATCTCGGGTCATCTCAGGCCGGTCGCCGAGGTTCATCCCGACTACGTCGCGGTCGCCGAGGCGTTTCTCGGCACGCCCTATCTGTGGGGCGGCGTCTCCGGCTTCGGCATCGATTGTTCCGGTCTCGTGCAACTTGCAATGCACATGGCTGGCAGGCAAGTGCTGCGCGACACCGACATGCAGGCGGCGACCGTCGGCGAGCCGCTCGAACCCGGGCCGGATTTTGCCGGGTTGCGGCGCGGCGACCTGGTCTTCTGGAAAGGCCACGTCGCGATCATGACAGATCCGGAGACCATGATCCACGCCAACGGCCACACCATGCTGGTGTCGCGTGAAGGACTGAGGGAGGCGGTCGCCCGTATCGGCTATCTCTATGGCGGACCGACCGGGTTTCGCCGGCCGTAGCGCGAATCGATCACCTTTTGTTCTGATTCTGCTTGGCGATTGCGCGCCGCCGCGCTACGTCTGGCGCGTGACAGAGCAGCCGCGCCTTGCCGAACAGAATGCCGCCGTCGTCCTGCCCGAGCCATTTGTCAAATGGTTTGCGGAAAAGGGCTGGTCGCCGCGCGCCCACCAGATCGATTTGCTGGCCAAAGCCCAGGGCGGCCGGTCGGTATTGCTGATCGCCCCGACCGGCGCCGGCAAGACGCTGGCCGGGTTCTTGCCATCGCTGACCGAACTGGCCGGCCGGCCGAGGAGAAGGCCGGGGCAGGCGCATCGAGGCATCCACACACTCTACATCTCGCCGCTGAAGGCGCTGGCCGTCGACATCGAGCGCAATCTCGGCAAACCCGTCGAAGAAATCGGGCTGCCGGTCACCGTCGAGACGCGCACCGGCGACACGCCCGCACACAAGCGCCAGCGGCAGAAGCTGGCGCCGCCCGACATTCTCCTGACCACGCCCGAGCAATTGGCGCTGCTGATTGCCGCGCCCGATGCCAGGCGCTTCTTCGAGGACCTGCGCTATGTCGTGCTCGACGAATTGCATTCGCTGGTGACCTCGAAGCGCGGGCATCTCCTGTCGCTCGGGCTGGCCCGGCTGCGCTCGTTTGTGCCCGCCCTGCAGACGATAGGCCTGTCGGCGACGGTCGCCGAGCCTGACGAATTGCGGCGCTGGCTGGTCAGCCAGAATCCACCGGGGCCGATGGCCGAACTGATCGTCGTCACTGGCGGCGCCAAGCCCGACATCTCCATTCTCGATTCGGAGGGGCGCGTGCCGTGGGCGGGACATTCGGCCCGCTACGCAACGCCGGAAATCTACAACGAGATCAAGCGCCACAAGACAACCCTGCTGTTCGTCAACACGCGCAGCCAGGCGGAGTTGCTGTTCCAGGAGTTGTGGCGGGTCAACGAGGAGACCTTGCCGATCGCGCTGCATCACGGCTCGCTCGACGTCGCGCAGCGCCGGCGTGTCGAAAAGGCAATGGGCGAGAACGCCCTGCGCGCCATCGTCGCCACGTCGACGCTCGACCTCGGCATCGACTGGGGCGATGTCGATCTAGTCGTCCATGTCGGCGCGCCGAAAGGTGCCAGCCGGCTGGCGCAGCGCATCGGCCGCGCCAACCACCGTATGGACGAGCCGTCGAAGGCGATCCTGATACCGGCCAACCGCTTCGAGGTGCTGGAATGCAGGGCGGCGCTCGACGCCAATTATCTCGGTGCCCAGGATACGCCGCCGCTGGTCAATGGCGGGCTCGACGTCCTGGCGCAGCACGTGCTGGGCTGTGCCTGCGGTGCGCCGTTCCGTGCCGATGCGCTGTTTGAGCAAGTGCGAACGGCAGCACCCTATGCCGATCTCGATCGGCCGACATTCGATCGCGTCATCGATTTCGTCGCCACCGGCGGCTATGCGCTGAAGAACTATGAACGCTACGCCCGTATTCGTCTCAACAAGGACGGGCTGTGGCGGGTCTCAAATCCTCGCGTCGCCCAACAATACCGGCTCAATGTCGGCACCATCATCGAAGTGCCGGCGCTCAACGTCCGCTATGTCCAGGCCGGCAGCAGAGGCGCGGCTTCGCGTGGCGGCCGGGTTCTGGGCAAAATCGAGGAGGCGTTCCTCGAAACGCTGACGCATGGCGACACCTTCATGTTCGCCGGCAAGGTGCTGCGCTTCGAAGGTATCCGCGAGAATGAGTGCTTTGTCTCGAATGCACCCGGCAGCGACGCCAAGGTGCCGTATTACGGTGGTGGCAAATTCCCGCTTTCGACGTACCTGGCCGAACAGGTCCGCGCCATGCTGGACGATCCGCAGCGCTGGAAGAAGCTGCCGGAGCAGGTCGCCGACTGGTTACGCTTTCAGGCCGACAAGTCGGTGCTGCCGAAACGCGACGATCTGCTGATCGAGACCTTTCCGCGCGGCAACCGCTACTATCTGGTGGCCTATCCGTTCGAGGGCAGGCTGGCGCACCAGACGCTCGGCATGCTGCTCACCCGCCGCCTCGACAGGGCGGGAGCCAAGCCGCTCGGCTTCGTCGCCACCGACTATGCGCTTGCCATATGGTCGCTGGCCGATATGGGCCATATGTTCAGGGCGAAGAAACCGTCGCTGGCTGCGCTATTCGATCAGGACATGCTGGGCGACGACCTCGAAGCCTGGCTCGCCGGCAGTTGGTTGTTGAAGCGCACCTTTCGCAATTGCGCGCTGATCTCGGGATTGATCGAGAAACGCCACCCAGGGCAGGAGAAGAGCGGCCGCCAGGTAACCGTGTCGACGGATCTCATCTACGACGTGCTGCGCAGCCACGAGCCCGACCATATCCTTTTGCAGGCGACGCGTGCCGATGCCGCGACCGGTCTCTTGGATGTCAGCAGACTTGCCGAGATGCTCTCGCGCGTCCAAGGTCGAATCATGCATAAGAACCTCGAGCAGATATCGCCGCTCGCCGTGCCGATCATGCTCGAGATCGGCAAAATGCCGGTGCATGGCGAGGCCGATGACACGCTGCTGATGGATGCAGCCACGCTGGTCGAGGAGGCCATGGGGACGAAATGACTGTCGCGCTCGCCATGACGGCGCCTCTGGCGGATGCGGGCGCTGTCCGTATCGCCGGCGAACGCGCGATCTGCGACCGTCGCGGCGTGCTCTATTTTCCCGAATTCCGGCTTCTGACCGTATCCGACCTGCATCTGGAAAAAGGTTCATCACTGGCCAGGCGCGGCACGCTGGTCCCACCTTACGACACCGGTGCGACGTTGCTCCGGCTGCAGGCGGTGATCGCCGATTATCAGCCTGCGATCGTTATCAGCCTGGGCGACAGTTTTCACGATGGCGGCGGCGCCGCACGTATGCACGCGAGCTTTCGCCAAAGGCTGGAGGGGCTGATGGTCGGGCGCGACTGGTTCTGGGTCGCCGGCAATCATGACCCGGAAGCACCGGCCGACCTGCCGGGCGAAACCGTGCGCGAATTGGCCATCGGTTCTCTGCTCTTCCGGCACGAGCCTTCGGCGGTGAGGGCGGAAGGCGAGATATCAGGTCACCTGCATCCTTGCGCCCGCATCGTGCAGCAAGGCCGTTCGGTGCGGCGTCGTTGCTTTGCCGGCGATGGCGGCCGCATGATCATGCCGGCTTTCGGCGCCTATACCGGCTCGCTCAACGTGCTCGATCGCGCCTATGCCGGGCTGTTCCGCCGCGAAACGCTGATGGCCTATATGCTTGGCACAGAGCGCATTTTCGCGATTTCCCACGCGATGCTCAGGCCGGGCTGAACCTACCTGCCGTAGTACAAAGTAACCGTGTGCTTGGCCTCGGCGAAGAACAGCCAGCGCTCGACCAGCATTCCGGCGAGTTGGGCGATTGGGGCGAGTATCGACAGTGCTGCCGCATAGGGCCACGGCAAGGCGAACGCCGCGACCAGCAGCAACGCGGGCAAAGCAAAGGCCAGCACCTGCGTGGTCTGGCGGAGTTTAGCGCTGTGCTTGCGCGCAATGCGAAAACCCATCTCCTTGAGCAGATAGTTTTCCTCGGTATGCGGCCATTCCAGCGACCGCACCGTGCCGCCGGAAAGCCCGGTTGCGGTGTTGGCGTTGGTCGGGATCTCCAGCCTGTCATTGTATCGCCAGGTCGCCAGCTTCAAACCCCAGCCGAGCGCGGTCAGCAACAGGGCAGCCGCCAGAAGCATATTCGAGCCTGCGGCAAATCCCTGCAGCAGGGCGTTGAGCAGTACGCTGCCGGTCATCGCCGAAAAGACCAGGTAGGCGGGCAGGGTGAAGCGGCTGTGCCACTGGGCAATCGGCTTCAACGACGCGTAGATCATGCCGGTGGTGCAGACGGTTGCGACCGCGCCGACGGCAGCGAGCAGCCCGGCGACAGCCGCCCAGCCGCTCGTACGGCCGAGGACCACCCAGCCAATACCGAACAGTCCCGCCGGCACGAAGGTGGCGACCGAGGCAACACCTTCGCGCGACAGCCATGAGCTACGCCATTGCGAGAAGGCACGCCAGGCGCGTTCGGGCCGGCCGAGATGGCCGGCCGACGACAGCAGGCCTGTCGAGATCAGGCCAAGCGCCAGCCCCATGCCGGTGAGGCCAAGCCAGAAATCGGGCGGGATAAAGCCCTGTCCAGCGAGCACGCCAAGCAGCGCGAGCAGGCCGTAACCGGCGCCCGTGGCCGTGGTGAAAAAGACGACGGAGAAGGCTGGATGCATGAAGGCACGGGTCAGTTCGAGAGCATGCGGTCGACCCAGCCGAGAAAGCCGCCTTCGGCCCGCACCGCTTCAAGCGCTGGCGCCGGCACCGATGCGGCGCGGGTGGTGTGGGCACGTGGCGGCAGATATTTGTTGGTCGGCTTATAGCCCATTTCCGGCATCAGATCGACACCGCCACGCTCGGCCACCAGTTGCGAGATAGCGGATGCCGGATCGCCCAGATCGCCAAAATGCCGCGCGCTGGTCGGGCAAGCAGCGACGCAGGCCGGCACGCGATCTTCTTCCGCCAGATTGTCGTTGTAGATGCGGTCGACGCACAACGTGCATTTCTTCATCACGCCGACATCGGTGTCGAACTCGCGCGCGCCATAGGGGCAGGCCCAGCTGCACAATTTGCAGCCGATGCATTTGTCCTCGTCGACCAGCACGATGCCATCCGACGCCCGCTTGTAGGAGGCGCCGGTCGGGCAGACCGTGACGCACGCCGGCGTCTCGCAGTGCAGGCAGGAGCGTGGGAAATTGACCGAGCGCCCACCCATCTCGGTCATGTGCTCATAACTGTGCACGCGGTTGAACCAGACGCCGTCGACATTGCCGCCATAGGGGTCGATGTCGGTTAGCGGCGCCATATGGCCGCCGGTGTTCCATTCTTTGCAGGCGGTAACGCAGGCCTGGCAGCCGACGCAGGTGTCGAGATCGACGACAAGGCCGAGCTTCTTGTCGGTATGGGCGGGAAGGCAAGTCATTCGGCGGCTTCTCTTTTCATGCGGAACTCGGCGCCGAAACTGAGCTTGTCGGGCGAGAGCTCAGAGTCCGGCAGCTGGCGGAACCGCTCGAACTGCGGTTCGGTGAAGCCCGCTTCCTCGGGCGCGCATTTGACGATGCGCACGCGCAGGTCGAACCATGCGGCCTGGCCCGTTACCGGGTCGGAATTCGAATAGCGTTTGCCGTTGGCATCGGCGGAGGTCTGGTCGCCGATGATGTGGTTGAGCAGGAAGCCGCGATTGGATTCGGCCGCGTCGTCCTTGAGCCCCCAGCTGCCGCGCCGTTTGCCGATCGCGTTCCAGGTCCACACCGTATCGGCGTTGACGCCGTCGGCCAGCTTGATCTGCCCCTTGACCTTGCCGTTGATGCTCTCGATCCAAACCCAATCGTCGTCGACAAGGCTGAGGCCGGCTGCCGTCCGGTAGTGCACGAACAGTCGGTTCTGGCTGGTGATCTGCCTTAGCCAGGCATTCTGCCCGCCCCAGGAATGGTACATGTGCATCGGCCGCTGCGTCAGCGCGTGCAGCGGATAGGCTTGGCTGTCGACCGCAGCCTCTTCGAAGGGCGCATACCAGAACGGCAGCGGATCCATATAGGTCTCGATGCGGCTGCGCTCCGCCTCCGGCGGCAGCACCCCGCCATGGCCGCGCGCCGCAAGGCGAAAGCGCTGCATCGGCTCCGAATAGAGTTGGAAGACGATCGGCTCGGCCTTCGGCATGAAGCCCATGCTCTCAGCCAATTCGAGATACGAGCGGTTGGCCATCTTGTAGTAGCGCTGATCGGCGGCGAAATCCTGGTGCCAGAAGCCGCCATTATCTATGTAGCGCTGCAACTGGTCGGGATTGACCTCGCCCTTGCCGACCGAGGCCCCGTCCTTGCCGCGCCAGCCGGCGAGCGGACCGACACCTGGCGTGCGCTCGTGATTGACGATGTAGTCGGCATAGTCGCGGTATTTGGCGGAGCCGTCGTCATGAACGAAGCCGGGCAGACCGAGCCGCGCGCCGAGTTCGATCAGCACCGTCTGGAACGGCCTGACGTCGCGGTCCGGCTCGACGACCGGATGGCGGATGGCGTCGCCCGGACCGTCGGCATGGCTGATCGGCCGGTCGAGCAGACTGATACAGTCATGACGCTCGAGATAGGTGGTGTCCGGCAGCACCAGATCGGCAAAAGGCACGGTCTCGGCATAATAAGCGTCGGAATAGATGATGAACGGGATCTTGTACTCGCCCGACGCATCGATATCGGTCAGCATCGCCATCGTCTCGACCGTATTCATCGACGAGTTCCAGGCCATGTTGGACATGTACATAAACAGAGTGTCGATCTTGTAGGGATCGCCGGCCCAGGCGTTGCGGATAACCGTGTGCATGAGCCCGTGTGCGGCCAGCGGCGCATCCCAGGAGTAGGCCTTGTCGATACGGATCGGTTTGCCGCCTCCGTCGATTAGCAGGTCTTCCGGCCCGCAGACGAAGCCGAGCGGCATGCCTTCGAGTGGTGTCATCGGCTTCACATTCTTGCCGGCGGGTTTTGGACCCGGCGGCGCGGACCGCGGATAGGGAGGCTTGAAGCGGAAGCCGCCCGGCACGTCCACCGTGCCGAGAAGCACCTGAAGCAGATGAATGGCCCGGCAAGTGTGAAATCCGTTCGAATGGGCCGAGATGCCGCGCATCGCATGCATCGACACCGGGCGGCCCTTGATGGTCTCGTGCCGGCGGCCGGCCCAGTCCGTCCAGGCCACCGGCAATTCGATTTGCTGTTCGAAGGCGACATGGGCGAGTTCTGCGGCAATGCGTCGGATGGTGTCGGCGGAGATGCCGCACCGGTCAGCGACGGCGTCCGGTGAATAGCTCTCGTCCAGATAACGGTCGGCGACGAGTTGGAAGACCGGCACGCAGCGGCGGCCGTCGACGAGAAAGCTGCCAGTCAATGCGGGCTTCGCGTCGGCATCGCTGGCATTGACAGGCATCTTCGCCACCCTGTCCCAAGCCTGCGGATTGCCGTCGCCATTGCGCATGAACAGCCCGTCATCGACAGCTCCAGGCTCCTGAACGACCAGGATGTGGGCATTGGTGTAGCGCAAGAGGTACTCGAGATCGATGCGGCCAGCCTTCAGCAATTCATGGATGAGGGCGAATACGAACAGGCCGTCGGTGCCGGGCCGGATGCCGATCCAGTCGTCGGCAATTGCATTATAGCCGGTGCGGCAGGGATTGATTGAAACCACCTTGGCGCCGCGCGCCTTGAGCTTGCCGAGTCCGATCTTGATCGGATTGGAATCATGGTCTTCGGCAACCCCGAACAGCATGAAATATTTGGTGTTGTCCCAGTCGGGCTCGCCGAACTCCCAGAACGAGCCGCCAATCGTGTAGAGGCCGCCGGCTGCCATGTTCACCGAGCAGAAACCGCCATGGGCCGCGAAGTTCGGCGTGCCGAACTGGCTCGCCCACCAGCCGGTCAGCGATTGCGACTGGTCGCGCCCGGTGAAGAAGGCAAGTTTCTTCGGATCGGTTCGGCGGATGTTCGAAAGCCGTTCTGTCGCGATCGACAAGGCTTCCTCCCACTCGATTTCGCGGAACTCACCCGAGCCGCGCGGGCCGGTGCGCAGTAGCGGCTTCTTCAGCCGGGCCGGGCTGTAATGCTGCATGATGCCGGCGCTGCCCTTGCCGCACAGCACACCGCGGTTGACCGGGTGATCCTTGTTGCCGTTGATGTAGCGGACCTTGCCGTCCTTGACATGGACGTCGATGCCGCAGCGGCAGGCGCACATGTAGCAAGTCGTCTTGGCGATGCTGTCGGAGACATCGGGCGACGTATCGACGCCGTCGCCTTCAGCGGGCGCGCGCGTATCGGCAAGCGGCCGTTGTGATGGTGCCGAATTGGCTCCGCGCAGCAGGTTGTTGGTCATGATCCGGTGATGCTCTTGCGCTCCGCGACCTTGGCTCTCGTCTTCGGGGCGGGGCCGCGCATGTAATGCTCTTCCGGCCGATAGCGTTCACCCAAGAGCCGCCGCCGCAGGCTGCGGGTCCAGTGCGCAAACACGGATTTGAACCGCCCCACCAACTCTACCCTCGACTGCTCTGGCGCGACTTTTTTCCAATTTCGGGTCAAAATTTAGAACAAAAGCGACCGATCCGTCTAACAACTTGCTCTTGTAATTCCAATCGGATTTGCTTCTTAGTGTCGGAATGACCCTGGACCAGTTGCGGATCTTCGTCGCCGTCGCCGAACGGGCGCACATGACCAAAGCGGCCGAGTTGCTGGGCATCTCACAGTCGGCCGCATCCGCCGCCATCCGCTCGCTCGAACAGCAGCACGGCGTCCAGTTGTTCAACCGAGTGGGCCGCAATATCGAGCTCGCCGAGACCGGACGCCGATTCTTGCCCGAGGCCAAGGCGGTCCTCGAGCGGACTGCGGCCGCCCACAATGTGCTGGAGCATGTCGCGCAGACGATATCAGGCAGTCTCTCGATCGCTGCCAGCCAGACCATCGCCAGTTATTGGCTGCCGCGCCGGCTCGCCTCTTTCCACGAAGCCTATCCTGCCGTCAGGCTGAGCGTGAGCATTGGCAACACCAGGCAGGTCGAGACCAATGTACTTGATGGCGCAGCCGATTTTGGCCTGGTCGAGGGGCGCACCGAATCCGACATTTTGCGCCGTGCCAAGGTCGATATCGATCGCATGATGCTGGTCGTGGCGCGCTCGCACCCTGAGATCGCAGAAGTTTCGCCTGGACATCCCGACCTTGGCGGGCTTCGCTGGATCATTCGCGAAGGCGGGTCGGGCACGCGCGAGGTGCTGGAGGACCTTGCCCGACGCGACGGGATTTCGTTCGCGGACCTGCAGATATTCCTGGTATTGCCGAGCAATGAGGCTATTCGCCAGGCGGTCGAGGCCGGCGCCGGCGCCAGCATCATTTCGGAACTCGTCGTCGCGCGCGCGGTCGCCGAAGGCAGTCTGCGTTCCGTGCCGATCGATCTGCCGAAGCGCGAATTTGCCATGATCACGCATCGCGACCGGCAGCCAAGCCTGGCCCAGATGGCGCTCAAGGCGCATCTTGGCGGCAAAGCTGAGAGATCCGCGCCGCTTTAAGCCGATCAGCCGAACTTCCGCTGCGCGTCGAGCGCCAGCCCAAGCCCGACCGAGCCGAACACATCGCCTTCGATTACCGACGCCTGCGGCACCAGCGCCAGGATCTGCTGCCTGGCCAGCGGGATCGCGGTCGATCCGCCGGTCAAGAACACCGCGGTGATATCCGAGGCCTTCACCTGTGCGTCGCGGATGGTCTGCTCGACCGTAGCCGCAACACGCTCAATGTCCCTGGCTATGGTGGCTTCGAGACTCTTGCGCGTGATTTCTGCCGTGAACCTCACCTCCGGCAGCGCGACCTCGACATCGGCCGACGATCGGTCCGTCAGCTCAATCTTGGCCTTTTCGACCAGTGCCGCCAGCGCGTGGCCGTAACGATGCTCGACGATGTGGATGAACCGGTCGACCAGGTCTGCGCGCTCCGCCTCATAGCGGATCTGGCGCAGATGCGTCATCGCCCTTGCGGTATAGACCAGGTTGATGCGCTGCCACGTCGCCAGGTCGATGAAGTAGCTCGCCGGCAGATTACGTTTGCCATCCTTGGTCGGTGAGAGATGGCCGAGCTGCGGCATCACATGGGCGATGCTCAACAGCCGGTCGAAGTCGGTGCCGCCGATATGGATGCCGCGGCTGGCCAGGATGTCGTCCTTGCGGTCAAGCGAGCGGGCGCGCTCGGGCGAGACCCGCACGATTGAGAAGTCGGACGTGCCGCCGCCCATGTCGACGATCAGCGCCAGTTCCTCGCGCGTCACCTTTTGTTCGTAGTCGAGCGCCGCGGCAATCGGTTCGAACTGGAAGGCGATCTGCTTGAAGCCGTGGGCACGAGCGGCGTTTTCGAGTTCGTGCTCCGCCTTGGCGTCGGCCTCGGCATCGTCGTCGACGAACTGCACGGGCCGTCCCAGCACGACGCTGTCGACCGCGTCATGGGCTTCTTCTTCCAGCTTCTTTTTCAGATGGCCGACGAACAGGCCGACAATCTCCATGAAGCCGATCGAGCGCGCCTTGATGCGCGTCTTTTCGTGGGCGAGCGAGCTGCCGAGCACACTCTTCAACGAGCGCATCAGGCGGCCTTCGATACTGTCCGTATAATTGGCAAGGGCGCGTCGCCCGAAATAGGTGTGGTTGTCCTCGAAATTGAAGAATACCGCACTGGGCAGCGTGACCTGGCCGTCTTCCAACGCCACCAGCCGCGGCTGCCCGTTCCTGACCACGCTTACGGTGGAATTCGAAGTGCCGAAGTCGATCCCGGCGAATGCTGGTCGCATCGTGCGTTCCTGTATTTCTGATTTGGGGAGCAGCAGCTCGTGTCCGGTCGGGCCGGGGGTCGCGGTCTAACCCATACCCTCGGAAAGGGAAACCACTTTTACGAGAGTTCAGTCTTTCCTGAACACCAGTCTTCCGAGCCAGCCGGTCAGCATGGCAAGCGATACGGCAAAGACACCGTAGAGGAAGGAATAGTCGTGCGCGACGCGGAAGATCGACTGTTCGAAACCGGACTTGCGGATTTCGAGCTGGGCGGAGCTTTCCTTGATGAACAAGCCGCTCTTGAACAGGAAGGCGCGGGCCTTATGGGTGCCGACCGGAACGTTTGGGGCGAGCCTGACGGTGGCGCGGAACAGGTTCTGTGACAGGAACTGCACACCGCCGACATTCTCGCTGTAGAGGCCGGTCGCCGCCTTGCGTTCGCGCAGCGCGGCGGTGAACTCCTCGATTGTCGCCGGGCTGTCCTCCGCGTCGGCCGGCTGCAAATAGAGGTTGGAGGCGCCAAGCGACAGCTGCTTGTAGCTGTTCGGATCGGTGACGTCCTGCAGCGGCCGCGTCGTCGCCACCGAATAGGAGACAGGTACGTTTTTGAAGGTCTCCGACTCCAGATTGACCCAGACGCCGAGCACCCGGTCCTTGCGGCGCACGACGACCGGCCGAGCCGGGCCTTCCAGCACGACGATCACGTCGTAGCGCCCTTGCCGCGCGACAAGCGGATCGGCATTTTCCAGTGAGCCGAAAATGGTCAGGTCGGCGCCGGAAAAGCCGGCGGTAATCGAGACATTGTCGGTGGAAAGGCCGATCTGGATGTTTTCGGTTAGTGGCGCCTGCGCCTTCGCCGGTGGCGCAGCAGCCAGCAGCGACAGCAAGGCGGCGGCCGCGAGCGTCCTTAGGCCGGCCATCAGCTCAGGCCCACGCCGGACAGAGAATAGAGATTGGGCGGCGTGACGAAAAGATCGATGGCAAGCCGGATGGCTACCGCCAGCACGAGCAGCGCCAGCAGCGCCCTGAGTTGCTCGCCCCGCAGCCTCTGACCAGCCTTGGCGCCATATTGCGCGCCGGCGACGCCGCCTGCCATCAACAGGAAGGCGAGCATGACGTCGACCGTCTGGTTGGTGGTGGCGTGGACCAGCGTGGTGTAAGCCGAGGTGAAGATGATCTGGAACAGCGAGGTGCCGATGACGACGTTGGTCGGCACTTTCAAAAGGTAGATCAGGGCCGGCACCATGATGAAGCCGCCGCCGACGCCCATGATCGAGGACAGGAAGCCAATCGCCGCACCCAGCCCAAGCACCGGAATGACGCTGACGAAGAGCTTCGAGGCCCTGAACCGCATCTTCAGCGGCAGGCGGTGGATCCAATTATGCTGGCCGGATTTCTTCAACACCGGTGCGGCGCCGCTGCGAGTGGCGCGCAGCGCATTGACGCTCTCGACCAGCATCAGTCCGCCGACGGTGCCGAGCAGCACGACGTAGAGCAGCGAGATGAACAGGTCGAGCTGGCCGAGCCGGCGCAGGAGCGCAAAGACATAGATACCACCAGTCGAGCCGACGATGCCGCCGGCTAAAAGCACGCCGCCAAGCTTGAAGTCGAGCGTGCCGCGCTTCATGTGCGACAGGGCGCCGGAGAAGGAGGAAGCGATGACCTGGTTGGCGCCGGTGGCGACCGCGATTGCCGGCGGTATGTTGTAGAAGATCAGCAGCGGCGTAATGAGAAAGCCGCCGCCCACGCCGAACATGCCCGACAGGAAACCCACCGCCGCACCCATGGCCAGCAGCACGAAGATGTTGACGGAAATTTCCGCGATCGGGAGATAGATGCCCACCCGTCAGTCTCGATCAGTTTGCCTCCTGGCGAATGCAACCGTTGCGGGCATTTTGCGTCAGAAGGCTATCTCGTTCTTGCGCCGGCCGGGCCGTGAAGTCAAACTTCGCCGCACCGCCGAAACAAAAAACAACTCAATCAGTTAACAGGCAAATCTGTGGCAAGGGCGTCGCGGAAACGACGCATCCGCCGTTATTTACGCGCAAGCAGCGCCTTGACCAGCTTTTCGTCGATCGCGCCGGTTGCCTTCATATCGTTGTCGGCCTGGAAGGCCATGATCGCGTTCTTGGTTTTCTGGCCCATCATCCCGTCGGGATTGCCGGCCTCGTAGCCGTTCTTGTTGAGAATGCGCTGGATGTTCTGGACCGCTTTCGTCATGTCGATGCCGGCGGTCGTCTGCGGTGTGCCGTCCTGCCACGATTCAGGAACGTCGGCCGAATTGGCGGTTGGATCGAGCGGCTTGGCCTTCCACAGTTCAGCCGCGGCCCGCGCACGCTCCAGCTGCTCGGGCCTCAGTGCCTTGGCGATCTCGTCGCGCTTGGCCGCCGCATCCTTGTCGCCGGTCTTGGCGACGAGTGCGAACCATTTGTAGCTCTCCTCGAGGTTCTGCTTCATGCCGACGCCCTTCGCCGCGAGGATGCCGAGATTGAACTGGCTATCCTTGACACCGAGATCCGCCGCCGCCTGGAACCAGCGCGCTGCCGATTCATTGTCGGTCACGCCATCCGCCGCCATCGCAAACAGCACGGCAAGATTGTGCATCGCGCTGGCATTGCCCTGCGCTGCGGCAAGCTGGTACCAGGTTTTCGCTTTCTTGATGTCGCGTGCGACGCCGATGCCCTTCTCGTAGAAATTGCCGATGCGGTATTCTGCCGGCGCGAAACCGAGTTCGGCAGCTTTCTCATACCATTTGGCCGCCGCCGCCATGTCTTCTTTGACGCCGCGAGACTCGGCGTAGCGCGAGCCGATCTCGAACAGCGCCTTGGCGTCGCCGCCCGCCGCTGCATCGCGCAGGGCGGCCGGACCGGCATCGGCCGGAACGTCGATCTTGGCAACGCCTGCCGCGGCAGCATCCGCCGGTGGCACCGTGCCGGTCGAGTCCTGCGTCGCAGCAGTGGCTATAGCAGGCGCGGCAGCCATTGGCTCGGCGTCGCTGGCCGTCGCCGCTGCCGGCGTGGGCACTGCGGCCGCGGAGTCTTGCGCCGCCAGGTCAGCGGGCTCCGCGGAAGCCGAGGGCGCCGTCGATGTCTCGGCTGCCGGTGTAGCGGGGCCGGTTTGCGCCGCCGTGTCGTCCTTGGTCATCGATGCGGATGGCTCTGCCTGCCTGACGGTGGGCGACGGCGCGCTCTCCTGTGGTGTCGTCTGCGCGTCCGCCTTCGGCTCGCTGGCAACGCTGGCCAAATTGGTTTCCACCGGCTGTACGGCCACGGCCGGTGCCGCCTCATTGTTGGTGACTTCGACCGGGTCGGAGAAGAAGGCTTTGCCCAGTTGCAGGCCGGCAAGCGCCAGCATGATGGCGATTGCCCCCATCAGGATCGGCTTGCGCCGCGCCTTGAGCAGGTCGCCGATCCTGAGTGCCTTGACCGGGCCTTTCATCGTCGACTGGCGCTTGAGGGCGTCCGCCTCGGCAGCCGCCGCTTGCGCAGCCCGTCTGGCTGCCGCAATGAAGTCCGATTTTGCCGCCTCAGCGCCGCCTTCCCGGGTCGGCTGCCCGCGCTCGTCGCGCACGCGCTTCATGATGGCGCTGAGGTCGGGTGCGCCGGAGCCGGGTTCCAGTGGCCGGTTGGCGAGCTTGGGGTCGAGGGGCTCGTCGAGATCGACGCTCGGTATCTCGGCGCTCTGCGCCGAGCCTGCAAGCGGCGGCATCTCGGCGTCCTTCTTGCCCTTCAAGGCGCGCGCCAGCCCGCCTAACATCGATTTCCTGCCGCCGCCTTGCTCGGATTTTTCACGCGTCGTGTCTGAACCGAGAGCCGCCAAGGCTGCTGCGGCGGCGGCCTCGGCTGGCGTACGCGGACCTGGCTCGTCGCGCACGAGCGCCGCGGCGCGGCCGTCGAGATCGGCCATGCTGCCTGTCAACGGCAGCGGCTGGTCGAGGTCCATCGACGGTGCGTCCTGTACCGAGATCTTGGATGGCCGGCCGAAACGCTTGCTCAACTCCGCGCTTGCCGGTTCGCCCGTCTCCAATGAACCAAGCCTGTCAACGATCTTGAGCAGCGTATCGTGGATAGCCTCGAACGTTCTCGAATTGCGCTCGTCCGAACGCCGCGTCAGTGCCTCGAGCGTCTTCAGGTCCTGGGCGAGGCCGGTGACGGCCGCCGTGTTGGCGCTTGATCCGGCCAGTGAGCGGACGGCGCTCTCAGCCGCCTCGCGCGCCGCGCCGAGGATGGAATCGCGGGTTCCGGCCAGCGACTTCTCGATTTCGTTGAGACGCGGGCTGATGTCGTCGAATTCCGGCAGCGGCGTGCCGGGCTTGGAAAGATGCGCCGTCAGGCCGGCGACCTGTGCTTCAAGGCTGCGGATCAACGCCGGGTCGATGCTGGCGACCTGTGCCGCGGACGAATCCAGCCGGCTTGAGATGTCTTCGAGCCGGCTCTCCAGGCCACGGATCGCCGCCTCGTTGGCGGGATCTGGAACGCGCGTCTCAATCCGCTTGGCCAGCGCGGTGAAGCGGGCGTCGATGGCATCCATGATGCCGGCGCTATCGACCTGCGGCATGCGCTGGTCTAGCCTGTCGGCGACCTCGTCCAACCGGCGCTCAAGGTCGCGAAACAGCATGTTGCCTTGTTCGATTGCGTCGCCTTGGCGACGTTCCATCATGCTGGACAGCACGTCGAAGCGCTGCTCGAGCCCCTGGAAGATGTAGTCGGCGTCGGGCATGGCAGGTGCGTGGTCGATCTTGTCGGCAATAAGCGCGACTTGCCTGGCAAGGCGCTCCATCGCCTGTTCCGGCAGATTGGCTCGGCCGGCCAGTTCATCCACGCGGCTCGACAATGTGTTGAGACGGTCGATGACCTCCCGACCCGGACGATCCTGCGACACTTCTTCGATTTGCTGGGCCAGTGAATCGATCCGCTTCTCGATGCGTTCGAAGGGCTCGGGGTCGAACGAATTGGCTTGCGCGGCAACCGTCGAGGCGACGATCGCGCGGGAAATCTCGTCGAGCCGCTCGTCGATCTGACTGAATGTGTCGCCGCCGCGATTGTCCTGCTGGCGGGCGAAATGGTCGACCGCTCCGGCAAGCGTGCGGACCTTTTCCTCGAGCGAGCGCAGCGACAGCGATTCCGGCAGATTGCTGACGGCATTGCTGATCTGTTCGAGCCGCTCCGTCAGCGCCGACAGGCCGGGTGCATCGGAACGCTTGCGCTGATCGGCCTCGACGCGATCCTCGAAAGCGTTCCAGCGGCGGTCGAAATCGTCCCAGCGGCGTCCGACCGCCTGCACGCTCTCCTCGCGCGCTAGCGTATCGAGCGCGGCTTTGACCTGCTCAAGCTCGAGCCGCAGCATATTGACGCTTCTGTCGTCGCTTTTTTCGGCCAGTGTCTGGATGGCGCCGGAAAGCCGCTCGAATTCGACGCTGAGTTCGGCGCTGCCTTTGCCGCCGCCATTTGACTGGAAGGCTCGCTCAATATTCTTCCGCAGTACCTCGAACTCGCGTTGCATGCCAGAGGTCATCTGCTGGCGCAACTCTTCGCGCAGGCCGCGCAATTCCCCGGCGATCTTGCCGGCTAGGGCGACGCCGTCCTCCTGGCCGCGCACCCGGTCGATATCGCGGGCGATCGCCTGGTAATTCTGGTCGAAAGCCGCTGCTGGACCTTTCGGCCGCTGCGCGCGTGGATCCTCATACCGGCGCTGCTGGCCATAGGGTTGGGCGCTGGGATAGCGTGGTTCTGCCGCTGGTCGGCGCGGATCGGGGTGGCTTGCCGTCTCCTCGCGCGTCCGCTCCAGCCGCTGCTCCAGAGTTTCCAGGGAGCGGTTGAGCTCTTCAAGCGTCGTGTGCGGCCGGCGTTGCCTGCCGGCGTTGAGTGTATCGAGGTAGGACCGCTTGCTGTTCATCAATGCGCCCGTTTCAGAATTGCTGGCTTTCACCAGGTTCCCAAAGTCCTGCCGGGACGAAGGCGACTGCTTGGCTTGTTGCAGTGGAAGACGAGCTTCCCGGTCTCATCCGCGCTCCGAAAAACCGTGAAAAATTCAGTACAGGATAGACACGGGTAACCGACATGCGCACATTTCGCCCCAACGTGGTAAACAACGCGTTAACCAAGCTTAAGAAGTTGCAACTTTGTCGGCTGGCTGCCGACGGCGCGGGTGTCTTTTTTGGACGCGCAAAAGACGTTGTAGAATTTTGATCAGCCGCATGATCGCTCCCGAAATCGGCAACGACCTTTTAGGTTGTCCGCTTGTGCTGCGGCATAAAGTTGCAAGACCAGAACACTCTTGCGTGCTGAGGCGGCTATCGATATAGAATTGACGTAAACGTAAATGAGCGGATTACGCCGTTTGCGATTTGTTTGTTGAAACCACGAGTGGAAGCACGCCCCCGCTTTCACTCAGGCGACGCAAGGTCGGCGACCGCGACGCCACCAGACGGGGAAAGCCAGTGACCATGAAACTTATTTCGCCCGGCCAAGCCGCGGCCAACACCAACGATATGTCGAGCGAAGCCGGTGAAGAGCTTGTCCGCATCGGCGAAATGGCCAAGAAATACGGAGTGACGCTGCGTACGCTGCGTTTCTATGAGGACAAGGGTCTGCTCAACCCGCAGCGCGACGGCTCGACCCGTCTTTATACACGCCGCGACAGGGCCCGGCTGAAGCTGATCCTGCTTGGCCGCAAGGTCGGGTTCTCGCTGCGTGACGTCAAGCAGATGATGGACCTCTACGATCCGAACGGCTCCAACACCAAGCAATTGCGGCTGGCGCTCGACAAGTCGGAGAAGCAGCTTGCCCGCCTGCAGAAGCAGCGGGCGCTGATCGACGATGCCATCAGCGAACTGAGTGCTTCGATGTCGACCGTCCGGCAAATGCTGATCGAGCGCTCGACGCCGCAGGCCAGTGTGGCGAGCTAAACTAAGCTTTCGATTTGTGACGAATAAGAGCCGCGCGGCTTTCGCTGCGCGGTTTTTCGTTGTTTGCCGTGCTTTGTCGTTTGTCGTCCTGGCGCGCGGGAGAAAATTTACCTCAGCACAGAATTGACGTTTACGCAAACGTCAATATTTGTTATCTCGACCACAAGGTTGGTCCGTCGGCCATCCTCATATGCTGGGGCTGATTTCAGGGCCAAGACCGCATGGTGGAGGAAACGCATGCCGATCTACAGAGCGCCGGTCCGGGACACGCTGTTCGTGCTGAACGAAGTGCTGGGATATCAGCGTTATTCCAATCTTCCCGGATTTTCCGACGCGACGCCGGATGTGCTCGAGGCCATCCTTGCCGAGGGCGCGAAGCTCGCCGAAAACGTGATGCAGCCGCTGAACCGCGTTGGCGACGTGGAAGGCTGCATGCGCCATGACGACGGTTCGGTAACGACGCCGAAAGGCTTCAAGGAAGCTTTCGACCAGTATCGCGAAGGCGGCTGGATGGGGCTCGCGGCACCTGTCGAGTTTGGCGGGCAAGGCTTGTCCTACGCAGTGCACACTGCGGTTGCCGAATACATGGTGTCGGCCAATATGTCGCTGATGATGTATGCCGGCC
Source organism: Mesorhizobium sp. M0768 (assembly GCF_040320195.1). Lineage (NCBI taxonomy): Bacteria > Pseudomonadati > Pseudomonadota > Alphaproteobacteria > Hyphomicrobiales > Phyllobacteriaceae > Mesorhizobium > Mesorhizobium sp. M0768. The sequence continues at coordinate 18,003 of NZ_JAMYPD010000002.1, read as the reverse complement.
TGACGCAAGGCGCGATCGCTGCGATCATCACCCATGGCACCAAAGAGCAGAAGGCAACATGGTTGCCGAAGCTGGTCGAGGGCGCCTGGACCGGCACCATGAACCTGACCGAGCCACACTGCGGAACCGATCTTGGCTTGCTGCGCACCAAGGCCGTCCCAAATGGCGACGGCACCTACAGGATCTCCGGTCAGAAGATCTTCATCTCGGCCGGCGAGCATGACATGTCGGACAATATCGTCCACCTGGTGCTGGCCCGTATCGAGGGCGCGCCGGATGGCGTGAAGGGCATCTCGCTGTTCATCGTGCCGAAGCTCAAGCTCGATGCCTCAGGCAATCCGGGCGAGAAGAACACCGTCTCCTGTGGCTCGATCGAGCAGAAGATGGGTATCCATGGCAACTCGACCTGCGTCATGAATTACGACGACGCTGAAGGCACGCTGCTCGGCGAGGCCAATGGCGGGCTGAAAGCAATGTTCACCATGATGAATGAGGCGCGGCTTGGCGTCGGCCTGCAGGGCCTCTCGCTATCGGAGGTCGCCTATCAGAATGCGGTTTCCTACGCCAAGGATCGTCTGCAGGGCCGCTCGCTGTCAGGGCCGAAGGCGCCGGACAGGAAGGCCGATCCGATCATCGTCCATCCGGACATCCGCCGCAGCCTGATGACCATGAAGGCTTTCAACGAGGCCGGCCGCGCGCTGGCGCTGTGGACGGCGATCAAGTCCGACATCGCTCACCGCTCCGGAGACGACAAAGATCGCCAGGTCGCCGACGACTACACCGGCCTGATGACGCCGGTGGTCAAAGGCGTGCTCACCGACAAGGGGTTCGATCATGCGGTAATGGCGCAGCAGGTCTTCGGCGGCCACGGCTATATAGAAGAGCACGGCATGAGCCAGTTCGTCCGCGATGCGCGCATCGCCATGATCTATGAGGGTGCCAACGGCATCCAGGCGCTCGACCTCGTCGGCCGCAAGCTGGCCTTGAATGGCGGCCGCGCGGTCCAGGCTTTCTTTAAGGAAGTCGGAGAGTTCTGCGAGGAAAACCGCACCGACGAGACGATGGCGCCCTTCACCAAGGCGCTTAAAAAGGGCCTCAACGATCTGCAGGCGGCGACGATGTGGCTGGTGCAGAACGGCATGGCCAAGCCCGATAACGCCGGTGCCGCCTCGACCGATTACATGCATCTGTTCGGCCTGGTGGCGCTGGGCTATATGTGGGCGCAGATGGCCAGGGTGGCCGCAGCGAAATTGGCGAATGGCGCCGACGGCGCTTCGTCTTTCTACGACAACAAGCTGGTGACGGCGCGCTTCTTCATAGAGCGGATCATGCCGGAGACGTCGGCGCATCTTGCCCGCATCTCCAGCGGTGCCGACACATTGATGGCACTGCCGGCGGAAGCGTTCTAGCTTCGGCGTTCCCCTCCCCCTCGAGGGGAGGGTGGCCCGAAGGGCCGGGAGGGGTCCTGCGTGCAGTGCGCCGACCTCCATTCTGGTGCATGCCCTGTGAGGAAAATGATCGCAATGCCGTGGCACATGGCGCAGGTTGTAAAAGATAAGGTCGAGCAAGTCATCGGCGACCCCACCCGGCCGCTTCGCGGCCACCCTCCCCTCGAGGGGGAGGGGAACGTCGGCGCGAGGGAGAAACCATGACCCACCCCGCCGAAATCCTTGGCCTTCCCAAGCCCGCCTGGGCGGCGGACGAGGTCGGCATGCTTTACGACATGGCGCACCGCTTCATGTCGGAAGAGATCGCGCCGCGTTACGACGAGTTCGAGAAGAACGAAATGGTCGACCGCGAGAGCTGGCTGAAGGCGGGTGCTGCCGGCCTGCTGTGCGCCTCGATGCCGGAGGAATATGGCGGATCGGGCGGCACCTTCGCGCATGAGAGCGCCATTATCGAGGCGATCGGCCATGTCGGCGTCGACGGGTTCGGCATTGGCCTGCACAATTCGATCGTTGCCCCCTATATCCTCCACTACGGCTCGGAGGAGCAGAAGAAGAAGTGGCTGCCGAGGCTGGCGAGCGGCGAGCTGATCGGCGCCATCGCCATGACCGAGCCCGGTGCGGGCTCCGACCTTCAGGGCGTCAAGACGCGCGCCGAAAAGGACGGCAACCAGTACAAGCTCAACGGCTCGAAGACCTTTATCACCAACGGCCAGCTCGCCAATTTCATCATCGTCGTTGCCAAGACCGATCCTGAGAAGGGCGCCAAGGGCATCTCGCTGATCGTCGTCGAGACCGACGAGCTGGAGGGTTTCGAGCGCGGCCGCAACCTCGACAAGATCGGCCTCAAGGCCAACGACACGTCGGAACTGTTCTTCAACGACGTACGTGTGCCGACCTCGAACCTGCTCGGCAACCACGAAGGCCAGGGCTTCGTCCAGTTGATGCAACAATTGCCGCAGGAGCGGCTGAAGATCGGCACCACTGCTATTGCCATGGTCGAGCGGGCGCTGGCGCTTACCATCGACTACGTCAAGGAGCGCAAGGCCTTCGGCAAGGCCATCATCGAATTCCAGAACACCCAGTTCAAGCTTGCCGAATTGAAGACCAAGGCGACCGTCGGCCGCGTCTTCTATAATGACTGCGTTGCCCGCCACATTAACGGCGGCCTCGACCCGGTGACCGCTTCGATGGCCAAATACTGGCTGTCAGACCTGCAAGGAAAAGTCGTCGACGAATGCCTTCAATTGCATGGCGGCTATGGCTACATGAATGAATATCCGATTGCGCGCATGTTCCGCGACGCCCGCGTCCAGCGCATCTACGGCGGCACCAACGAGATCATGAAATTGCTGATCGGGCGCTCGCTCTGAGCGAGTTTCAGCAAACCCAAGGAGCAGGAAAATGGCCGAAGCTTATGTCTATGATGCCGTGCGCACGCCGCGCGGCAGGGGCAAGAAGGATGGCTCGCTGCACGAAGTGCCGGCGGTGCGGCTCGGCGCCAAGGTGCTCGAGGCCATCCGCGACCGCAACGGGCTGGACACCGGCACCGTCGACGACATCATCTTCGGTTGTGTCGATCCGGTTGGCGAGGCGGGTGCGGTCATTCCACGTGCCGCCGCTTTCGAGGCCGGCTACGACACCAAGGCGCCTGGCATGCAGATATCGCGTTTCTGCGCCTCGGGCCTCGACGCCATCAATTTCGGCGCCGCCAAGATCGCGCAGGGCGCCGACGAGGTCGTCATCGCCGGTGGCGTCGAATCGATGTCGCGCGTCGGCATGGGCGCCTCCGGCGGCGCCTGGTTCATGGACCCATCGGTCGGCCTACCCGGCTGGTTCGTGCCGCAAGGAATCTCGGCCGACCTGATCGCCACCAAATACGGCTTTTCGCGCGACGACGTCGATGCCTACGCAGTCGAAAGCCAGAAGCGTGCCGCCAAGGCGTGGGGCGAGGGCCGGTTCAAGAATTCGGTGATCTCGGTCAAGGACCAGAACGGCCTGACCATCCTCGACCATGACGAACATATGCGGCCCTCGACCGACATGCAGTCGCTTGCCGCGCTCAACCCGTCCTTCGTCATGCCCGGCGAAATGGGCGGCTTCGACGCCGTCGCCGTGCAGAAGCATCCCGAGGTGGAACAGGTCAACCACGTCCACCATGCCGGCAATTCCTCCGGCATCGTCGATGGCGCGGCGGCCGTGCTGCTCGGCTCGAAAAAGGCGGGAAAGACGCTCGGCCTCAAGCCGCGCGCACGCATCCGTGCGTTCGCCAACATCGGCTCCGAACCGGTGCTGATGCTGACCGGCCCCGTCGACGTCACCGAGAAGCTGTTGAAGCGGGCGAAGATGAAGCTGTCGGACATCGACCTGTTCGAGCTCAACGAGGCCTTCGCTTCGGTGGTGCTGCGCTACATGCAGGCTTTCGACATTCCGCATGACCGGATCAACGTCAATGGTGGGGCCATCGCCATGGGCCATCCGCTCGGCGCCACCGGTGCGATGATTTTCGGTACGGTGCTGGATGAATTGGAACGCCGCGACCTCAACACCGCGCTGGTGACGCTTTGCATCGGCGCCGGCATGGGCACTGCAACGATCATCGAACGCGTCTGACGGAGAGAGATGATGAGCTACACCAATTTCACCCTCGACATCGACGCCGACGGCATTGCGCTGGTCACCTGGGACATGCCGGACCGTTCGATGAACGTCTTCACCGAGGAGGTGATGCTCGAACTGAATACCATCGTCGACAAAGTGGCGAGCGATGCAGCGATAAAGGGCGCGGTGATCACCTCCGGCAAGGATACGTTCTCGGGCGGCGCCGACATCACCATGCTGCAGAAGATGCTGGCGACCCTCGCCGCCGACAAGGCGAAGGACCCGGAGAAGGCGACCAAGGCCCTGTTCGACAATGCGGGCACCATGAACGGCCTGTTCCGCAAGCTGGAAACGTCGGGAAAGCCATGGGTTTCGGCGATCAACGGCACATGCATGGGTGGCGCGTTCGAATTGTCGCTCGCCTGCCATGGCCGTGTCGCGGCCGATTCAGACAAAGTGAGGATGGCGCTTCCCGAAGTGAAGATCGGCATTTTTCCGGGCGCCGGCGGCACCCAGCGCGTGCCACGGCTGACCGACCAGCAGCAGGCGCTGCAAATGCTGACGTCCGGCCAGACGCTGTTGCCTCAGAAGGCCAAGTCGATGGGCCTGATCCATGAGATTGCCGAGCCGGACAAGCTGGTCGAAACCGCCAAGGCGATGATCAGGAACGGCTTGAAACCGGTGGCGCCATGGGATGAAAAGGGCTTCAAGCTGCCCGGCGCCCCGATCTATTCGGTGGCCGGTGCCAATCTGTGGCCCCCGGCCATCGCCATTCTGCGCCGCGAGACCTATGGCAATTATCCCGCCGCTGCCGCCATCCTGAAATGCGTCTATGAGGGCCTGTTGGTGCCGTTCGACACCGCCTTGCGGATCGAGCAACGCTATTTCACCGAGATTATGCAGACCAGGGAAGCGGCAGCGATGATCCGTTCGCTGTTCGTGTCGCTCCAGGAACTGAACAAGGGCGCGCGCCGCCCGGCCGGTGTGCCGGAAACGAAGTTCAAGAAGATCGGCGTACTCGGCGCCGGCTTCATGGGCGCTGGCATTGCCTATGTGACGGCCAAGGCCGGCATTCCGGTGGTGCTGCTCGACCGCGACGTGGAGTCCGCCGCCAAGGGCAAGGCGCATTCCGAGACCCTTATCTCGGATCAGGTGAAGAAGGGCCGTGCCAAGCCGCAGGACAAGGATCGGTTGCTGTCGCTGGTCACGCCGACGGCCGATTACGCGGATCTTGCCGGCTGCGATCTTGTGGTCGAGGCGGTGTTCGAGGACTCGGCCGTCAAGAAGGATGCCACCGAACAGGCCGAGGCTGTGCTCAAGCAGTCGGCGATCTTCGCCTCGAATACGTCGACCATACCGATCACATCGCTGGCCAGGAATTCGGCGCGGCCAAAGAATTTCATCGGCATCCACTTCTTCTCGCCGGTCGACAAGATGATGCTGGTCGAGATCATCCTCGGCAAGAAGACCGGCGACAAGGCGCTGGCCACCGCGATCGACTTCGTCCGCGCCATCAAGAAGACGCCGATCGTCGTCAACGATACGCGCGGTTTTTACGTCAATCGCTGCGTACTGCGCTACATGTCGGAAGCCTACAAGATGCTGATCGAAGGTGTTCCGGCGTCGATGATCGAGAATGCGGCGAAAGCCGCCGGCATGCCGGTCGGTCCTCTGGCGTTGACCGACGAGACCGCGATCGACCTTGCCCAGAAGATCATGAAGCAGACCATGCGCGATCTCGGCGACAAGGCGGTCGATCCGAAGCAGATGGCGCTGATCAACACGATGGTCGACACGCATGGTCGCTTGGGCCGCAAGAACAGCAAGGGCTTCTATGACTATCCGGCAAAACCGGCCAAGAAGAAGCTGTGGCCAGGTCTCAGGGATCTCTACCCGCAGCTGGCGCCGGAGCAGGTTGATTATGAGGAACTGAAGCAGCGGCTGCTGGTCACCATCGCGCTTGAGGCGGTACGGGTGATGGAAGAGGGCATCGTTACCGACCCACGCGAGGCCGATGTCGGCTCGATCCTGGCCTTCGGCTTCGCGCCCTATACAGGCGGTGCACTGTCCTACATCGACGGCATCGGCGCTAAGAAATTCGTCAAAATCGCCAAGCGCCTGCAGAAGAAATACGGCACCGAGTTCAAGGCGCCGAAGCTGCTGCTTGATATGGCCGAGAAGGGCGAGACCTTCTACGAGCGCTTCGATCCCTATACCAGGGACGAGGCCAAGGAGGCGGCCTGACGCCGTCTTCGGCGGTGGACAAGATGGCGGCCAAGGGGTAGAACACGGAAGGTATTTTTTCCTGTTTCGAAGGAGAGCAAGGTGCTCTCGCACGACCGCGTTTGGGCCGCCATCGACGCTCTCGCCGAGCGTTATTCGCTTTCGGCCTCCGGACTGGCCAGGCGCGCAGGCCTCGACTCGACCGCCTTCAACAAATCGAAGCGGCTGTCCTCAGATGGACGGCCGCGCTGGCCGTCGACCGAATCGCTGGCCAAGATCATTGAGGCGACCGGCGCCTCGCTGGACGAATTTGCGGGGCTGGTCGAGGGTCGGGGTAATTCCGGCGCACTACCCGTGCAGAGATCGTCGGTGCCGCTGCTCGGCTTCGCCCAGGCGGGCGCCGGTGGCTTCTTCGACGACGCCGGGTTTCCAGCGGGGCAGGGATGGGATCTGATCGAGCTTCCGGCACGGGCAACCGAGACCTCCTATGCCTTGAAGGTCCAGGGCGATTCCATGCTGCCGCTCTATCGCAATGGCGATGTCCTGATCGTCGAGCCAGGGGCTACCATACGAAAGGGTGATCGCGTCGTCGTCAAGACCAATGCCGGCGAGGTGATGGCCAAGATGCTTGACCGCCAGACACCGAGGTCGATCGCGCTGGTCTCCCTCAATCCCGATCACCCGGACCGCGACATCCCCATGCGCGATGTCGAATGGGTGGCGCGGATTGTCTGGGCAAGCCAGTAGGCGCGGGGCCGGTGCGTCTGCCTCACCTTGCTTTGGCTGTTCTGGCGATCCCGGCGATGGCCACGGCAATTGTCGCCGGCGGCCGCGCCGTCCAGAGCGAAAGCGGCGGCCCCTGGGAGCAAATCCAGGTCGGCGTCGAAACTCAGCCCGCCGCGCCGGCTACGTCGGCCATCCCGAAACCAGTGCCGGCCAAGCAGGCGGCGCATTCGAGGGCAATCGATCCAGACATCGTGGTGCCGCCGCAGCCCGGTTCCAACGAGCTTGAACGGATAGAGCCGCGCGCCCCGTTGAGCGATCTGGCATTGGCTGGACCGCCCAAGCCGCCAAAAACGAAAATGCCCGACGACTGGAAAGGCACGAAACTATTCCAGCCCGTCGCGTCGGCCGCCGGGGTCATCGAAGCAAAGGGCTATTCGATTGCGGTTTCCGGGATCGACATCGTCAAGCAGGAGGAGACTTGCACCGACGGCGGCGAGTCCTGGAATTGCGGCATTCGGGCGCGAACGGCCTTCCGCGCCTTTCTCCGCAGTCGTGCGGTGGTCTGTGCCGTGCCGCCCGAAGGCGGTCGTGATCTGATCGCCGCCGAGTGCCGGATCGGTAATCAGGATGTCGGTCAATGGCTGGTCGAAAATGGCTGGGCGCGCGCCGCCAAGGGCGGCCCTTACGTAGAAGCCGGCGAGAAGGCGCGTGCAGCAAAAAAAGGCGTCTTCGGGCCGGCGCCGAGCGTTTCAGGCCTGCCGCCGCTCCCGGCTGCTGCGTCGCGATCCGCGCCTGTAGCGCCTAGCTCGATCCTGGAGGAGCAAGACGGCGTCCTCATGCCGCCAGCTGACCAGCCAGCGCCCGCTGAATGAGCTCGCGCGTTTCGGCGATGCCGTAGAGCGCAGCGAAGGAGCCGAAGCGCGGTCCGCGTTCCTGACCTATCAGCACCTGATAGATCATCTGGAAGAAGGCGACGGAGACACCGGGTCCGCCCTCCGGGCTCTGCTTGGAATGGTCCTGGTAGCGCTCGATCTTGCGCGCAACATTGAGGGCAGCGTTCTGGATTGCCTCGCTGTCGGCATCAGCCGGCAGCGCGGCGAGCGCTACCGAAAGCTTGGTCAGCGCCTCGCGCTCGACCGCGTCGGCAGTACGGTACACTTTCGCCGGCTTCACGAAATCGTCGAAATAGCGGATGGCATATTCGGCCAGCCGGTCGAGCTCGGGATGGGTTGTCGGCGTCACACCCGGCGCGTGGCGCGAAATGAAACCCCACAGCACGTCCCTGTTCTGCGCATTCGAGGCGCTGACCAGGTTGAGCAGCAGCGAGAACGGAACCGGCAGGTCGACTGCCGGGGGATTGCCGTCATGCATGTGCCAGACCGGATTGCCCAGCCGCTCCTTCCAGTCCTGCCTCTGATAGGCAGAGAGGAACGTGTAATATTCGTCTACCGCCTTCGGGATGACGTCGAAATAGAGCTTCTTCGCGGTTCGCGGGCGCTGGAACATATAAAGGCTAAGGCTCTCGGTCGGCGCGTAAGTCAGCCACTCGTCAATGGTCAGCCCATTGCCCTTCGACTTCGAGATCTTCTGGCCGTTCTCATCGAGGAACAGCTCGTAATTGAAGCCCTCCGGTGCCGGAGCATCGAGCGCGCGGCAAATCTGCCCGGCGAGCTTGACGGAATCGATCAGATCCTTGCCGGACATCTCGTAATCGACGCCGAGTGCTGCCCACCGCATCGCCCAATCTGGCTTCCATTGCAGCTTGGCATGACCGCCGGTCACCGGCGTCTCGAAGCGCTCGCCGGTGTCCGGGTCGCGCCACACGATGGTGCCGGCGTCGAGCTTGCGCTCGTCGATCGCGACTTGCATGACGATGCCGGTCTTGGGATGGATCGGCAGGAAGGGCGAATAGCTCAGCGCCCGCTCCTCGCGCAGCGACGGCAGCATAATTGCCATCACCTTATCGAAGCGCTCGAGCATCTTGAGCAGCGTCGCGTCGAAGCGGCCGGAAGTATAATAGTCGGTCGAGGAAGCGAATTCGTAATCGAAGCCGAAACGGTCGAGGAAAGTGCGCAGCCGTGCGTTATTGGCGGCGCCGAAGGACGGATACTCATTGGAGAACGGGTCCGGTATCCTGGTCAGCGGCTTGCCGAGGTAGGCGCGCAGCATGTCCTTGTTAGGCACATTGTCAGGCACCTTGCGCAATCCGTCCATGTCGTCGGAGAAGCACAGCAGCCGCGTCTTGACCTTGTCTTCAGTCAGCACGCGGAAGGCGTGGCGCACCATAGATGTGCGCGCCACCTCGCCGAACGTGCCGATGTGCGGCAGGCCGGACGGGCCGTAGCCGGTCTCGAACAGCACCGTTTCCGGGTAGCCGCTGCTCGCGTAGCGGGCGGCGATCTTTTTCGCTTCCTCGAATGGCCACGCCTTGCTTTCGGCGGCGGCGGCGAGGACTTCCGGGCTGAGATCGATCGGCTGTTGTTCGGCCATGATGCTATTCCTGCAACGTTGCCAGCATCGATGCCGGCAGCCGCATGCTCTAGACCATGATCCCGAAAAGTGGAACCCGGTTTTCGGGCAGGACCGTGATCAGGCAAGAAGCCCCCGTCCCGATAGTCAGGATGGATCAACTTCCAAGGCGTGATCGGAGCGCCAACGATCGCGGCTGTTTTTCCTTGCGGCGCCGGTCCCTCGTTCCTAACTTCGGGACCATCTCAAGGAGTTGTAAATGCCATTGTCGCCACACGAAGCCATGATCTACCTGATGGTCATCACCTCGGCGTCAGACCGCGACATGACCGACGTCGAACTGGCGCGGATCGGCGACGTCGTTCGATCCTGGCCGGTGTTTGAGGATTTCAACCAGGAGCGGCTGGTCGAGGTCGCCCAGGCCTGCCAGAAAATGCTGCATGAAAAGGATGGGCTGGAGGGCGTCCTGGCGCGCGTCGCCGAGGCGCTGCCCGAACGCCTGCGTGACACCGCCTATGCCGCCGCCTTCGAGGTCGCAGCTGTCGATCTCGAAATGCGCCTGGAGGAGGTACGCGTTCTGCAGCTCGTCCGCCGGGAACTCGACCTCGATGCGCTGACGGTCGCCGCCATTGCGCGAGCCGCCAAGGCCCGCCTTCGCACGCTGACCTGAGCCGGCGGCCAAGCTCAGAAAAAACTGACGGGAAAATAGCGCAGATAGAACTCGGCGAACGTGCCTTTCACCGAGATTTCCTGCAGCGCGTAGTCGAAAGCGGCGGCCAGTGCCGGATCGTCGGCCCTGGTGGCGATTGCCATGCCTGAGCCGAGATATTCGGGCGCCAGATAGGGGCCGCCGGCAAAGCGGCAGCAGCCCGCTGCATCCGAACCGCCGAGCCAGAAGGCGAAACGCATGCCGTCGCCGAAGGCGGCGTCGATCTTGCCGGCTTTCAGCTCGCCATAAAGCTCCTCCGGCTTTGCGAACGGGACGATTTGGACGTCGCCGAAATAATCGCGCAGCACCCGCTCGTGCGCGGAGCCGGCGATCACGCCGACACGCTTGCTGCGCAGCTTGTCGAACATTGGTTCGGTCAGCGCCTGTGTCTTCAGCATGATGAAGCGGGCCGGAAATTGCAGGTAGGAGCGTGAAAATGCGTATTTCGACCGCGACTCCGGCGTCGCGGCGATGCCGGCAATGATCGCTTCGCCCTCCCCTTTCCCGAGCGCACCTTCGAGCTCGGCCCAGGGCAGCGCCTGGATCTGGCATTTTTCGGCAACGCCGAGCTCGGCGCAGATGGCGCGCGCCAGGTCGACATGGAAGCCCGACAGCCGGCCTGCCCCATCGAGGAAATTGAACGGCGGGAAATCCGTGGTGGTCAGGAATCGCAGCCGCGGCAGCATCGAAAGGTCCGGCTTTGGCAGCCGCTCCTTGGCGTCCCAGAACACGGGCACCTGCGGCTCCGCGGCGAGCGCAGCAGCCGCAAGCGATTGCGCTCCGATCAATATCGAGATCAATGAAATGGATATGCGCCGAAACGCCACGCGACGACTCCGTTCGGTCTTGCCCCGGCTTTCGTACGAAATAACACAGGTTTTTGTACGAAAAAAACACAGGTGCGACGGTTTTTGGTTTCATCATTGCAATTTAGGGATATTGTTTAGTGAGTTTGCAAGTGACTGCGTGATGCCGGCTGAAGAGGAGCAGTAGGACGCACGGGGGAGGCAGCTTTGCAGTCCGGGGTTGATGGCGTGGTGCGGGTTGATCACTGCCATTGGCCTCAAGAGCGGAAGGCAACATGGGGTAGATGTTGCGATGGGTCATTTCGATCGTACGCTGGAGTTGATAGATCAGTTGCAGCACGCCGGCACAGCCGCCGCCGTCTGCGAAAAGCTGTTGGGGGTAACAAGCGGGTTCGGGCTGACGGCGCTGATGGCCGGGACGGTTCCGCAACCTGGCACGCCGAGAAACCAGCAAAAGGACCATGTGCTGCTCTGCGACTGGCCGGCTGAATGGCTTGAGCGCTACGTCGCGCGCAACTACGTCGATCACGACCCCGTCGTCAGCCACATGAAGCAGCTTCAAGCGCCATTCCAGTGGCGGGAAGCATCTCAGGGCATCCGCATCGGCAAGAGCGGCGGCGAGGTGATGGGCGATGCCGGGGAATTCAAGCTGCGCGACGGGTTGGCCTTCCCGCTAATCACGCTCGATGGCCAGATCGTCATGGTGTCGCTAGGCGGCGAGGCTGTCGAATTGTCGAGCGCCGAGTTCGGGTTGGTGTCGCTGGTCTCGACTTATGCGATTGGCCGCGCAATGCAGCTCCACACCATGGCGGGCAAAACCATCGATCATGTCGAATTAACGCCGCGTGAGCGCGAATGCCTGCAATGGGCTGCTGTTGGCAAGTCCGAATGGGAGATTTCACAAATTCTCGGCATTTCGGAACACACGTCAGAGAAACACCTTCTTAACGCCAAAAGCAAACTCGGTGCCGTCAACCGGGTCCAGGCCGTCGCGGAAGCGATAAGGCGCGGCTATATTAACTAGGTCGGCCGCGCCGGCCTAGAAATTCTTGCTTGCGTGATCGCGTAATTTTTTTGGGAAAGCACGGCCGTATCTTCCTATTGAAACTAGGAGACGGCAAATGCTTTTTTCCCTCACAACCCAGGAATTGATGGAACGGCCCGACCTCTGGGAGGCAGTTCATCGTTTGCGTTACAGAGTTTTCGTCGAAGAGATGGGATGGACCGATCTGCAGCGCCCTGATGGCCTCGAGATCGATCAATTCGACCACGACGAGGCAGTGCACCAGATCGTCATCCGCAATGGCGAGCTCGCCGGTTATCAGCGGATGTTGCCGACAACCCGGGCCCATCTTCTAACCGATGTGCTGGCGGACCTTTATGAGGGAACCCCACCGTCGGGCCCGAATGTCTATGAACTGACCCGCTATGCGGTTGCGCCGGGATTCCGCGACGGTCGGCGCGGCGTGTCGACGGTCGGCACCGAGCTGATCGCCGGCTTCGTCGAGTGGGGTCTGAAGCGCAACGTCAACCAGGTGATCATCGAATTCGAGCCGATGTGGGTGCTTCGCGCGCTGCAGCTGCATTTCCTGGCAACGCCGCTCGGTTACCAGCGTACCTATGGCAACCAGCAGGTGGTTGCCACACTGCTCACCTTCAACGAGCACACGCTCGACGTGGTGCGTTCGCGCCGCAACCACTTTGCGCCGGTGCTGGCCAGAGGGTATCCGGACATGCTCGGACAGAGACGCGCCTCGTGAGATTGGAGAGAGGCCATGAACGTTCACTCAAAAGCAGAATTCCGCAATCACACGCTGATCGTCACGGTATCGTCGGGTGACGGCCGCCCGGTGCTGGACAGGCGGGCCTATGAAAGCCTGGCCAGGACATTCCACGAAGCCGCTGTCGACGACGACGTCCGCGTAGTGGTCCTGCGCGGCTTGGCCGGCTGCTTCTGCCTCGGTGCCGATTTCTCCGAATTTCTCGACGCCACCAAACATCGGCGACTGATCGCCGCCGTCACCGATATGTTCCGCACGCTGGCGACGTTTCCGAAACCGGTCCTTGCCTGTGTCGACGGCGACGCCGTCGGCGTCGGTTGCACCATCCTGTTCCACTGCGACATGGTGATCGCCTCGAGCAAGAGCACGTTTCGGGTGCCGTTCGTCGATTTCGGCCTGGTGCCGGACGCGGCGACCAGCATTCTGGCGCCGCAGAAGCTCGGCTATGCCGGGGCGTTCCGCTTCTTCTGCCTGGGCGACACGCTCGCCGCCGAAGATGCCAGGGCACTGGGCCTTGTCGGCGAGATTGTGACGGACGGCAGCGTCGAGGAAGCCACGTTGGCAAGAGCCAGGCAACTCGCCAAGAAGCCTGTCGCGGCGCTGCTACAGACGCGCGACCTGCTTAGGGGCGACACCGGCGCGCTCTGCGACCGCATCGATCAGGAGATCTCGCTTTTCCAGCAGGCGCTGCAGGACGACACCACGCTGAAGCGACTGCAGCGGATTGCCCGGCTGGCGGCATGAGAGCCGCGTATCGATGAGGTGAGCTTATTTTTCGAGGAAAGTCGGCCCTTCGCCGATGATCTTCTTGTCCTCCTTGCCGATGACGTCGAGGTCGCGGCCGTCATAGGGAAGCGAAAGGAGAATGCGCTGCATGACGGCCAGCCGCGCGCGCCGTTTGTCGTTCGCCCGCACAATGATCCAGGGCGCGAACTCCTTGTGCGTGCGCTCGACCATCAGGTCGCGCGCTTTGGTGTATTCGTCCCATTTGCTGATGCCGGCGATGTCGATTGGCGAAAACTTCCAGCTCTTCAGCGGGCTCCAGCGGCGGTCGTGGAATCGCTCGAGCTGCGTTTCCCGGCCGATGTTCAGCCAGAATTTGAAGAAATGTATGCCCTCGTTGCGAATCATCCGCTCGAAATGCGGAACCTCGTCCAGAAATTGCTCGTGCTGCTCGGGCGTGCAGAATCCCATCACCGGTTCAACGCCGGCGCGGTTATACCAGGAGCGGTCGAAGGTGACGAATTCGCCCGACGTCGGGAAGTGGTCGACGTAGCGCTGGAAGTACCATTGTCCAAGCTCGGTGGGCGTTGGCTTGGTCAGCGCCACGTTGCGCGCCGTGCGAGGATTCAGATACTGGCGCAAAACGAAGATCGTGCCGCCCTTGCCGGCAGCGTCGCGCCCCTCGAACAGCGACATTACCCGCCTGCCTGTCGACTGCAGCCACGCCTGCGCCTTGACCAGCTCGATCTGCAGCTTCTCTAGCCTCTCGTCATACTCCTCGCTCTTCATCTTCTTGTCGTAAGGGTAACCGCCGGCAGTGAGCTTGCGGTCCTCGACCCAGTCGGGAAGCGCGGGGGCCTCGATGTCGAACGCCCTCTCCTTGCCGTCGATCATGATCTTCAGCGGCCCCGATGAGGGTGCGGCGGGGCTTTCGTTGGCGTTTTTCATCGAGGCGAACCTTTCCAGCTTCCGGACTCGTGCTATTGGGAGCCTTACTGCATCGGCCCGAAAATCGGAATCGATTTTCGGAAAGAACGATGCAGCAGATAAAGAGGTAGAGCGTCCTTTGTGCGCCCAATTGGACGCACTGCGCTCTAGCGCCGGTCCAGCAAGAAGTTCTTGAAGTGGCCGCAGACGGAGCGCAAATGGCCGACATCGGCACAGAGCGGAGAGGCAGGGCGCAAACCGTCGCCATGCGGCTGTGGAACAGCCGCTGGCTGCTGGCGGCCGGTCTCGTTGCGGTTCTGATGGTCTATGGTTTTGCCGGCATGTCTGGCTATGTGGTGCTGCTGGCTGGCGCCGTGCTGGTTGCCGCTGCGATGCTGCCGGCCGGCATCGCCCGCCAATCGACCGAAAATGCCGCGGCCATCGAGTCGGGCGTGCAACAACTTTCCGGCGAATATCTCGCGGCGGCGGTTGCCGATCCGCTGATCATTTTCGATCGCTCCGCCGCCATCGTCCACGCCAACGCCGCTGCCTTTGCCGCCTTCGGTGGGATTGCCCCCGGCATGTCGCTGTCGCTGAAATTCCGCGCGCCGGAAATGCAGGCCTTGCTGGATAGCATCTTGGCGGGCAACGTCGCTTCGGACAGCGTCGACTACATAGAAAAGCTGCCGGTCGAACGAGCCTATCGGGTGAGCGCGTCTTCAGTCGGCCATGCCACGGATCTCTACGTGCTGGTGTTCAAGGACCAGAGTGAGGCGCGCCGGATCGACAGAATGCGTGCCGACTTCATTGCCAATGCCAGCCACGAGCTGCGCACGCCTCTCGCCTCGATCGCCGGCTTCATCGAGACGCTGCGCGGGCCGGCCCGCAACGACCCCGCGGCGCGCGAGCAGTTCCTGCAGATCATGCAGAACCAGACCAGCCGCATGGCGCGCCTCATCGACGACCTTCTGTCGCTGTCGCGCCTGGAGATGAAGCCCTATCTCAAGCCGGGAACCGAGGTCGATCTGCGCCAGGCCATCGACAGCGTCATCGATTCGCTTGGGCCGCTCGCAAAGGAAAACGGCGTCGTCATCGAGCGTGATTTCGCGGAAGGGCCGCTCGACGTGCCCGGCGATCGGGACGAGCTTTTCCAGGTCTTCGAAAACCTGCTGGAAAACGCCTGCAAATATGGTCAGTCGGGCGGACGTGTCGTGGTGTCGATCATACGCAGCGACAGCGATCCCGAACCGGGCATCGACGTCACCATCAGGGATTTCGGCCCCGGCATCCCCGAAGAGCACATCCCGCGCATCACCGAGCGCTTCTACCGTGTCGACGTCGAGAACAGCCGAACCCAGAAGGGCACCGGCCTTGGCCTGTCCATCGTCAAGCATATCCTGACCCGCCACAACGCCAGACTCTCCATCAGGTCGGAGGTCGGCAAGGGTGCGGCGTTCACGGTCCATTTGCCGGCTCGCTAGCGTAGTACTATCTCTAGCACATAATGGGCCGTTTCTTTTTTCTGTCATCCGGCTAGCGTATCAGCGGGGATTCGAGGGAACGACTCAACCACGAGATCCCGGGAAGGCATTTCGTCCATGCAGTCCGTGCATATCGTCAGCGCCTATGACGAGGAGCTGAAATATCTGTCGAAGCGCATCGCGGCGATGGGCGGGCATGCCGAGCGCATGGTCGAGCAGGCCGTCGCGGCGCTGGTCAATGCTGATCCGGGGCTTGCCCAGAAAGTCATTCGGGACGACCTGGTTCTGGATGAGGGACAGCGCGAGATCGACGACAAGGCGATCATCATCATCGCCAAACGCCAGCCGATGGCGACGGATCTGCGCGAAATCGTCGGCGCGATCCGCATCTCGGCTGACCTCGAACGGGTAGGCGACCTCGGCAAGAACGTCGCCAAGCGGGTGGTTGCCGTCGCAGACGGGCGCCAGCCGAACAGTCTGTTCCGCGGCCTCGAGGCTTTGGCCAATCTGGCACTGACCCAGCTCAAGGAAGTACTCGACGTCTATGCGTCGCGGTCGGTGGAGAAAATCGGTTTCGTGCGCGACCGCGACGACCAGATCGACGCCATGTACACCTCTCTGTTTCGCGAATTGCTGACCTACATGATGGAAGACCCACGCAACATCACCCCCTGCACACATCTCCTGTTTTGCGCCAAGAACATCGAGCGCATCGGCGACCACGCCACCAACATCGCCGAGACGATCTACTATATCGTCACCGGCGATCAGATGCCGGCCGATCGTCCGAAGGGCGATAAGACGGACAAGATTATTCTTCCCGCAACCCAACCAGCGAAGTGAGTTCTCTCAGCACTGATGCGAATTTCGGATTCGCCACCCGACAGAAAATTGCGCTAAGCTTTCGACGCGCCGACTTCTCAGTTCCGCGATGAAGGCCCCGCCTTCAGGAGGCTGCGATGGAATATGTCCGCGAGTTTGCTCCTGCGCCGCCGATGTCGGGTATAATCGCTTGCGGCGTCTATACGGCTGGGCGGCGCATCGCCGACATTCCGATCGAGGAAGCCGGCGAATGGGCCGGGAAGCCGGGCCACGTGGTCTGGATCGGACTGCTGGAGCCCGACCGCAATTTGTTGCTGCGCGTCCAGGCGCAATTCCATCTGCATGAGCTGGCGATCGAGGACGCCGAGCATCCGCACCAGCGACCGAAGATCGAGCAATATGGTGATGCCCTGTTCATCGTTGCCCGCACGGCGCAGCTGATCGACAGCCGCGTCACCTTCGGCGAGACGCATCTGTTCGTCGGCGCGGGCTACATCGTCAGCGTCAGGCATGGCCCGTCGACCTCCTACGCCGCCGTTCGCCAGCATTGGGAAAGCTGCCCGCATTCCCTTGCCAAGGGCGAGGATTTCGTCCTCTACGCCATTCTCGATTTCATCGTCGACAACTATATGCCGGTGCTTGAGCAGATCGAAAACGAGGTCGAGGCGATCGAGGACAAGGTTCTGCTGAAACCGATGACCGGCTCCGATATCGAACGGCTTTACATGCTGCGCCGCGATCTCTTGCGCCTGCGTAATGCGGCCCTGCCGCTGGTGGAGGTCTGCCGGCGGCTCACCAGCGCCGATCTGCCGCAAATCCACACAGCCATGCACCCGCTGTTTCGCGACGTCACCGACCACATCCGCACTGTCCAGGAAAAGATCGACAGCCTGCGTGAGGTTCTCGCCTTCGCCTTCGAGGCGAGCCTTCTGGTCGGTCAAAGCCAGGAGACGGCGATCTCCAAGAAGCTTGCCTCATGGGCCGCAATCTTGGCCGTGCCGACGGCATTCGCCGGCATTTACGGCATGAATTTCAGCGACATGCCGGAACTGAGGATGGAATATGGCTACCCGGCCGTCCTGGCGGCAATTGCCCTGATCTGCACGTTTCTTTACTGGCGGTTTCGCAAGAATGGGTGGCTTTGAAGCGAGGGCAGTAGGGCAGTAGGGCAGTAGGGCAGTAGGGCAGTAGGGCAGTAGGGCAGTAGGGCCGTAGGGCAGTACTGCAGTAGGGAATTAGGGCAGTACGCACGTACGGCAGTACGGAGGGAGAGAGTGGGGGGGGGAGGGT